>DATFWW010000249.1:0-32950 GCA_035258825.1 Myxococcota bacterium
GCGCTGCTCGCAGCCGCGATCGCCGCGGTGCCGATCGCGGTGCTCGCGGCCGCGCAACCCGATCGGCCCGGCGTGTTCGTGGTCGGTGTCGACGGAATGGACCCGGTGATCCTCGAGCGCATGATCGCGGGCGGCGAGATGCCGAACTTCGCGCGGCTGCGCGACGAGGGCACGTTCCAGACGCTCGGCACCTCCACGCCGCCGCAGAGCCCGGTAGCGTGGTCGAGCTTCGTCACGGGAATGAATCCGGGCGGGCACGGGATCTTCGACTTCATCCACCGCGACCCGGCCACCTACAAGCCGATCTCGTCCGCGACCCCGGCCGTCGCCGACTCCGGCCATGCGCTGCACGCGTTCGGCTACGTGATCCCCACCTCGTCGCCCGTGGCGCGCAACAACCGCGGCGGGACCCCGTGGTGGGACGTGCTCGAGGACCACGGCGTACACGTCGAGGTGTACCGGATCCCGGGCAACTTCCCGACACCGCCCTCGAAGGCGCGCGTGCTCGGCGGCATGGGCACCGTCGACGTGCGCGGCGGGTACGGCACCTACACGCTCTACACCGACCAGCCCGTGCCGGAGAAGACGAAGGGCGACATCCAGCGCGTGCGCGTGCAGGACCTCGATCTCGACGGCGCGCCCGACACCGTGAACGCGATCCTGCGCGGGCCGCCGGACCAGTTCCACCTCGAGCCGGGCGCGCTGCCCGGCGACAACGACTATCTCGCCAAGGGCGTGACGATCCACCTCGCCGCCGATCGCACCGCCGCGGTGGTGGAGATCGGCGAACAGCGCGCGATGCTGCGCCAGGGCGAGTGGTCCGACTGGATCCCGGTGGACTACGACGCGCTGCCGATGGGCCTCGCCTCGGTCGCGGGCGCGGTGCGCTTCTTCGCCAAGGAGCTGTCGCCCGGCTTCCAGGTGTACGCCTCGCCCGTGAACATCTCGCCGCAGAGCCCGGCCGTGCCGCTCACGAGCCCCGACGCGTTCCTCGACGAGCTGTTCGAGAACCTCGGCTTCTTCTACACGAAGGGAATGCCCGAGGAGACGGAGGCGCTCAAGGACGGCGTGTTCAGCGACGACGACTACCTCGCGCAGGTGGCGCTCGTGCAGCAGGACACGCGGCGCATGGTCGACCTCGCGCTGTCCCGCTTCGAACCCGGCAACGCCACGTTCGTGTACCTCTCCGACATCGACCTCCAGTGCCACATGCTCTGGCGGCACGCCGACCCCAAGTGGCCCGACGCGCCGCCGCACCCCGCGCGCGACCCCGTTATCGCGCCGCGCCACGCGCACGACATCGAGCGCTTCTACCGCGACGTCGACCGCGAGCTCGGCGAGATCCGCAAGCGGCTGCCCGCCGACGCGATGCTCGTGGTGATGAGCGACCACGGCTTCCAGCCCTACACGCGCAAGATCCACCTCAACGCGTGGCTGCGCGACAACGGGTACCTCGCGCTGAAGGACGGCAAGCGCACCGGCCAGATCGCCTCGGGCGACGTCGACTGGTCGCGCACGCGCGCCTACGGCCTCGGCTTCAACGGGCTGTACCTGAACCTCGCCGGGCGCGAGGGTCAGGGGATCGTGAAACCCGCGGACGCGCCCGACCTCGCGCAGGAGCTGCGCGAGAAGCTCACGGCGCTGCGCGATCCCGCGAGCGGCCGGCGCGCGGTGGTGCGCGTCGACCGCGCCGAGGACGTCTACAGCCCCGAGCGCCGCGGGGAAGGCCCCGACCTGATCGTCGGCTACGACCGCGGCTACGGCGCGTCGGACGAGTCGACGCTCGGCGAGATCACCGAGGCCGTGATCGAGGACAACACCTCTCGCTGGTCGGGCAACCATCTGATGGCTCCCGAGGTGGTGCCCGGCATCCTGCTGACGAACCGCAAGCTGACCGGCAGCGGGTTCGACCTCACCGACCTCACCGTCACGCTGCTCGACTACTATGGGATCGGCCCGGCACCCGGGATGATCGGCCACCCGATCCACTGAGGAGATTGCGATGCTCGGAGGCAAGACCGTGAAGGTCAAGATCGACCGCGACCTCTACGACCGCGTGCGCAAGATCGCCGATGTGGCCGGTTATGCGACCACCGAGGAGTTCATCACGCACGTGCTCGAGAAGGAGATGCTCCACTTCGAGGACGCGGGATCGGACGACGACATCCGGCAGCGCCTCAAGGGGCTCGGCTACATCTCCTGAGCGCGGGCGGTCACGACTCGGCGCGCCCGGTCCCGCGCCGCAGCGCGCGATAGCGGCGGATCAGCGCGTTCGTGGAGCTGTCGTGGCGCAGCTCGGGCTCGGTCGCCTCCTCCAGCTCGGGCGCGATGCGCTGCGCGAGCACCTTGCCGAGCTCGACACCCCATTGGTCGAACGAGTCGATGTTCCAGATCGCGCCCTGCGTGAACACGCTGTGCTCGTAGAGCGCCACGAGCTTGCCCAGCGTTTCGGGAGTCAGGCGCTCCGCGAGGATCGTGTTCGACGGGCGATTGCCCTCGAACACGCGGTGCGGCACGAGCCAGTCCTCGGTGCCCTCGGCAGCGACCTGCTCACGCGTCTTGCCGAAAGCGAGCGCTTCGGTCTGGGCGAACACGTTCGCGAGCAAGAGGTCGTGGTGTCTCCCGATCGGATGGTGCGGCCGGGCGAACGCGATGAAGTCGCAGGGCACGAGCCGGGTGCCCTGGTGGAGCATCTGGTAGAACGAGTGCTGGCCGTTGGTGCCCGGCTCGCCCCAGTACACCGGAGCCGTGTCGTAGCCGACGCGCGCTCCGTCGAGAGCCACGTGCTTGCCGTTGCTCTCCATCACGAGCTGCTGGAGATATGCCGGGAATCGCTTCAGGTACTGCTCGTAGGGCAGCACCGCTACCGACTGCGCGCCGAAGAAGTCCCCGTACCAGACACCCAGGAGTCCCAGAAGAACGGGCAGGTTGCGCTCGAACGGCGCGGTGCGGAAGTGCTCGTCCATCGCGTGGAAGCCGCCGAGCATCGCGCGAAAGCTCTGCGGGCCGACCGCGATCATCGTCGAGAGCCCGATCGCGGAGCCCATCGAATAGCGCCCGCCGACCCAATCCCAGAACGGGAACATGTTGGCCGGGTCGATTCCGAACTTCGCCACACCCGACGCGTTCGTCGAGACGGCGACGAAGTGATGGGATACGGCCGACTCGTCTCCACCGAGCCCGGCGAGCGTCCACGCGCGCGCCGTCTCGGCATTGGTCATCGTCTCGAGCGTCGTGAACGTCTTCGACGAGACGATGAACAGCGTATCCGCCGGATCGAGATCGCGCACCGCTTCGGCGAAATCGGTGCCGTCGATGTTCGACACGAAGCGGAACGTCAGTCCGCGGTCCGCGTAGTTGCGCAGCGCCTCGTAGGCCATGACGGGCCCGAGGTCGGACCCGCCGATTCCGATGTTGACGACGCTGCGGATCCGCCTTCCCGTGTGCCCGGTCCATGCTCCGCTGCGCACGCGGTCGGCGAAGTCGGCCATGCGGTCGAGCACGGCGTGGACTTCCGGCACCACGTTCTTCCCGTCGACTGTGATCACGGCGCCTCGCGGCGCGCGCAGCGCGACGTGCAGCACGGCGCGCCGCTCGGTCGCGTTGATCCGGTCGCCGCGGAACATCGCGTCGATCGACTCGCGGAGTCCGGTCTCGCGCGCGAGCTGCACGAGCAGCGCGATCGTCTCGTCGGTGATCCGATTCTTCGAGTAGTCGAGGTAGAGCCCGACAGATTCGAGCGCGAAGCGCTCGCCGCGCCGCGGATCCTCGGCGAAGAGCTGACGCAGGTGGCGCTCGCGCAGAGCGCGGTGATGGGCCGCCAGCGCCTTCCAGGCCGGAAGCTCGGTCAACGGCTCGTTCCGGGTAGACATGGGTTCGATCTCCGATGTCAGGCCGCGAGCAGCACGCTGGCGCCGTCCCGCTCCGTGAGCGTCCAACGCCGCGACATCAGCTCCATCGCCGGGGGCCGGAGCCCCGCGGCGATCACGCCGGTGCCCGGCAAGCGCTCGAGCAGCGTATCGTAGATCCGGCGCTCGGTCGGCTCGTCGAGGCCCGAGGTCGCTTCGTCGAGCAGCAGCCAATCCGGCTGCTGGAGCAGCGCGCGCGCGATCGCGATCAGCTGCTGCTCGTGGACCGAAAGTTGCTGCTCCCAGGGCTCGGTCGCGTCGAGGCGCGCGGCGAGATGTCCGAGCCCGACCAGCTCGAGCACTTCGCGGATCCGCGCATCGTCGAAGCGGCCCTCGGGCGCCGGGTAGGAGATCACGGCGCGCAGGGTTCCGAGCGGCAGATAGGAGCGCTGCGGCACGATCACCATCCGCTCGCGCGGCGGCCGCTCGATCCGGCCGGCGCCGAACGGCCAGATGCCGGCGACGCTGCGGAACAAGGTCGTCTTGCCGCGGCCGGGAGTTCCGAGCACCGCCACGCGCTCGCCGGCGTGCGCTGCGGCGCTCGCGCGATCCAGCAGCACCCGGCCGTCCGGGGCCTCGAGCCGGAGATCGACGAGCCGGATCGCCGTGGGCTCCGCGGTCGCGACCTGGATCTGCGACTGCGCGAGGTCGCGCTCCGTGGCGTCGATCACGCCGCTGAACGCGGCGAGGCGCTCGATGTTGGCGCGCCAGCGCGCGATTTCGCGGTACGCGTTCACGAACCACGAGAGCGCGCCGGATACCTGGTCGTAGGCGACGCGCGTCTGCACGATCAGGCCGAGCGTGATGAGCCCGCTGAAGTAGGACGGCGCCGCCACGAACACCGGCACGAGGCTGTTCACGCGCCCGAGCGTCCCGGTCAGTATGGTGAGCTGCAGCTCGGCGCGGATCAGCTGCAGGAACACGTCGATCACGTGCTGGAAGCGCCCCACGGCGCCGAGCCGCTCCACGGCCTCCCCGCGGATCAGCATCACCTGGTCGACGTGGTCGCGGAAGCGCACCAGCCCGTAGCGGAAGTCCGCCTCGAAGCGGAACCGATCGTAGTTGATCGGGACGAGCCGGCGGCCCATCAGGTGCGTGAGCCACATCGAGACGATCGAGAACGCGATCGCGACCCAGAGCAGCAGGCCCGGCACCTGCTGCTGCGCGCCGCCTCCGACGGGAATCACCCAGCCGCTCGACAGGCTCCAGAGCAGACCGCCGAACGAGATCAGCGTCGCGATCGAGGCGAGCAGGGAGAGCGAGAGGCCGAGCGCGCTCGCGACGAAGTCGCGGATGTCCTCGGCGATGCGCTGATCGGGATTGTCGATCTCGCTGCCGTGGAGCTGGGCCAGCCCGTAGGCCTCCCCCGCGATCCAGCGCTCGAGGTAGTGGCCCGTGAGGCCGCGTCGCCAGCGGATCTCGAGCAGCTGGCGCAGATAGATCCGCAGCGCGGAGACGAACACGAGGAACAGCGAAAGGGCGACGAACGATCCGGCGACCAGCACGAAGTCCCCCGCGTCGCGGGTCTCGAGCACTTCGACGGTTCGGCGCTGCGCCTCGGAGACGTAGAGCGTGACCTCCACGACGCCGAACTCGAGCGCGACGGCGCCAGCCAGCAGGAGCGCGCCCCACCTCGCATCGGGCGAGGTCCAGTAGACCCGGGTGATCTGCCACAGGGCGCGGATGAGGCGGCGACCTCGCAGGGTCGGCTTTCGAGCGGTAGCCATGCGGAGCTCCTTCGGGCCCGCAGCATCGCGCCCGACGCGGAGGCGTGCCAGACTGATCGCGATGAGCTCGGCTCCCCCCGGCGCGGTTCGCATCGCGAGCCCGTCTGGCCTAACGGTTCAGCTGAACGCGAATGCGTCGCTGCGGCGCATCGACTGCCGCGACGTGATCGTGAATGCGTTCCTCGGCAACGAGCTCGAAGGCGGACCCGCGAATCTCTTCTTGCGGCGCCGCGCGGACCGCATCGCGTGGACGCCGCTCCTGGGCCCGCGCAGCCCGGGCGCGATCCGCCTCGACGACGCCGGGCTCGAGGTGCGCGGAGAATGGTCCGGCGTGCGGTTCTGCGTATCGCTGCGCCTCGCCGAGACCGCACCGGCCTGGTTCTGGCACGTCGAGCTCGAGAACGTCGGCGCGTCGGCGCTGGCGCTCGACCTCGTCCACGCCCAGGATCTCGCGCTCGCCGACTACGGCACCGTCCGGCTGAACGAGTACTACGCGAGTCAATACGTCGATCACACTCCGCTCGCGCACGCGTCGCACGGCGCCGTGCTCGCGGTGCGACAGAACCTCTCGATCGGAGGCCGCCACCCGTGGGCCGTGATCGGCTCGCTCGGGCGCGGCGCGCACTTCGCCACCGACGCCCTCTCGTTCTACGGCGTCGCCGCGCGCGCGACGGGCTCGCCCGCCGCGCTCGAGACGGACCGCCTGCCGAGCGAGCGATGTCAGCACGAGCACTCGCTGGCCGTGATCCAGGACGAGCCGCTGCCGCTGGCACCCGGCTCACACGCCGCGCGCGGGTTCTTCGGTTGGCTCGAGCTCGACCACCCCGACGCGAGCTCGGAGCGCGACCTCGCGTTCGTCGAGCGCGCGCTCGCACTGCCGGAAGCCAAGCCGCCCGCCCCGCTGCGCGCCTCCGGGTCCGCGCGCGAGCCCGCCGCGACGCTCTTCTCCACGCGCGCGCCGCTCGCGGTGCGCGACCTCGATCCCCGCGAGCTCGAGGCGCGCCTCGGCGCGGAGCGCCGCGAGGCCGAGCACGACGGGAATCGCCTGCTGTCGTTCTTCCACGGCGCCGCTGCGCACGTCGTATTGCCGGCGAAGGAGCGCGCGAGTCTGCGCAGCCACGGCCAGATCGTCCGCACCGGCTTTGCGCTGACGCCGGACGAGGCCTCGCTCACCTCGACGGTGTGGATGAACGGCGTCTTTCATTCGATGGTCACGCAGGGCCACGTCAGCATCAACCGGCTGTTGTCGACCGTGCACGGCTACCTAGGTCTGTTCCGCTCTCACGGCCAGCGCATCTTCGTCGAGCTCGACGGCGCCTATCACCTGCTCGACGCTCCCTCGGCGTTCGAGATGTCGCCCGCCGGCGCGCGCTGGCTCTATCGATACGACGGCGGCCTCGTCCAGGTGAGGAGCTGGGCCGCAACCTCCCGCCACGAGCTCTGGCTGGCCGTCGACGTGCTCGACGGGCCGCCGCGCGCGTTCCTGATCTCGAACCACCTCGCGGTGAACGGCGACGACGGTGCGGACGCGGTCCCGGCGCGCACGGCGAGCGACGCGCAGGGGGTCGCGGTGTCGGTGCTCCCCGACACCGATCTCGGTCGCCGCTTCCCCGACGGCGGCTTCCGCTTCGACCCGGCGCCCGGCACGGCGTTCGAGCGGATCGGCGGCGACGAGCTGCTGTTCGAGGACGGCCGCTCGCGCGGACTTCCGTTCCTCGTGCTCGTGGCTCCCGCGACGAGGTCGCTGGCACTCCGCATCACGGGTTCGCTGACCGCGGAAGCTCCGCTGGACCCCCCGCGCGATGCGGGCGCGCAGGCCCGCGACGACGCGGCGGCCGCCGACCGCTTCTGGTCGGACCTGACGGGATCGCTCGATCTGCGCCGCGGCGACGCACCCGCGCAGCACGCGGTGGCGCCGATCGCCGAGGTCCTGCCGTGGTTCGCGCACGACGCGATGATCCACTACCTCGCTCCGCGCGGGCTCGACCAGTACTCGGGCGGCGGCTGGGGAACGCGCGACGTCTGTCAGGGACCCGTCGAGCTCCTGCTCGGGCTCGGCCGCGCCGCACCCGTGCGCGATCTGCTGCTGCGCGTGTTCCGCACCCAGAACCCGGACGGCGACTGGCCGCAGTGGTTCATGTTCTTCGACCGCGAGCGCGGGATCCGGCCCGGCGAGTCGCACGGCGACATCGTGTTCTGGCCGCTCTTCGCGCTCGCGCAGTATCTGCTCGCGTCGGGCGACGCGGGCCTGCTCGACGAGAACGCGGTGTTCTTCCATCCCGAGGGCGACGCGCGCGCGGAACGCGCGACCATACTCGTGCACGCGCAGCGCGCACTCGCGCTGATCGCGCGGCGCGTGATCCCGGGCACCCGGCTCGCCGCCTACGGCCACGGCGATTGGAACGACTCGCTCCAGCCGGCCGACCCCGCGCTCGCGGAACGGCTGTGCAGCGCGTGGACGGTCACGCTGCACCATCAGACCCTCGCGACCCTGGCCGAGGCGCTGCGCACCGCGGGCCGGCCTGCGCTCGCGGACGAGCTCGACGCGCAGCTGCCGGGCATCCGCGACGACTTCCACCGCCTGCTCGTCGCGGACGGCGTCATCGCGGGTCTCGCACACTTCCGAGGCGACGGTCAGCTCGAGCACTGGCTGCACCCGCGCGACCGCGAGACGGGCGTCGGCTACAGCCTGCTGCCGATGGTGCACGCGATCCTCGCGGGCCTGCTCACGCGCGAGCAGGCGCAGCGCCACGTCGACGTGATCCGCCGCCATCTGCTCGCGGCCGACGGCGCGCGCCTGTTCGACCGGCCGCTGCCCTACCGCGGCGGCGTCCAGCGGCAGTTCCAGCGCGCCGAGACCGGCACCTTCTTCGGCCGAGAGATCGGCCTCATGTACACGCACGCCCACCTCCGCTATGCGGAGGCGATGGCGTTCCTCGGAGAGGCCGAGGCGTTCTGGCTCGCGCTGCGGCAGGCGAACCCGGTCGGTCTGCGCGCCGTCGTGCCGAACGCGCGGCTGCGCCAGGTGAACTGCTACACGTCGAGCTCCGACGCCGCGTTCCCGGACCGCTACCAGGCCGCCGCGCGCTATGTGGAGGTGAAGACGGGCGCCGTCGCCGTGGAGGGCGGCTGGCGCGTGTACTCGAGCGGCGCCGGCATCGGCGTGCGCCTCGTGCGGGAGCACCTGCTCGGCCTCCGGCTGCGCCATGCGGATCTCACGGTCGATCCGGTGCTGCCGCGCTCGCTCGACGGACTCTGCGCGAGCGCGCAGATCGCCGGCTCGCCCGTCGAGCTGCGCTACCGCGTCGGTGCGCGCGGCTTCGGTCCGCAGGCGCTGCGCCTCAACGGGGAGGTGCTCGCGTTCGAGCGCGCGAAGAACCCGTACCGCGAGGGCGGTGCGCGCGTCGCGATCGACGCGCTGCGCGAGCGCTTGCGCAGCGGCGCGAACACGCTCCTCGTCGAACTCGGCTGAGCGATGCAGAGCGAGCTGCTCGACGACTTCCGCGACGCCTCGGCTTGGAGCGCGATCGCATCGGGCCGCGCGGAGCTCCTCCTCGCGCAGGAGGAGACCGGACCGGGCCACGCGCTGCGGCTCGATTTCGATTTCAAGGGCAGCGGCGGCTTCGTCGTGGCGCGCCGCGCGATCGCGCGCGCTATGCCGGAGGTGTGGGCGCTCGCGATGCGAATTCGCGGCGCGGCGCCCGCGAACAAGCTCGAGATCAAGCTCGTCGATCCCACCAACCGCAACGTCTGGTGGTGGCACCGGGACGCGTTCGAGCTGCCGGCGGATTGGCAGCCGCTGCGCATCCGCAGCAGCGAGGTCGCGTTCGCGTGGGGACCGGCCGGAGGCGGACCGCTGCGCGACCTCGCGGCGATCGAGATCGCGATCGCAGCCGGGCCCGGTGGCTCCGGCACGGTGTGGATCGAGGATCTGCGCCTCGAAGACCTCTCGCTGCGCGAGCCGCCGCGCGCGCGCGCGTCGAGCGCAGCAGCGGGTCATTCCGCGGAGCACGTACTCCACGGCTCGGCAGCGAACTGCTGGCAGAGCGCGCCCGGCGCGGCGCTGCCGCAGTGGCTCTCGCTCGATTTCGGCGCCGAGTACGAGTACGGCGGCCTCACGATCGACTGGGCGCCCGGCGGCGAGCCGCGCGCATTCGAGGTGCAGGCGAGCGACGACGGCGATTCGTGGCGCACGCTGTGGTCGGCGCGCCAGGCGGAGGGTCCGCGCCACTACGTGTATCTGCCGGGCGGAGGGCGCTCGCGGCACTTGCGGCTCTGGTTGCGCGAGCCCGCCGGACCCAGCGGCTTCGCGGTGGCCGCGCTGCGCGTCGAACCCTTCGAGTTCTCGCGCTCCCTGCACGATTTCTTCCACGCCGTGGCCGAACGCGAGCGCCGCGGGCTGCACCCGCGCTGGCTCCACCGCACGCAGACCTACTGGACACCGGTGGGTGTCGACGGGGGAACGACGACGGCGATCCTGAACGAGGAGGGGATGCTCGAGCCCGACCGCGCCAGCTTCTCGCTCGAGCCATTCCTGTTCGCCGACGGCGAGCTCGGTACCTGGGCGGACGCGGAGGTCTCGCAGTCGCTCGCGGAGTCCTGCCTTCCGATCCCGTCTTCGCACTGGCGCTGGCGCGACCTGGCACTCGAGGCGACCGCGTTCGCGACCGACGGCGCGGAAGCGTGCGCGCGGATCCGCTACCGCGTCGAGAACCGCGGCGCGGCGCCGAAACGCGTGCGGCTGTTCGCGGCGCTGCGCCCGTTCCAGGTGACCCCGCCGTGGCAGTCGTTCCAGGGCATGGGCGGCACGAGCCCGATCTCCGATCTCGCCTGGGACGGCGGTGCCGTCGCCGTGAACGGGCGCAAGATCGTGCTCCCACTCGACGCCCCGAGCGGATTCGGCGCCGCCGCGTTCGAGCAGGGCGAAGTGACGCGCCACCTCGTACGCGGCGAGCTGCCGCCGAATACGGACGTACACGACGATTTCGCGCACGCCTCGGGTGCGCTGTGCTGGGACCTCGAGCTGGGCGCCGGCGGCGCGCGCGAAGTGGAGATCGCGGTGCCATTCGGCGAGCGCGCGCCGGACGCGGACGACTGCGCGGCGCTGGGTCGATCCGCGCGCGCGATCTCGCTCGAGGCGACCGCGCGCGCCTGGAGCGAGGAGCTCGGAGCGGTGTCGATCCGGCTCGGCGGCGGCGCCGAATGCCTGGACGCGCTGCGCACCGCGGCGGCGCACATCGTGGTGAACCGCGACGGCCCCGCGCTGCACCCGGGTCCCCGGCGCTACACGCGATCGTGGATCCGCGACGGCGCGACGATGTCGGCGGCGCTGCTGCGGATGGGATTCTCCACCGCCGTGCGGGACTTCATCCGCTGGTACGCGCCCTACCAGGACGCCGACGGCGACGTGCCGTGCGCGGTGGATCGCAACGGCGCCGACTGGCTGCCCGAGCACGACAGCCACGGCCAGCTCGCGTTCACGGTGGCCGAGTACTGGCGCATGACGGGCGATTCCGGGCTCGCGGCGGAGCTCTGGCCGAACGTGCTCGCCGCGACGCGATATCTGGAGCAGCTGCGCGGGCAGCGTCTCGGCGCCGAATTCCGCACGGGCGAGCGGCGCGCGTGCTACGGCCTCCTGCCGGAGTCGGCGAGCCACGAGGGCTACCTCGCCCACCCCGTTCACGCCTACTGGGACGACTTCTGGGCACTGCGCGGACTCGGCGACGCGGCCGACCTCGCGCAGGCGCTCGGCGACGAAGCGGAGGCGAAACGCCTGAACGCCGTGCGCGACGCGCTCGGCGAATGCCTGTACGCGTCGATCGAGACCACGATTGCCGATCGCAATCTCCGGTACATACCGGGCTCGGTCGAGTGGGCGGACTTCGATCCGGCAGCAACCGCCACCGCGCTCGTGACGACCGATGCCGCGCGCCGACTGCCGGAGCCCGCGCTCCGCTACAGCTACGACGAATACCTCGCGGGCTTCCGGCGCCGCCGGGACGGCGAGATCGACTGGAACAACTACACCGCCTACGAGATCCGGATCGTCGGCGCGCTCGTCCGCCTCGGCCGGCGCGAAGAGGCGCACGAGCTGCTCGACTTCTTCCTCTCCGATCGCCGCCCGCGGGTCTGGAACCAGTGGCCGGAGATCTCGTGGCGCGACCCGCGCAGTCCGGGGCACCTCGGCGACGTGCCCCACACGTGGATCGGCGCCGAGTACGTGCTCGCGGTGCTCGGGATGCTCGCGTACGAATCCCCGGACGACGGCGCGCTCGTGCTGGCCGCGGGTGTGTCGGACGCGTGGCTGGGCGGTGAAGGCGTCGCGGTCGAGGGCCTGCCGACCTGGTGGGGCCCGCTCGGATACCGCCTGCGGCGCGACGGCGCGAGTGGGCTGCGGCTCGACCTCGCACCGGGCCTGCGCGAGCCGCCCGGCGGCATCGTCGTGCGCCCGCCGCTCGCGCGTCCGCTCGCCCGTGTCGCGGGTGACGGAGTGGTGCGCTTCGACGGCGCCAGCGCGACGTTGCGCGGAGGCCCGGCAAGTGTTCGACTGATGTTCTGACCAGCGTCTCGAGAGGAGAGCGAGCCATGGCGACGACCCAACCCGGCACCAAGACCCCGGCCACACTCTCGGATCCGGAAAAGCAGAGGCTCCACGCGCTCTGGCGCGCCTCGAACTATCTCTCGGTGGGCCAGATCTACCTGCTCGACAACCCGCTGCTGCGCAAGCCGCTCGCGCGCGAGCACATCAAGCCGCGCCTGCTCGGCCACTGGGGCACGTCGCCCGGCCTCAACTTCCTCTACGTGCACCTGAACCGCGTGATCCGCAATCACGACCTGAACATGATCTACGTGATCGGTCCCGGTCACGGCGGTCCCTCGCTCGTGGCGCACGCCTATCTCGAAGGGACCTACAGCGAGGTCTATCCGAACATCGGACACGACGAGGACGGGTTGAAGAGGCTGTTCAAGCAGTTCAGCTTCCCCGGCGGCATTCCGAGCCACGTGGCGCCCGAGACGCCCGGATCCATCCACGAGGGCGGCGAGCTCGGTTATGCGCTGTCGCACGCCTACGGCGCGGCGTTCGACAACCCCGACCTGATCGTCGCATGTGTGGTCGGCGACGGCGAGGCGGAGACCGGTCCGCTCGCGACGGGCTGGCACGGCAACAAGTTCCTGAACCCGGCGCGCGACGGCTGCGTGCTGCCGATCCTGCACCTGAACGGCTACAAGATCGCCAACCCGTGCTTCTTGGCGCGCATCCCGAAGGAGGAGCTCGCGAAGTTCTTCGAGGGCAACGGCTACAAGCCCCACTTCGTCGAGGGCGACGAGCCCGGCGCGATGCACGAGGAGATGGCGGCGACGCTCGACCGGGTCGTCGCCGAGATCCAGCAGATCCAGCGCGATGCGCGCGAGCGCGACGTCGTGAAGCGCCCGGCCTGGCCGATGATCGTGCTGCGCACGCCGAAGGGCTGGACCTGCCCGCGCGAGATCGACGCCAAGCTCTGCGAGGGCTACTGGCGCAGCCATCAGGTTCCGATGAGCGAGATGGACCGGCCCGAGCACATCGCAGTGCTGGAGCAGTGGCTGCGCAGCTATCGGCCCGAGGAGCTGTTCGACGCATCGGGAAAGCTCGTGGCTGAGCTCGCCGAGCTCGCGCCGAAGGGCGAGCGCCGGATGAGTGCCAACCCGCACGCCAACGGCGGCCTGCTGCTCAAGGATCTGCGGCTCCCCGACTACCGGGACTACCGGATCGACGTCGACCGGCCCGGCGCGGTGACGGCCGAGTCGACGCGCCAGCAGGGGAAGTACCTGCGCGACGTGATGCGGCTGAACCTCGATCGACAGAACTTCCGCCTGTTCAGCCCGGACGAGAACAACTCCAACCGATGGCAGGACGTACTCGATGTGACGAATCGCTGCTATGTCGCCCAGATCCTGCCCGAAGACGACCACCTCTCGCCCGACGGGCGCGTGATGGAGGTGCTGTCGGAGCACCAGTGCCAGGGATGGCTCGAGGGATACCTGCTGACCGGCCGGCACGGGTTCTTCAGCTGCTACGAGGCGTTCATCCACATCATCGACTCGATGTTCAATCAGCACGCGAAGTGGCTCAAGGTCTGTCACGAGATCCCCTGGCGGCGGCCGATCGCCTCGCTGAACTACCTGCTGTCCTCGCACGTCTGGCGGCAGGACCACAACGGCTTCAGCCACCAGGACCCCGGCTTCATCGATCACGTGGTGAACAAGAAGGCCGAGGTGATCCGCGTCTACCTCCCGCCGGACGCCAATACGCTGCTCTACGTCACGGAGCAGTGCCTGAAGAGCCGCAACTGCGTGAACGTGATCGTCGCGGGCAAGCAGCCGTCGCCGCAGTGGCTCTCGATGGACCAGGCGATCAAGCATTGCACCGCGGGGATCGGGATCTGGGACTGGGCCAGCAACGATCGCGACTGCGAGCCCGACGTCGTGATGGCGTGCTGCGGCGACGTTCCCACGCTGGAGACGCTCGCGGCCGTGCAGCTGCTGCGCAGCCACGTGCCGGAGCTCAAGGTCCGCGTCGTGAACGTCGTGGACCTGATGAGGCTGCAGCCTCCGAACGAACATCCGCACGGGCTCAGCGACTACGACTTCGACGTCCTGTTCACGCGCGACAAGCCGATCATCTTCGCATTCCACGGCTATCCGTGGCTGATCCACCGGATGACCTACCGCCGCAACAACCACGGGAACCTGCACGTGCGCGGTTACAAGGAGGAGGGAACCACGACGACGCCGTTCGACATGGTGGTGCTGAACGACCTCGACCGCTTCCACCTCGTCGACGACGTGATCGACCGCGTGCCCCAGCTCGGCGCGCGAGCGGCCTACTTCAAACAGGCGATCCGCGACAAGCTGATCGACCACAAGCAGTACATCGAGGAACACGGTGAGGACATGCCCGAGATCACCGAATGGCGCTGGGGGGGCACCGCGACCGGAACTGGCCGTGGCAGCTCGACCGAAGCCGACAACATCTGACCGCGCGCTCGCCGGCGAGCGGAGGCCGTAACCGTGGCGATCTCTCCCTTCGCTGGCAAGCCCGCGACGAAGGAGATGCTGGTCGATCTGGCCCGGCTCGAGCGCGACTACTACGCGCGCCAGCCGGACATGGACGACCCCGCGCAGCGCGTCAGCTTCGGCACGAGCGGCCATCGCGGATCCTCGCTGCGGGGCTCGTTCACCGAGGCCCACATCCTGGCCGTGACCCAGGCGATCTGCGACTACCGCCGCGCACAGCGCATCGATGGTCCGCTCTACCTGGGCAAGGACACCCACGCGTTGTCGGGCCCCGCGCAGAGCACGGCGCTCGAGGTGCTCGCGGCGAACTCCGTGGAGACCGTGATCCAGCGCGGCGACGACTTCACACCCACACCCGCGATCTCGCGCGCCATCCTCGCATACAACCGCGGTCGCACCGACCACCTGGCCGACGGGATCGTCGTGACGCCCTCCCACAACCCGCCCGCGGATGGAGGCTTCAAGTACAACCCGCCGCACGGCGGTCCCGCCGACACCGACGTGACCCGCTGGGTGCAGGACCGCGCCAACGACCTGCTGCGGCGCGGCAACGCCGGCGTGAAGCGGATCCCCGCCGACGCCGCGCTGCGCGCGGACACCACCCACGCTGAAGATCTGGTCTTGCCCTACGTGCACGACCTGCAGAACGCGGTCGACATGGAGGCGATCCGCGCGGCCGGGCTCGCGCTGGCAGTGGACCCGCTCGGCGGCGCCGCCGTGCACTACTGGGAGCCGATCAACTCCGTCTACGACCTCGACATCGAGATCGTGAACCCGAAAGTGGATCCCACCTTCTCGTTCATGACCGTGGATCACGACGGCCAGATCCGCATGGACTGCTCGAGCCCCTACGCGATGGCGCGGCTCGTCGCACTCAAGGATCGCTACCGCGTGGCGTTCGCGAACGATCCCGATTCGGATCGACACGGGATCGTCACGCCGTCGGAGGGGCTCCTCAACCCGAACCTCTATCTCTCCGTCGCGATCCGATTCCTACTCACCCATCGGCCGCAGTGGCCGGAGAGCGCCGCGGTCGGCAAGACGCTGGTCTCGAGCAGCATGATCGACCGCGTGGTCAGCGATCTCGGACGTCGCCTGCTCGAGGTGCCCGTGGGCTTCAAGTGGTTCGTACCCGGCTTGTTCGAGGGCTCGTGTTGCTTCGGCGGCGAGGAGAGCGCCGGCGCGAGCTTCCTGCGCCGCGACGGAACCGTGTGGACCACCGACAAGGACGGCCTGATCATGGACCTGCTCGCCGCCGAGATCACCGCGCTCACGGGCCGCGAGCCGGGCGAGCACTACCGAGAGCTCGCCGCGAAGTTCGGTGAACCGCTCTACACGCGCATCGACGCGGCTGCGACCCCCGAGCAGAAGGCTCGGCTCGCCGCGCTGTCGCCGGCCGACGTGGTGGCGTCGCAGCTCGCGGGAGATCCGATCACGGCCAAGCTCACGACTGCACCCGGGAACGGCGCGCCGATCGGCGGGCTCAAAGTCATTGCGAGGAGCGGCTGGTTCGCGGCGCGGCCGTCGGGCACCGAGGACATCTACAAGATCTACGCCGAGAGCTTCCGCGATGCCGCGCATCTCGACGCGATCGTCAGCTCCGCGCGCGAGATCGTGAGCGAAGCGCTCCGAGGGAGGACGCCGTGAGGGCGACACAGAAACTCCACGACCTGGGCCAGAGCCTCTGGCTCGACAACATCACGCGCGACCTGCTCGATCTCGGCACGCTCAAGCGCTACATCGACGAGCTCTCCGTCACCGGCCTCACCTCGAACCCGACGATCTTCGAGCACGCGATCGAGAAGAGCGCGTCGTACGACGCGGCGATCCGCGCCAAACACGAGGGCGGGAAGACGGGCGAGGAGCTGTTCTTCGAGCTCGCGCTCGACGACCTGACCCGCGCCGCCGATCTGTTCCGGCCGACCTGGGATCGCACCGACGGCGTCGACGGCTGGGTGTCGCTCGAAGTGTCGCCGCTGCTCGCCTATGACACGGAGACCACGATCGCGGAAGCCAAGCGCCTCTACGCGCGCGCGGGGCGCCCGAACGTGTTCATCAAGATTCCCGGCACCGCGCAGGGCATCCCCGCAATCGAAGAGGCGATCTTCGCGGGCGTTCCGATCAACGTCACGCTGCTGTTCTCGTGCGCCCACTATCTGGCCGCGGCCGATGCATTCATCCGCGGCATCGAGCGCCGCATCGACGCCGGCCTGCGCCCCGAGGTCGCTTCCGTCGCGTCGCTGTTCGTCTCCCGGTGGGACGCCGCCGCCGCGCGCGACGTGCCCTCGGCGCCGCGCAACCAGCTCGGGATCGCGATCGCCAAGCAGACCTACCAGGCCTATCGCAGTCTGCTCGGCACGCCGCGCTGGCAGCGCATCTACAACCTGGGGGGCCGGCCGCAGCGCCTGCTCTGGGCGAGCACGGGAGTGAAGGATCCCAAGGCCTCCGAAGTGCTGTACATCCGCTCGCTCACGGCGCCGTTCACCGTGACCACGATACCCGAAGCGACGCTGCTGGCGCTGGCCGGGGAGACCGAGATCGGGCCGCTCCTGCCCGCGGACGGCGGCGACAGCGAAGCGGTGCTGGCCGAGTTCGCGCGCGACGGGATCGACGTCGAAGCGCTCGCGGCACGGCTCCAGCAGGAGGGGGCGGCGGCGTTCGCGAAGTCCTGGGATCAGCTCCTGGCCGTGATCGAGGCGAAGAGCACCGCGCTCAAGAAGGTCTGATAGCCTGCTCCCCCTCGGATGCAGACGTTCAACCGGATCGCGAACGGATTGTTCGACCCGCTGCTCGCGCCTTTCGGGCACGCGCACCCCGCATTCGACCTGGTGGTGTGGCCCGCGCTGATGGGCGTGCTCGCGATGGCGGTGTACAAGGCGGTCTCGAACCAGAAGTCGCTCGCGCGCGTGAAGAGCCAGATCAGCATGCGGCTGCTCGAGATCCGGCTGTTCAGCCACGACATCCTCCAGGTGCTGCGCTCGACCGGGATGATCGTGGTGAAGAACTTCGTCTACCTCGGCAACCACATGCTGCCGATGGTGATCATGTTCGGGCCGTTCGTGGTGATCCTCGCGCAGCTCGTCGCGAACTACGCCTACGATCCGGCGCCGCCGGGCTCCGTGGAGATCCTGCACGTGCAGCTCGATCCCGAAGCCGCTGTGAAGGCGCCCGACGCCGTGCTCGAGCTGCCGCCGGGCGTCGCGCTCGAGGCGGGCCCGGTCGCCACGGCGGACCACCAGGTGTTCTGGCGGCTGCGCGCCGATCAGGCGGGCGACTACGTGCTGCGGATGTCGCTGGGCGGGGAGGTGTACGAGAAGAGCTGGGCGGTCGGCGGCTCCGCGCGCAAGGTGCCGCTTCGCCGGCTGCGCGGCCTCGAGGCGATCCTCTACCCGGGCGAGCCCGCGCTGCCCGCGCACGGCCCCGTGACGGCGATGGAGCTCGGCGTCCATCCGCACGCGCTCGGCCCGCTGCCGGCCGGGGAGCTCGGCATCGTGCTCTGGACGTTCGGCTTCTCGCTCGTCGCCGGATTCGCCGTCAAGGGCGTGTTCGGCGTGACGCTGTAGGCGCCGACGTGCTCGGCGCGCTGCGGCGCCGGCTCACGCGCGGAAGCCGCGGCGAGCCGATCGTGGTGGTGAGCGGCCTGCCGCGCTCGGGCACCTCGATGATGATGCGCATGCTCGAGGCCGGTGGCCTGCCGATCCTCTCCGACGGCGAGCGCGCGGCCGACATCGACAACCCGAAGGGTTATTTCGAGCTCGAGCGGATCAAGAACCTCGAGAAGGAGATGGACAAGTCCTACCTGCGCGCCGCGCGCGGCAAGGCGGTGAAGGTGATCTCGTTCCTGATCAAGGATCTGCCGGACGAGAACGACTACCGCGTGCTGTTCATGCGCCGCGACCTCGACGAGGTGATCGCGAGCCAGCAGAAGATGATCGACCGGCTCGAGAGCGCCGACACGGAGGCCGACGCCGCCGCGATGAGGGAGGCGTTCCGCAACGACATCGCGCGCGTGCGCGTGCTGTGCCGCACGCGCCCGAACTTCGCGTTGATCGAGATCCGCTACCGGGAGGCGATCGCCGACCCGGCCGCCGCGAGCCGCGCCGTGAACGAGTTCCTGGGCGGGAAGCTCGACGAGGCCGCGATGCGGGCCGCCGTGGACGCCTCCCTGTACCGGAACCGCGTCTCAACCGCCCGTTGACTCCCGGCCCGCGCCCGCGTAGCCTGGTGCGGTCCGGCTCGAAGAACCGGGTGATTTCCGGTGCTTGCAGACCCGCGACCCGGCCTCGGGGCCCGCACCCGCGCTGCTAAGCACCACCCCGCGCAAGCGGGAACACAGGGCGGGAACAGCATGAGCAAGCGCCCCGATCTTCCGGGCGACTCGACGCGCGCCGTGCATGGCGGCGAGCGGTTTCACCAGACCACCGACGCGGTCACCACGCCGATCTACCAGACGTCCACGTTCTGGTTTCCCGATTCCGAGACGCTCGCGGCCTATCAGGAGGGCCGCGCGAAGCGCGACGAGTACGGGCGCTACGGCAACCCGACCTGGCGCGCCGTGGAACGCAAGCTCTGCGAACTCGAGGGGGCGGAAGCCGCCGCGCTGACCGCGTCGGGCATGTGCGCGGCCACCACGCTGTTCCTCGCGCTGCTCCCGCGCGGCGGGCACCTGATCGTGACGAGCGACTGCTACCGGCGCACGCGCCAGTTCATCGAGCAGTACCTCGTGAAGCTCGACGTCGAGACCACCGTGATCGAACCGAGCGACACCAAGCGGCTCGCCGAGGCGATCCGGCCCACGACGCGCCTCTTTTTCACCGAGTCGCCGACCAACCCGTACCTGCGCGTGATCGACGTGGCCGAGGCCGCGCGCGTATGCCACCAGCGCGGCGTCGAAGTGGTGATCGACTCGACGTTCGCCACGCCCGTGAACCACCGCGCGCTCGCAGACGGCGCCGACTACGTGATCCACAGCGCGACTAAATATCTCGGCGGCCACAACGACCTGCTCGGCGGGGTCGTGCTCGGCACGGCAGAGCGCATGGCGCCCGTGCGCGAGGCGATCGGCGTGCTCGGCGGCGTGATCGACGCGCACGCGGCCTATCTCCTGCTGCGCGGCCTCAAGACGCTCGCGGTGCGGATGGAGCGCCACAATGCGAACGGCATGCGCGTGGCGACCTGGCTCGAGGCGCACCCGCGCGTGCGCCAGGTCTGGTATCCCGGGCTCGCGAGCCACCCCGACCACCGCACCGCAGTTCGCACGATGCGCGGCTTCGGCGGCGTCGTGACGTTCGAGCTCGACGCGGAGATCGAGGGCGCGTTCCGCTTCACCGATGCCTGCCGGATCCCGTACATCGCGCCGAGCCTCGGCGGCGTGGAGAGCCTGATCGAGGTGCCCGCGCTGATGTCGTTCTGGGACCGCACGCCCCAGGAGCGCGCCGCGCTCGGGATCCGCGACTCGCTCGTGCGGCTCTCGGTCGGCATCGAGGACGCGGACGACCTGATCGCGGACCTGGCGCAGGCGCTCGAGCGGATCTGACTAGTTCATCAGGTAATAGGCCACCGCGCCGATCGCCACCGCGAGCGCGAGCCAGTTGGCGTTGAAGGGCCCGTGCTGCTCCCCCATGTCGGGCGGCTCGGAGAGCCGGAACCGATCCCCCGTGTCGAGGCCGATCGGCTGTTGCACGGGCGCTTGTCGCCGCGGGCGCACCGGCCTTGGCTCGCGGGGCGTGCGGGGTGGCCGCGGCGGATCTTGCAACGCGGTCCGCCGCAGCTTCACGGCCGGAGCCGTCATCGCTGCGCGCGCCTCCTCCAACGCGGCGCGCAGATCGGTCGCGCCGTGGTCGCCCACCGCGCCCATGCCCACCACCTCGAGCTTCGCGACTGCTTCGGGGTCCGCGCCCGCGCGGCGCAGCGCGGCGGCCCCCGATTCCGCGAACGCGCGCTGGAGGCGGGCGGGGTCGGAGAGGCGCCTCGCCACCCGCTCCACGCGGCGCGCGATCGAGACCGCGATCGCGATCGGAATCGCGACGGCGATGAGCGTCATCACCAGCCCGAACATCCCGACTTTCCATCGGTAGCGCTGCGGCGCGACTGGAGCCAGCGCCTACAGCCAGCACGCGACAGAGGCCTCGGCGCGCGATTATTCGAGAAAATTGAATGAGTTGGCGCCGCGGATGTACGATGCGGCCGTGTCCGGGCGACCTACTCCTCGTGACGGTGCGATCGTGAGGTGGGCCGCGGTGCTCGGCGTGGGTCTCGCGGTAGGCGGAGCGATGTGCGCTGCGCGCGCCGCGGGGTGGCTCGAGTGGGCCGATCTCCGCCTCTACGACGCCGCGGTCGCCGTGCGCGCGGGCGCCGCCGCGGAACGCCCGCCGATCACGCTCGTGCGCATCCGCGAAGAGGAGATCCACCGCCATGGCCACCCGCTGCCCGACGCCGTCCTCGCGCGCGCACTCGAGCAGATCGCGCGCGCGCACCCGAGCGCGATCGGGGTCGACCTATACCGCGACGTGCCGGTCGGCGACCGCGCGGGCCGCGCGGCGCTGGCCGCGCTCGCGGCGCGCATCCCGGACCTCGTGTTCGTCGAGAAGCTCGCGGAGCCGGGCGTCCCGGGCGTCGCGGCTCCCGAGTTCGCAGTGGATCCCGGTGCGCTCGCCTTCAACGACGTCGTCGCGGACGCCGACGGCGTGCTGCGACGCGGTCTGCTGATTCTCTGGGACGAACGGTCGCGGCCCAGCATCGGGCTCGCGCTCCAGCTCGCGTTGCACCATCTGCGCGCCGAGGGGATCGAGCTCGGGCCCGACCCCGAGCACGCCGAGTACCTGCGGCTCGGCCACACGACCTTCCCCCCGCTCGAGGCCACGGATGGGGGTTATGCGGGCATCGACGCGCGCGGCTATCAGGTGCTGCTCGATCTCCGCGCGGAGCGCAGCTTCGCCGAGTACACGTTCGACGAAGCGCTCGCGGGCCGGATTCCCGCCGAGGCGCTGCGCGACCGGATCGCGATCCTCGGAACCACGGCCGCGAGCGTGAAGGACTCGTTCCAGACTTCGCTGCTCGGCAGGCCGATCCCGGGCATCGCGGTGCACGCGCAGCTGGCCGATCAGATCGTGCGGTGGGCGCACGGCGCAGCGCGGCCGATGCGGTTCTGGAGCAAAGCGGGCGCGATCGGCTGGACGCTCGGCTGGAGCGTCGGCGTGGCGGGGATCGCCGCGCTGGCGGCGGGCCCGTGGACGCTCGGCGTGGGAGTGCTTGGCGCAATCGGACTGCTGCTGGGCGCGAGCGCGCTGCTGTTCGGCGCGGGCGTCTGGGTGCCCGCAGCGGGCCCGCTCGCGGCCTCGCTCGCCTCGGGTGGCATCGTCGTCGTCGACGCGATGCGCCGCGCGCGCGCGGAGCGCGCGGCCGTGATGGACATGTTCGGGCGCTTTGTGTCGAAGCCGGTCGCGGACGAGCTCTGGCAGCGGCGCAGCGAGTTCATGGACGGCAACCGCCCGCGCTCTCAGCGGCTCGTGATCACCGCGATGCTCACCGACCTCAAGGGGTACACGGGCGCCGCGGAGAAGATGGACCCCGCCGAGCTGATGGAGTGGGTGAACGAGTACATGGACGCGATGACCCAGGTGATCGAGGAGCACGGCGGCTTCGTCGACGACTACTCCGGCGACGGTATCAAGGCCAACTTCGGTGCGCCGCTTCGACACGAGGGAGGGTCGCGAGTGGAGCACGACGCCCGCGCCGGCGTGCGCTGCGCACTCGCGATGGGGCGCGCGCTCGAGCAGCTCGACCGCGATTGGGAGCGCCGCGGCCTGCCGACCGCGCGCATGCGCATCGGTCTGCACACGGGCGAGGTCGTGGTCGGCAGCCTCGGCAGCCATGAGCGCATGAAGTACACGACCGTCGGCGACACCGTGAACACCGCGGCGCGCCTCGAGAGCTTCCAGAAGGAGGAGTTCGAGGCCGAGGCGGCGAACGGGAGCGGCGCGCTGTTCCGGATCCTGATCAGCGGCGCCACGCACCGCCAGCTCGGAGACGGATTCGAGACGGCATCGGTCGGCGAACACATTCTGCGCGGGCGCGGTGAGCCGATCGCGATCCATCGCGTGTACGCGGAGCGCCAGCCGAACCGACAGGAGGATCTCGCCATGAAGCACAAACGCGCACCGCGGTCGTCGCTCGCGATCCTTTTCGCAGTGATGGCCGCTGCCGGACCCGGCGCTGCCGAGCAGAAGAAGAGCCCGTCCGCGCATCCTTCCGGTGCGTCCGGCACCGACGCGAGCGGGAAGCCGGCGGCGTCCCCGCAGCAGAAGGCGCCCGCCAAGGGCGGACCGCTGACGGTCTACGTACCGCCTTCGCGCGGCGAAGTCGGCGCGCGCACGGGCGGCGGCACGCGCGGGAATGCCGACGCGCCGCGGATCGCGGTGCTCGCCCCCGATCACATCGGACTCACCACGCGCGCGCAGCCCGCGCTCGCCTGGTACCTGTCGGCGGCGACTGCCAAGCCGATCGAGTTCACCGTGATCGCGGACAACGCGGCAGAGCCGCTGGCGGTGAAGCGCCTCCCGGGCCCGATCAAGGCCGGCATCCATGTCGTGGATTTCGCGAAGGAGGGAATTCAGCTCGAAGAGGGCACGACCTACAACTGGTACGTCGCGCTCGTGCTCGACCCGAAGGCGCGCGACGCAGACGTGGTGGCGGGGGGAAAGATCCAGCGGCGCAATGCGACGCCCGAGCTCACCGCCGAGCTCGCCGGGGGCGATTCCCCGTACCGCGTGCTCGCGCGCAATGGCATCTGGTACGACGCGATCGCGGATCTCTCGACGGAGATCGCCGCGGCTTCCCCGACGATGCCGGCCGGCCGCGACCTGCGCGCCGAGCGCGCCTCGCTGCTCGAGCAGGTGGGCGTCGGCGCGGCGGCGCTCTACGACCGGGAGTCCGGCGATGTCTCGGACACGGCGCAGTAGGCGGTCGCGCGCGCGCGCTGCCCTGCTCGCCGCCGGGCTTGCCGGACTCGCGAGCGGTTGCTTCGACGGCGCCTCCTCGAGGGCGAACGCACCCGCGGTCTCCGCGCCGCCCGCGCCCGAACGCGAGGTCGGCGCGATCGGCCGGCTCGAACCCGAGGACGGCGTCTATCGACTCGCAGGTCCTTCGGGTGGGAGCTCGGTGATCGCCGAGCTGCGCGTCGACTACGGCTCCGAGGTCAAGCGCGGCCAGGTGATCGCCGTGCTCGACACGGCTCCGATGTTGAAGGCTGATGTGGCGCGCCTTTCGGCCGAGCTCGACAACGCCAGGAACGAGCTCGCCCGCCACCACGAGCTCAACACGAGCAAAGTGATCTCGGATTCCCTGCGCGAGGATCGCGAGACGCGCGTGCGCGTGGTCGAAGCGCGGCTCGCCCACGCGCGCGCGGAGCTCGAACGCGCGCACGTGCGATCGCCGATCGACGGGCGCGTGCTCTACGTGCACGCGCGAGAGGGCGAGCGCATTCCCGAGGCAGGCGTCGTGGAGGTCGGCCGGACCGACCACATGTTCGCGATCGCCGAGGTCTACGAGGACGACATCGGACACGTCCACGTGGGTCAGCGCGCGCGCGTCACGAGCCCGGTGCTCGCGAGCGCGCTCACGGGCTCCGTCGAGCGCATTCGGCAACGCGTCGCCAAACAGGATGCGCTCGGCACCGATCCCGCGGCGCGCAAGGACGCCCGCGTTATCGAGGTCGAGGTGCGGCTCGACGACAGCCAGCCCGCCGCGGGGCTCACGAACCTGCAAGTGGAGATCCACATCGAGACATAGTAAGCGGCCGGAGACTTCCGGAGAGTTATGGCGATCGCACTCGGCTGGATGCAGCTGCGCTACCAGAAGCTTCGGCTTGCGGTGGCGATCGCCGGGATTGCGTTCGCGGTGATCCTGATCCTCATGCAGCTCGGGTTTCGCGCGTCGATGCTGGACAGCGCTGTCCGCTACCAGGAGAAGCTCCGCTACGACATCGCGATCCTCGCTCCCGGCACGCTCTTCATCGCCGAGGCCGAGCCGTTCTCCCGGCGCCGGCTCTACCAGGCCGCCGGCGTGGCGGGGGTCGCCTCGGTCAGCCCGCTCTACGCGAGTGGCGCGCACTGGAAGAACCCCTGGGACCACTCGACGCACCGGCTGTTCGCGCTCGGCGTGGATCCATCCGTCGACCCGCTCGACGCACCGGGGTTTTCCGAGCAGCGCTATCTCGTGCAGCGCCAGGACGCGCTGCTATTCGATGCGCTGTCGAGGCCCGAGCACGGGCCGGTCGCGATGGAGCTCGGCGCAGGCCGAACGGTGCAGACGGAGGTCAATGACCGGCAGATTGAGGTGGTGGGCCTGTTCGAGATGGGAACCTCGTTCGGAATCGACGCAACCGTGATCACGGGCGATGACAACTTTTTGCGCCTGTTCCCCGGGCGATCGCGCAATCAGATCGATTTCGGACTCGTTTCGCTCGAGCCGGGCGCTGACCCGGTGGCCGTACGCGACGCGATCCGCGCCGTACTCCCCGACGACGTGCTCGTGCTCACGCGCGCCGATTGGATCGAACGCGAACGGAACTACTGGCTCGCCACCACGCCGATCGGCGCCGTGTTCAGCTTCGGCGTCGTGGTCGGCCTCGCGGTCGGCGCGATCATCGTCTACCAGATCCTGTTCGCGGATGTCTCCGACCATCTACCCGAGTACGCCACGCTCAAGGCGATGGGCTACTCGAACCGCTATGTCTCGGGCGTCGTGATCCAGCAGGCGGTGATCCTCGCCGTGCTCGGCTTCGTGCCCGGCGCACTCGTGTCGTGGTGGCTGTACCGCGTGATCGGGGCGGCCACGCGACTGCCGATGATCCTCGACCGGCAGCGCGGCGTGACGGTTCTCCTGCTCACGATGGCAATGTGCGCGTGCTCCGGCACGCTCGCGCTGCGCAAGGCGCGCAGGCTCGACCCCGCGGACGTGTTCTGATGAACGGCGCACCGATCGCGATCGCGCACCTCTCCCACTACTACGGGACGGGGGAGCTGCGCAAGCAGATCCTGTTCGACATCACGACGGAGATCGTCGCGGGCGAGATCGTGATCGTGACGGGGCCATCCGGCTCGGGCAAGACGACGCTGCTCACGCTGGTGGGCGCGCTGCGCTCGGCGCAGGAGGGCTCGCTGCGCGTGCTGGGGCAGGAGCTGCGCGACGCGTCGGCCGCGGTGCTCGAGTCGGTGCGCAAGCAGATCGGGTACATCTTCCAGTCCCACAACCTGATCGACGCACTCACGGCGCGGCAGAACGTCGAGATGGCACTGCAGCTGCACGCGCACCGGGGCACGGCCGAGCTGCGCAAGTGCGCGGTCAAGATGCTCGAGGCCGTCGGGCTCGGCGAACTCATCGAGCACCACCCGAGCCAGCTCTCCGGAGGACAGCGCCAGCGCGTGGCGATCGCGCGCGCACTCGCCTCGCAGCCGCGGATCCTGCTCGCCGACGAGCCGACCGCCTCGCTCGACAAGCAGTCGGGCCGCGAGGTGGTCGACCGGATCCAGGTGCTCGCGCGCGAGCAGGGCGTGCCCGTACTCCTCGTCACGCACGACAACCGGATCCTCGACGTCGCCGACCGCATCGTGCACCTCGAGGACGGGCACCTGTCCTCGTTCCAGGACGCCGTGCGTGCGAGCAACCAGCAGATGATGCAGCTCCTGGCCCAGAACCTGCGCAAGGACGACATGCGGCGGCGCGTGGAGGCGCTCTCGGACACCGAGTTCGGCGACCTGCTCGAAGACGTCACGGGCCAGGCGAAGCGCTTCGTGGAGAGCGTCTCGTTCGCGGGCAGCGAGGCGTTCCGCAGCATGCTCGATCATGCGCTGTTCGCGTTCACCTACAAGATCGGGCTGCTGTGCCGGGCCGAGCGCGCGTCGCTCTACCTCGTGGACCGCGCGCGCAGGGAGTTGTGGCTGCGCGTGGCGCAGGAGGAGGGCGGGCGCCCGGTCGACGTGCGCATGCCGATCGGCACGGGGATCGCCGGGCGCGTCGCGCGCACCGGTGTCGCCGAGCGCGTCGCGGACGCCTACGCGGACCCCGACTTCAACCGCGAAGTGGATCGCACCACGGGGTTCGTGACGCGCTCGATCCTGACGGTTCCGCTGCTCGACGCCGCGGGGGGCGTGTTCGCGGTGGCGCAGCTGCTCAACCGCTCGGACGGCCAGCCGTTCGACGCCGACGACGAGAAACGCTTCCGACAGTTCGTCGACCCGATCGGCGTGATCCTGGAGGGCTGGTGGCGGCTGGCGCAAACCACCGCCTAGAGAAGATCCCCCTGCCGCGGCTGCGCGTGCTCGAGCGCGAGCAGGCGCTTCTTGAGCGGCAGCCCGCCGCCGTAGCCTCCCAGCTTGCCATCAACGTTCACCACGCGATGACACGGCACGACGATCGCGATCGGATTGGCGCCGTTCGCGGCGCCGACCGCGCGCGCCGCGTGCGGCCGCCCGACGCGCCGCGCCTGCTCCGCGTAGGAGATCGTCTCGCCGTAAGGGATCGCGCACAGTGCGTGCCACACCGCGAGCTGGAACGCGGTGCCGCGCAGATCGAGCGCTAGCTCGAACCGGCTGCGCTTGCCGTCGAGGTACTCGAGCAGCTGCTTGGCCGCGGCCCGATTCGGGGCGAAGCCGTCTTCGACGTGCGCGCCGGGCGCCCAGCGCCGCAGCCAGCTCGCGAGCCCGCCGCCGTTCGAGTGCGGCAGCTCGAGGAACGCGAGCCCCACAGACGTCGAGGCGAGCCGCAGCGCGCCGATCGGGGAATCCACGCGCGCGACGCGGACGGTCTCGACGGTCTTCCCGAAGTCCATGGCGTCAGTCCGCGTCCTTGAGCCCGAGGCGCTTCATCATCTTCTGCAGCGACTGCCGCGGAATGCCGAGCTGCTCGGCCGCGCGCGTCTTGCTGCCGGTGCGCTCGATCGCCTCGAGGATCATGCGGCGCTTGAGCGCGTCGACCGCGACGCCGAGCGTGGTCTCGGGCGGCAGCCCGCCCTCGCGCGGGTCGGCATCGAGCACCGCACCGCGGATGTGCTCCGAGAGCATCTCCTCGCTGACCAGATCGGCGTCGGCCGCGAGCGCTGCGGTGCGCTCGATCTCGTTCTCGAGTTCGCGCACGTTGCCGCGCCACGCGTGCGCGACGAGCCGGTCCATCGCGGCGTTGGTGAAGCCGCGCAGGTTGCGGCCCATCTTCTTCGCGGAGACGTCGAGGAAGTGGTGCGCGAGCGCCGGGATGTCCTCGCGCCGCTCGCGAAGCGGCGGGAGCCGGATCTCCACCACGCGCAGCCGGTAGTAGAGGTCCTCGCGGAAGCGGTTCTCCTCGGCGTCCTTGCGCAGGTCGCGGTTGGTGGCCGCGATGATCCGCACGTCGACCTTGCGCGTGTCGGATGAGCCGACCGACCGGATCTCCCCGTCCTGCAGCACGCGCAGCAGGCGCACCTGCATGCCGGGATGGGTCTCGCCGACCTCGTCGAGGAAGATCGTGCCGCGGTGCGCCACCTCGAACAGGCCCTTCTTGTCCTGGTGGGCGCCCGTGAACGCGCCGCGCGTGTGGCCGAACAGCTCGCTCTCGAGCAGCGTGTCGGGCAGCGCGGCGCAGTTCTGCGCCACGAAGCGCTGGTCCTTGCGCGGTCCGCAGTAGTGGATCGCGCGCGCCACGAGGTCCTTGCCGGTACCCGTCTCACCCGTGATCAACACGGTGGCGTCCGTGCCGGCGACCTTCTCCATCACCTCGAACACCCGGTTCATCGCGGGGCCCGAGCCGATGATCTTGTCGAACGCATAGCGTCGCTCGACCTCGCGCCGCAGATAGAGGTTCTCCGCGCGCAGCCGCTCGTTGGCCTGCGCGAGCGCTGCGGCGAGCTGCGCGTTCTCGCTCGCGAGGTCGTAGGATTCGAGCGCGCGCTTCACGTTCAGGCGCACCTCGTCCGGCTCCCACGGCTTGGTGATGTAGCGGTAGATGCGGCCCTCGTTGACCGCGCGCGCGAGCGAGCCGATGTCGGCGTAGCCGGTCAGCATCATGCGGATCGCGCGCGGCGCGATGCCGATCGCGCTCTCGAGGAACTCCACGCCCTTCATCGTCGGGAGCTCCTGGTCGGTGATGATCAGCGCGATCTTCTCGCGCTCGAGGATCCCGAGTCCTTCTTCACCGGTCGCGGCGGTGAATACGCGGTAGTCGGAGCCGAGCGTGAGCTCGAGCGACTCGCGGATCGCGGTCTCGTCGTCGACGACGAGGATCGCGTGGGGCTCGGCAGGCGCGCGCGGCGCGGGCGCCTCGGGCTCGGGCGAACCCGACCGATCCGCAGCGCGCAGCACCATGAACCGGACGGTAGCAACCTGCGAGAGAACCTCGCTTAGCTCTTGCAGAGGCGTGCCCCGGCGCGCGCATGTGCCGCACGCCGGGGCTGCAAGCCCGGGGCCGCCCTAGCGGCGGGCCCGCCGCCGCGCGGTGCCGCGCTTCGCGCGCGCTCGCCGCGGTGCGCGCATCGCGCGTCGGCCGCGCCGGGCCGCCGTGCGGCCGCGCGCTGCGGTCTTGCGCCGGCGCGCGCCGGTCCGCTTCATCTTCACCTTGGAGACGTTCCCCTTCTTGTCGATGAAGTAGAGGAAGCCCTCTTCGCGGCGAATGCCGCACTTCGCGACCTTTTGCGGCTTGCCCTTCGGCACCTTGCCGCCGCCGCGGGCCATGCGGGCGCGGCTCACGTCGCCCCGCTTGTCGACGTAATAGAGCCAGCCCTTCTCGCGCTTGATCCCGGTCTTCTCGACTACCGTGGCCATCGGCCATCTCCTTCTTTCGGGTTTGTCCCGTCGGGAGGGGGGATGGGCAGACGGAACTTGGAGGATCCAGGAAACGTGCGGCCGGGCACTCGCCCGACGGAGACCGAGGGGGGGAGTCCCCCGCACCGTCGGGAGTGTCGGCTGCCTCCGACGGGCTGTCAACGGTGTTTCGGGTATTTACCGTCGGAGTTGCGAAACCGCCCAAACGCCGTCCCGGGATTCCACCGTCGGGGCCTAGGAGCCACTGGCCCGGTGGGCCGCAACGCGGGCCTCTAGCGCGTCGAGGATCTCCGCTTCGAGCGCGCGGCCCTCGAGCGCGTTGATCTCCTGGACGCCCGTCGGGCTCGTCACGTTGATCTCGGTGAGCAGTCCGCCGATCACGTCGATCCCGACGAAGAACAGGCCGTCGCGCGCGAGCCACGGCGCGATCCGCGCGACGATCCGGCGGTCCGCGTCGTCGAGCTCCGTCTTCACGGGTCTGCCACCGACGTGCAGGTTCGCGCGCGTCTCGCCGGGCGCGGGCACGCGCAACAACGCGCCGATCGGCACTCCGTCGACGAGCAGGATCCGCTTGTCCCCCGACCGCACCGCCGGCACGTAGGCCTGCGCCATTGCGCGCACCGTGCCGAAGCGCGTCGACTGCTCGAGGATCGAGAACAGATTGCGGTCGTCGTTGCGCACGTGGAACACGCCCTCGCCGCCGCGCCCGTCGAGCGGCTTCACGATCATCTCGCCGCCGAGCTTGGCAAGGAAGTCGACCAGCTGCCGAATCGAGCTCGTCACGCGCGTCTCGGGCATCAGGTCCGGGAAGTGGAGCGCGTAGAGCTTCTCGTTCGCGGCGAGGATGCCGGCCGGGCGATTGAGCACGAGCGCGCGGCGGCACAGCGAGAGGATCTGCGTCGCGATCGCGTAGGCGGAGTCGACCGGCGGATCCTTGCGCTGGAGCACCAGATCGCAGTCGTCGTCCAGTGACAGCGTGTGCGCGTCGGCGAGATCGGCGTGGCGCCCCTGCTCGCGCCGCAATGTGACGGGGCGCACACGCGCCACGACGCGCCCCGCGTCGACCGCGAGATCCCCGGGATCCACATGGAGCACGCGGTGCCCGCGCCGCTGCGCTTCCAGCATCAGCACAAATGTGGTGTCGGCGCGGATGTCGATCGACGCGATCGGGTCCATCACGAACGCAATCGACAGGGGCGGCGTCGCATTCACTCGAGGAAACCCCGGTTCGGGCCGATGAAGCGGTAGCGCACGAGGAGCGGGCTCGGCTACGGTTAGGTTTCCCCGGGAGAGGCGATGACTTCCCTGTCGTCCTGGCGTTCGCCGTGGACGCGCGTGCTGCTCGTGGTGGTCGGTCTCCTCGTGGGCGTGGGGGTCGGCGGCAGCGCGGCGTTCTACTGGCTGTTCCTGCGCGATCTCCCCGACCCGCACGGCGTCGCGGACTATCGCCCGCAGCTCGTCACCGAGGTGGTCGATCGCAACGGGCGCCCGATCGGCGAGTTCTTCGAGCAGCGGCGCCGGCTGATCCCGTTCTCCGACATACCCAAACACGTGGTCGACGCGTTCGTGTCTGCGGAGGACCGGACGTTCTTCGAGCACAAGGGAATCGACTTCGCGGGCATCGCGCGCGCCGCGTGGAAGAACCTGCTCGCGGGCGGCAAGGTCGAGGGCGCGAGCACGATCACGCAGCAGATGGTGAAGGGCCTGCTGCTCTCGCCCGAGCGCACCTACACGCGCAAGATCCGCGAGATGATGCTCGCGCGCCGCATCGAGCAGCGGTTCACGAAGCAGGAGATCCTCTACCTCTACCTGAACCAGATCTACTTCGGCCACGGCGCGTACGGCGTCGGCGAAGCCGCGCGCACCTACTACGGCAAGGAGGTCGGCGCGCTCTCGGTCTCCGAGGCCGCGCAGCTCGCCGGTCTACCCAAGGCGCCTTCGAAGTACTCGCCGTTCACGCACCCCGACCGCGCCGAGCGCCGGCGCCGCTACGTGCTCGGCCGCATGCTCGAGGACGGCAAGATCGACGAGTCTGCGCATGCGCGCGCGCTCGCGGTGCGGCCCGTGTTCATCGACGGCGCCGCGCGCGAGGACTTCGCCGACGCCGCCTACTTCACCGAGGAGGTGCGGCGCTTCCTGTTCGGCGCGCTCGGCGGAGAGCAGGTGCTGTCGGGCGGACTGCGCGTCGAGACCACGCTCGATGCCGGGCTCCAGCACTCTGCGGTGTCGTCCGTCCACGCGGGGCTCGAGGCGCTCGACCACCGGCAGGGCTACCGCGGGCCGCTCCGCCGCGCCGACAAGGCGGCGATCGAAGGGGAGGTCGCCCGGCTCGCGCAGGAGAACGGCTTCGCCGCGAGCGGCAGCGACGCGGCGGCCGAGCAGCAGGCAGAGTCGGCCGCGCCCGTGCAGGACGCCGCGGCTGCCGCTGCGGCGGGTGAGCTCTTCCACCGCAAGTTCGCCGGGGTCGTCACGCACGTGGACGCGAAGGCGCAGCGCGCGCGCGTGGCGCTCGCGCCCGACCTGCGCGGCGAGGTCGCGCTCGCCGACGCCGCGTGGCCGGAGTCGCCGTTGGCGCAGAAGAAGATCGAGGCGATCCTCGCGGTCGGCGACGTGGCGCGCTTCGAAGTACTGCCCGTCGAGGGCGAGCCGGATCCGACCGAGCCCGGCAAGTCCGCCAGGCCGGGCAAATCCACGCCGCCCGAAGGCAGTGGCCCGCGCCCGCTGCGCCTCGCGCTGTTCCAGGAGCCCCTGGTCGAGGGCGCGCTGCTCTCGATTGACGTCGCGAGCGGCGACATCCTCGCGCTCGTCGGCGGCTACGACTTCGCGCGCAGCCAGTTCGACCGCGCCACCCAGTCGCTCCGCCAGCCGGGCTCCGCGTTCAAGCCGATCGTGTACGGGACTGCGCTCTCGCTCGCGGACGAGAACGGGCACCCGCGCTACACGCCCGCGTCGATCGTACACGACCGCCCTAACGTCTACACGGACCAGCGCTCCGGCTTCGTCTGGAAGCCGGAGAACTACGAGAAGGAGTTCTACGGACCGATCACGCTGCGCACTGCGCTCGCGCACTCGGTCAACAACGCCACGCTCCAGCTGTGCGGCGAGATCGGGATCGGCAGCGTGATCCGCTATGCGCGAAGGCTGGGGATCCGCTCGCCGCTCGAGCCCTCGCTCGCCACCGCGCTCGGCACCAACGGCGTGTCGCTGCTCGAGCTCACGCGCGCGTACGCGACGTTCCCGAACGCGGGCCGGCGCGTGGTCCCGCGCTTCCTGCTGCGCGTGCTCGACCGCGACGGCCACGTGCTGCTCGAGAACGCTCCGCTCGGGGATCCGATCGAGGCGCCGCCGGTACCGGGCGCGCCGGCCCCGCCGGCGCCTCCCGCAGCTCCGCCGAAGGCCCTCGCCGACGAGGCGGTGAACGCCGCGGTGGAGGCCGTCGCGCGCGAGCACAGCGCGGAGGGTGCGGCGG
>DATFWW010000250.1:0-13677 GCA_035258825.1 Myxococcota bacterium
CATGGGGTTGAGGCCGGCTTCCTTCATCACCTGCGCCTCATCGGGGAGGTGTTCGGGCTCGGGCACCGCCGGTCGCGGCACCGGCTCCTCGAACTCGGGACCGCTGCTCGCGGCGGCGAAACTGGCTAGCAGCTCGAAGCAGAGCTTGTCGCCGTCGAGCACCTCGACGCGGCGCGCCGCGAAGCGGCGCCCGTCGCGCACGCGCGCGACGCGCAGCAGCGACATCCGATCGGCTGGCGTCGGCCGCAGGAAGTAGGCGTGCAGCGAGTGGAGTCCGAGCTCCGTGGTGCGCGCGGCGGCGAGCGTGGCGCACCCGAGGGTCACGGCGCCGAAACCCGGAAGCAGCGCGTGGAAGCGATCTTCACCGGCGGGCGCGAGGAGGAGACGCTCCTCCAGCGGGAGGGTATGCGGCAGCGGTGTGGGAGTGGACATGGGATTCCAGCGCGGATCAGCCCCACGGGCGTCATCCGCGATTCCGTCGTGCCCGGCGCACGCCGCGGGCGAGCTCCTCGCGCACGGCGAGGCCATAGAGCGCCGGGTTGAACGCGCGCCGGCGCAGGATCGGCCCCGACCGCCGGTCGATCTCGGCCTGGCGCGGCAGCGCATAGCGCCCCGAGATCAGCGCGGCCGCGAACTGGGCCTGCACCTCCGCGATCGGCCAGAACGCGCCGGTCGGCCGCGAGACGCCGACGATGAACAGGTCGTGGCGCCGCGGGTGCATCGCGCCGAGGAACAGGGTGAGGTCGTCGTGGCGCGTGTCGACGAGATCGCCTGGCAGGTACGGGTACCGCAGGTGGTAGCCGGTGGCGTAGAGCACGAGGTCGGCGCGCTCGCGCGATCCGCCGCGGAACGCCACCTCCTTGCCCTCGAAGCGCTCGATGCCGGGCCGCGCCACGACCGCGCCGCGCTCGAGCGAGTCGAGCAGCGGATCGCAGATCGTCGGGCGCTTGTCCTGCGGGTTCGCGGGCGCGGGCGGCAGCCCGAGCGCCTGCATCCGCTGGTTCCGCGCGCCGAACATCTGGCGCATCCGGCGCGCGGCGATCCGCGCGAACAAGCGCTCGCGCCAGCGCTGCGGCAGCGCGCGCAGCGGGCCCGGCACCGGGTCGCACGGGTGCATCATCGGCACCGACTCCGCGGCCGGCCGTCCGTCGATGCGCTTGGGCAGCATCCAGGTGCCGCTGCGCGCGGAGAGGAACACCGCCTCCGCGCCCGCCTCGGCGATCTCGCACGCGAGCTCGCAGCCGGTATTGCCGATACCCACCACGAGCACGCGCTTGCCGCGCACTGCGGTCGGGCTCCAGGGATCGCGGTAGCGCTGCGCGTGGACCTGCTCGCCCTCGAACTCGCCGGGGATCGCGGGCGTGCGCGGCGACCAGTAGTTGCCCGAGCACGCGACGACCGCGTCGTAGCGCGGCGGCTTCGCGACGGTGCCGTTCGCCGTGCGCACCTCGACGCGCCAGCCCGCCGGCTCGAGCGGCTGCGCCGCCAGCACCTCGCTGCGCAGCCGGATCCGCTCGCGGAAGCCGAACACGTCGACGTACGACTCGAACCACGCGCGCACCTGCGCGTGGCCCGGGAAGTCGGGCCAGTCGGACGGCATATCGAAGTCGGAGAGGCGGCTCATCCGCAGCGTGGTGTTGGTCTCGAGCGAGCGGTAGGCCGCCGACCGCCCGTTGGGGTTGTCGATCACCCAGTGGCCGCCGATCTCCGCGGACGCCTCGAAGCAGTCCACGTCGAGTCCTGCGCTGAGGAGGGTCTTGGTGGCGACCAGCCCAGCGGGCCCGGCGCCCACCACGCATACCGCCAGCGCCATCAACGGCCGAGCTTGATCGCCTTCGGGCGCGCGGCGAGGCGATCCACGTAGCGCTCGATCCGCGGACGGCCTGTGGTGTTCCCCATCATGCGCTGCCACAGGAACATCGAGCCGATCATCACGTCGGCGGCCGTGAACCAGTCGCCGAACAGATAGGGCCCACCTCCGACCTCGCGCTCGACCACGTCCTTGCAGGTCTCGAAGTCGGTCCAGCCGCGCTGGCGCTCCGTCTTGAGGCCCAGCATCGCGTCGACCGTCGCCGGCTCGACCTGCGTCGTCGCGTAGACTGTCAGCGAGAGATAGCGGCCGCGCTCGGGCGCGCCGATCGCCGGCGCGAGATGGGCCTCGGGGAAGCGGTCGCCGAGATAGAGGCAGATCGCAGTATTTTCGAAGACCGTGGTTTCGCCGTCGACGAGCGCGGGCAGCTTGCCGGCGGGATTGATCTTCAGGTAGTCGGCGCGCTTGTGCTCCTGCATCGCCAGATCGATCGGGACGATCTGGTAGTCCGTGCCGCATTCGTCGAGCATCCACTTCGCGATCACCGCGCGGCTCTGCGGGTTGAAGTAGAGCTTCATCGAACCATCGCCCTATCAGCGGTTCGGTTCGAGGTGCTTCCACGCCTTGGGCAGCGAGATGTCGCGGTTCGGCTTGGCGGGGGGCATGTTGAACTGCGCCGGCGGCTTCCAGCCCATCTCCTTCATCGTCTGGCCGATGTGGGTCATGTTCAGCATGTCGTGGCTGTAGCAGAACAGGCCATTCCCGACGTAGTAGAGGATGGACAGCCCGGCCACCATGTGGGGAGTGCCGTCGGGCCGCTCGCCGAGCACCTGGTCCCACTGCGACACCACGCGGTGGCCGTCGACCATGATCCAGTTCTCGGGCGTCGACCAGCCGTAGCCCGTGAGGCCGGCCATCGACTTCTCGAAGAACTCGCGGATCGCCTCGCGCCCCTCGACGCGGCCCCAGGCCGGGTCGATGTAGACTGCGTCCTCGGTGAAGAAGTCGGCCAGCACCGACCAGGGCTTGTTTCCGGCGTCGATCTCGTCGCGCACCGCGACGAAGCGCTCGTAGGTTTCTCGGGCTTCGCGTTCGATCGTTGCAGACACGGCAGCCTCCTTTGCCCCATCATGCGCGAGGACGCCGCGGTGTGTCCAGCGAGATGGAAGGGAGGCAGCCATGACCGACGTGCTGGCGAGTGTGCGCGTGCTCGAGGTGGCGGAACAGGGCTTCGTGCCGTCGGGCGCAGCCGTGCTGGCCGACTGGGGCGCCGACGTGGTGAAGGTGGAGCGACCCGAAGGCGACGCGCTGCGCGAGGTGATGAAGCAGGGCTTCGTGGTCCAGACCGGAGACTTCAACTTCCTCGTCGAGCAGGTCAACCGCAATAAGCGCAATATCTGCCTCGACCTGAAGCACCCGGACAGCCGGCCCGTGCTCGAGCGGCTCGTTGCGTGGGCCGACGTGTTCATCACCAACCAGCTGCCGAAGGTGCGGCGGAAGCTCTCCATCGAGCCGCCCGACCTGTTCGCAATCAATCCGCGCCTGATCTACGCGCGCGGGCACGGGCAGGGTACGAAGGGCCCCGATGCCGAGGCGGGCGGCTACGACGCGGTCTCGTTCTGGTCGCGCGCGGGCATCGGCCACATGATGTCGGGCGCAGCGGGCATCGTGATGCAGCGCCCCGCGCAGGGCGACATCCCGTCCGGGATGTTCCTCGCGGGCGGCATCGCAGCTGCGCTATTCGCGCGCGAGCGCGACGGGCGTGGCCGCACCGTCGACCTCGCGCTGCTCGCGGGCGGCATCTGGACGCTCGCCCCCGATCTCGCGGCGGCGTCGGTGCTGGGCGACGATCCGCCGAAGCTCGGCGCGGGCGCCCGGATGTCCGGCGGCACGGCACTGGTTGGCACCTACCTCACCTCCGACGGTCGCGTGCTGCAGCTCAACATGATGGCCACCGACAAGTACTGGCAATCGGCCTGCGAGGCGCTCGAGGCACCCGAGCTCGCGTCCGACCCGGCGCTCGGGTCGGACGCGGGACGCGCGCCGCGGATCGGCGAGATCCGCGATCGACTCACGCGCGCGATCGCGAGCAAGCCGCTCGCGCACTGGATGGCGCGCCTGCGCGCGGCCGGCTGCATCTTCTCGTCGTTCGCGACGCCCACCGAAGTGCAGACCGACCCGCAAGTCGTCGCGAACGGCTACCTGCCGCGCCACCCGAACCATCCGACCGCGCGGCTCGCGGCGAGCCCGGTGCAGTTCGACGAGACGCCGATCGCGATCCGCCGCCCGGCGCCGCGCAAGGGCGAGCACACCGACGAGGTGCTGGAGTCGATCGGCTTCGACGCGGCGGCGCGCGAGAAGCTCCGCGCGGTCCGGGCGATCGAATAGCACCCCGGCAGGGCAGAGATCCCACGCGCATTACCCGTGAGGTAATCGACGCGCATCGCGCGGGCCGTATGGTTGTGGCATGGCGCGCGGCGCGCCCGCCGCAGCGCCTATAGAGGTCTCACCGATGTCCGCGATTCCGATGCCTGCATTTCTGCGTGCCGCCCTGCTGATCGACGCCGTCGTGTCCGCCGACGCCGGCCTGTTGCTGATCTTCGGCGGCTCCCGACTCGATCCCCTGCTCGGACTTCCGAGCGCCTTCCTCGTCGGCGCCGGCCTGCCGCTGATCCCGTTCGCCGCGCTCGTCGCGTGGCTCGGGACGCGCCGGACCGCCTCGCGGAACGCAGTCCGCTTCGTGGTGGCGTCCAACGCAATCTGGGTGGCCGCCAGCATCGGGCTGCTGGTATCTCGCGCGTTCGATCCCACGCTGCTCGGTGTCGGATTCGTCCTCGCGCAGACCGCCGCCGTCGCGGCGTTCGCCGAGTGTCAGTTCGTGGGATTGCGCCGCGCCGCCGCCTGATCTCCTCCGCTCGCGCGCTCGCGGATCCGGATGCACCGATCCAGCTCGTCGTTCGCCTCGAGCCAGGCGCGGCGCGCGAGCGGGACCAGGTTCTTCGCGCGCGCGAACTGCGCCTGGCTCTCGCGGAGCAGGTCGCGCGAGCAGAGGTTGTGCGGGAACAGGCTACGCAGGTAGATCTCGACCAGGTTGTCGTTGGCGTTCCAGTCGATCGACGTCGCGGTCGCGAACAGCGGCTTCACGAACGGCTGCGAGAGCTCGGGGTGGTTCGCGCTGTGGAAGCTCCCCGCTGCTCCGCGCAGCCAGCTGAACGGCGTGCGGTCGGGCTCGTGGAAGTCCTGCCAGTATTTCTGCTTCACTTCGAGCTCGGGCAGCGCCGCGCGCGCGGCGTAGGCATTGCGATGGCCCGCGGTAGTCGGGTCGCGCTTCTCTTCGGCGTCGATCCACCGGCGCGCGTCCGCGGGACCCGCGCTGGCCAGCGCCGAGACGATGTCCCAGCGCCGGTCGGGATCGAGCGTGATGCCGGCCGGCACGTCTTTGTCGTCGAGCCACCCTGCGATTCGCGCGAGCGCCTCGGGCGTCTGTGCGATCGATGGGAAGAAATCGAACCACGTCATCTGCTCGCTCGAGCCAGCGGCCGCCGCGGCCGCGCGGCTCCACACCGTCGACTCGAGCCGCGGAGCAAGCGCGCGGCGCCCCTCCACCGTGAGGTAGCGGAAGTAGTACTCGCGCGGGACGCTGTGCCGATCGAGCAGGATGCCGAGCAGGGTCGGGTCGCGTTCCGCGGCGAGGCCCGCGAGCGCGAGCTCGAAGTATTCCGGCAGCGGCAGCTCGGCGTCCCGGACCATCTGCGCGAGCGCGTGCCACACCATCTGGCGCGGCAGCGGCTGCGCGAGGCCGCCCGTGAGCGCGGCCTTCGCGTGGGCGAGCGAGACGGGGTCGATTGCAAACAGCGCGTAGTCGTGGTCCTCGAGGTTCGCGGCGACGAAGGCGGGGCAGGGCGCGCCGGAGAACTCGGGTACGGGCGTCTCGCGCTCGCGGTAGGTCACGCCCTGCGAATTCGCGAGCTCGAAGCTCCCGTCCGCGCCCACCCGGAACAACCCGATCAGCGTCCGGTGCGGCGACAGCGCGCCGGAGGAGCTCGGAGACTGCAGGATGCGGAACGACTTGATGCGTCCCGCGTCGCACGACCACTCGGTGCGTACGCGATTCACGCCCGCGGTCTGCAGCCACGCCTTCGTCCACGCGGTCAGGTCGCGCTGCGAAGCGCGTGCGATCTCGGCGACGAAGTCCGCGCGCGTCGTGTTGCGGAACGCGAATTTCGCGAAGTAGGCGCGCAGGCCGCCCTGGAACCCCTGCTCTCCGGCGAAATAATGCAGCTGCGCGAGCGCGGCGGCGCCCTTCGCGTAGGTGATGCCGTCGAAGTTGCCCCGGGCGGTGCGGACGTCGCCCACCTCGGTCTCGATCGGGTGCGTCGTGACGAGCTGGTCCTGCCAGTAGCCCCACGTCTTGGTCGAGAGGAAATCCTGCCAGGTCGATTCGGCACCGAGCGCGCGGTCCTGGGCGACGCTGGCGAGGTAGCTCGCGAAGCTCTCGTTCAGCCAGAGGTCGTTCCACCACGTCATCGTGACGAGGTCACCGAACCACATGTGCGACATCTCGTGCAGGATCAGGTTGTCGCGGTCGTCGATCGCCGAGCGCGCGACCGGGCCGCGGAACAGGAGCCGCTCGTTGGCCGTGATCGCGCCGGGATTCTCCATCCCGCCCCAGCTGAACTCCGGGATGAACACGACCCCGAACTTCGAAAAGGGATAGGACCGGTCGAAGTAGTCGCCGTAGAACGCGAGCCCCTTCTTGAAGGTGTCGAAGAGCTTCTCGGAGTCGACGTGCTTCGCGAGGCTCTTGCGCGCGTAGATGCGCAGCTCCGTGCTGCCCAGCGCGTCCTTCCACTCGGAGAACGGGCCGGCGCCGAGGAAGACCAGGTAGGTCGAGAGGCGCGGCGTCACCGCGAATCGCGTGCGCGTGCGCCCGCCGTGCTCGGTGACCTGTTCGGCCAGCTCGTTTCCGATCGCCGTCCAGTCGCTCGGGGTGTCGACCTGTAGCCGGAAGGTGGCCTTCAGGTCGGGCTGGTCGAAGCACGGGAAGAGCGTGTGCGCGTAGTAGGGCTCGAAGTCGGTGTAGACGTACTCGGAGCCGTCTTCCGGATCGGCGACGCGCTGGATCCCCTGGCCCTGCTTGTTGTACGAAGCCTGATATTCGATCTCGATCCGCATCGTCTTGCGCAGGTGCACGGCGGGGATGTCGAGGCTGCCCGTGCGCGTCGTGTAATCCGCGATCGGCGCGCCGTCGACGCGGACCGCGCTGATCTCCTTTGCGACGAAATCGATCGACAGCGGCGCGTCGGTGCGCGCGAGCTCGACCGATAGCACCGCCTTGCCCGAGAAGTCGTCGCGGCCCTTGTCGAGCGCGAATTCGAGCTCGTAGTCGACCGCGCGCACCTGCGCGCTGCGGAAGCGCGCGAAGTCGCGCGTGAGGTTGTCGTCATCGGCGCGCGGCGGCGCCGCGGCTCCGCACAGCCAGATCGCGAGAACTCCGATGACGATCGGTCTCATGGCTCTCGTAGGGCGGATCAGCGGCCGATGCGGGCGCGATCCGCCGGTGGGGTGTACCAGATCGGCGACGTCCACGCGCGTTCCTGGATCGACTTCGGCACGCTCGCATCGCAGCACGCGCGGAGCTCGCCCGGCACGGATCCGGGGCGCGAGCAATCGACGTGGTGCGCGTTACACGCCCAGGTGTTCCACCGGCAGCTCGGGTTCTCCACCACGCGCGCGTAGTAGAACGCGGGCACGGCCGAATCGAAGTCGGGATCGGACCAGACGCGGCACAGCTGCGCGGGTCCCGGCGCCGGGGTGCAGGTGGCCAGATCGAGGTCCGTGCCCGCGTGCGGATCGCCGGCGACGTCGTACACGCGCTCGTGGCTCTCGCCGCGCCGGGCCCACCCCTTCACGATCTGGATCCGCTGCAGCGGCGCGCTAGGCGCGCCGCTCGTGCCGGGATCGCGCAGCGCCCAGACCGCGAGGCGCGGCGCCGCCAGGCCCGATGGCCTTCGCTCGCCTCCGGCTCGCTGCGCGAAACTGGCGCCGGGCGCGGGCGGCAGATCTCCCCCCATCGGCACGCCGCCCGCATAGCCCTTCTGCGCGAAGTCCGCGTCGCCGCAGAGGTCCTCGGGGTAGCTCCAGCCGCCGAACAGGCGCACCGTGATGCGCGGGCCGCTGGTGCCGTACGCCTCGCGCCGCCGCATCGCATCGAACAGCGCGTCGCGCGAGTTCTCCTCGGCCCACAGCACCGCGAGGCCGCCCGGGTTGAAGTCGGGTCGGTCGGGATAGGGCGGCACGCCCCACCGCGCGCTGACGGTGCCCGCGGCGTGCCCGCGGAACTGGTCCTCGTCGACCATGCCCGGTGCGGCGAGGTGGGTGTCCGTGGAGCCGATCAGCCCGAGCCGGAACGGGTTCGCACCGAGCTGCTCGCCCAGCACGAGTCCGAGCCCGAGCGCCTCGCGGACATAGAGGTTCGGCGGCAGCGGCGCGCGACCCCCCGCCGACGCCATGTCCATCATGCGCGGAATTGTGAGCTTCTCGTAGTTGCAGAGCTCGTCCTCGGCACCCCCGCGGCACTCGCTGTCGCCCTTGTGCTGGGTCACCTCGACGAGCGTCTCGAGCCGCGCGCGCTCGCGCGCGTCGTCGGCGGTGAGTGGCGCGCCGTCCGACCGCGTGGCCGTGAACATGCGTCCGTTAGAGACGTTCGAGTTGTGCGGGATCGCGAGTACGTCGCAGCCGTTGTGGGCGTCGAGGCACTCGGCCTCGAGCGCATGCCACAGGCCCTCGGGCGTGGGCGTCTCGATGTAGGTGGTGGGGTAGGCCTGGGCCACCGCGTTGCGGAAGATCACGTTGCGGTGGAGGTTGTCGCCCGCGGGCATGCCGGTCCATTCGTAGCCGACGAAGGTGGTGAAGCGGCACGCGGCGCTGCGGTCGTAGTAGGCCTCGGCGGCGTCCTGGATCTCGCGCCACGGGCCGCGGCCCGCCTCGCGGCATCCGGCGCCGTCCTTCCCGCAGAACGAATAACGCGTCGGGTGCTCGCTGCTGTAGACGTACCCGTTCACGAGCGAATAGCCGAGCTTGGGGAAGCGCCTCACCACGCGACAGACCAGCGAGCCGTATCCCAGAAGCGCCGGGTTCTGGCAGATCTGCGTCTCGCCGAGCAGGTCGCTGTGGTCGGTGACGACGGCGAAGTCGAGCGGGCGGCGCAGCTGGATCCGCGTCTGCGGCCTTCCATCCGGGCCGTACGGCTGCATGCCGGTCGCCTCGCCGCGAGCGAAGCGGTAGGCGTCGCGTGGCCCGGCGAGCGTGCCCTGACCCCAGGCATCGAACGAGAATCCGGTGTGCACGTGGGTGTCGCCGAAGAACGGCTGGCGCAGCGGGTCGTAGTGCGCGCACGGCTCGCGCGATTCGGTGCGCGCAAAAGGGAGTTCGCCGGCATTTGCGCCGAGCGCGGCCGCGACGAGACCGGCGACGAGCGCCCTCAACCGAGGACTCCCCAGAGATTGGCGGTGGGGTTGCGGCCGAACGGCGTCTCGTAGAGCGGGAAGGCGATCGCCGCGGCGAGCAGCGCCGCACACAGCGCGCCCGCGATCGCCGCGCGCGCGCGCGGCGGCAGCGGTGCGAGCGCGCGCGCGAGCAGCCAGGCCGCGAGCGCGCACAGCGCGAACGCGGCGACCGCGTTCACGGCCAGCAGGCCGAGGATCGGGAGCACCGGGCCCGCGGTGCCTTCGGCGACCGCGACCGCTGCGGTGGCGGCGCACAGCACGAGGTGGTGCACCGCCGGAACGAAGCCGCCGAACGGGCCGATCGCGGGAAGCGGAGCCGCGGCCGCGAGCACCGCGAACAGCAGCCACCCGGTGGAGCGCGTGCTCACCCGGGCTCCCGCACCATGGTGCTAGGCGCGCGCCGGCCGCCGCTTCGCGACGCTCTCGATCGCCATGCGCACCGCCGCGCCGAACGCGGGATACGCGAACGAGAGGTGGCCGCCCGTGATCTTGTGCACGCGCGCGCCGCGGATCCCCTCGGCCATCGCGAGCTGGTGGGAGCGCGGAATCGCGCGGTCGCGCTCGGTCACGAGCACGCTCGTGGGCACGTCGATCTCCCCGAGCCAGCCCGTCGAGTCGAAGCGGCCGATCTCCGCGCCGGCCTCGAGCAGGTGGCGCACGTCGTGGCGCCACACCTCGGACCGCGCCCACACCGGCAGGCTGTCGATCTGGAGCTCGCCGATGTCGGGATCCGCGCTGATCCGGATTGCGCTGCGGAACAGGCTGCGCAGCGAGATCACGCGGCCCGCGATCGCGCCGGCCTCCATGATCCCCGAGAGCAGCAGGCCGATGCCGCGGCTGCGCGCGAGGCGCGCGCTCGTGGCCGCGAGCACGAGGCCCGAGACGAGCTCCGGGTGGCGCCGCCAGACGAGTTGAGCGACCGGCCCGCCCATCGAGTAACCGACGAGGATCGCGTTGTGGACGCGCTTCTTGCGCAGCAGCGCCGCGACGTCGTCGGCGCAGTCGGCGAGCTTGAATCGCCAGCTGCGGATCCCGCGCGCGTGGCCGCGCAGGTCGGGCGCGATCACGCGGTAGCGGCCGCGCAACGCCTCGAACGCCTGGAACCAGTTCAGGCCACCGCTCGCGATCCAGCCGTGCAGGAGCACGACGGTGGGCATTTCGCGCGGCCCGCGCGCGCCCCGCACGAACAGATCACCCCGGTCGGGCAGGGTGGCGAAATACCCGGGCGGCGGGGGCTGGCGGCGGACCAGCTCCACCAGATGGGCGAGGGCGCCTCGCTCACCATGCGGGACGGCGGGTGCGGCCAATCGGCGTCTGCGACTTCCTGGAGGTGCTTTTGGGGGGCCGTCTTGGGGGTTGGACGGGTGCTGGGTTGTAGGAGGGGCTCCGTTCGACCTTCTCATCATCGCCGATCCCGTTACGCAACTCAAGCATCTTCGAGGCGGTCCGATAGCGGTTCCTCGCTCCCGCTCGGACCCCGTCCCCGGCATACTCCGGCGCCATGGCAGCCACCCTCTATCTCGCCGGATCGATCTTCATCCTGGTCGTCGGGGCCACCACCTGGTTCCAGGCTCGCCGGATCGGGCCGCTGGTCCCGCTCTATTTCTTCTCGGGATGGCTCGCGGGCGAGCTCGCGCTCCAGGTGACCGCGATCGGCGCGATCATCACGATCGTGTTTGCGGAGTTCGGCGCGTTCGGCGAGCCGCGCGGCCGGCTCGGCCTCGGGCTCGCGCTCGCCGGGTGGGGCCTCCTGCTCGCGACCCACTTCCGCGCGCAGGGCGCGAAGCGCGAGATCGAGGAGCTCGCGCGCGAGTCCGGGCTCGCGATCGAACACGGCGACGTCTCCCGGACGCACGGCTTCTTCCGTCCGTTCCGGATGAAGCGCGCCGGAGTCCGCCGGATCCTGAACGTGCCCTACGGCGAGTCGCTGCCGGGCGACAAGGGCGGGCGCAATCTGCTCGACGTCGTGCTGCCCGAGGCGACCGGCACCGGCCGCCCGATCCTCGTGCAGATCCACGGCGGTGGCTGGATGATCGGCGACAAGCGCGAGCAGGGCGGACCGCTGATGGGATACCTCGCGAGCCGCGGCTGGGTGTGCTTCGCGGTCAACTACCGGCTGTCACCGAAGGCCGTGTTCCCCGCCCACATCGTCGATGTCAAGCGCGCGCTCGGCTGGGTCCGCGAGCACGCCCATGAATACGGCGCCGATCCGAACTTCATCTGCGTGACGGGCGGCTCCGCGGGCGGCCATCTCACGGCACTCACCGCGCTCTCGCAGAACGACCCGGCGTTCCAGCCCGGCTTCGAGCAGGCGGATTCGCGCGTCTCTGCGGCCGTCCCGTTCTACGGCGTCTACGACTTCCTCGACCGCGCGGGCATCCGCGGCCGGCACTCGATGGTCGACATGCTCGCCAAATACGTCTTCCAATGCCGCCCCGAAGACAATCCGGAGCTCTGGGACGCGGCCTGCCCGCAGGTGCGCGTATCGGCGGACGCCCCGCCGTTCCTCGTCGTGCAGGGCACCCACGACACGCTCGTGTTCGTAGAGGAAGCGCGCGAGTTCGTGCGCGCGCTGCGCGAGAAGAGCCGCGCCCCCGTGCACTACCTCGAGATGAAGGGTGCCCAGCACGCGTTCGAGATCTTCCACTCCGCGCGCAGCCAGTACGCGGTGCGCGCCGCGGCGGCGTTCCTCGACGCCGAGCACGCGAAGTACCGCGCCGGGAAGCACGCCGCCTGATCCGAAGCCGAGCGAGGCTCTCAGACGGACCGGCGGCTCGACTACTTGTGAGCCTGCCGCGTCTCGTGGTGCTGGGAGAGGTCGTCGTTCGTGCGGCAGTTCTTCGCGTCGACCGCGCTCTTAACCTGGAGATAGCCCGGCCAGCCGTAGATCGGGATGAATCCGAGCCAGAACTTCTTCTGGGGCGCGTGTGCATTGAAGGACCCCCAATTCCTGAGGTACCACTCGCCGACGCCCGGATGCAGGAGCGAGTACCACATCGCGGCGTCGGTCGACTTCCCGTTCGAGCACTTCGCGGCAGCGGCGAAGCTGGCCGCGGGCGCGAGCAGGAGCGCGCCGATTCCGAGGCTGACGATGATCGAACGCATATCAGAGTCCTCCGTCGGCCACTGTAGCTGCCCAGCGCCTTGCCGCGACCCCGCGGGTCAACGATCCTGAGATGCGAAATGTCGGGTAGGAATTGAATTGATGCCGTCGGACAGCGCGTGTCGTCTGAGCGCGCTCGGAATCGTGACCGCGCTCGGCGCGAGCGCCGACGAGGTGTGGTCGCGGTTGCTCGACGGAGAGCCCTCGCGGCTCGTCGACCGCGACGACCTCGCCCCCCACCGCGTGCTGCGCGTCGGTGCGGTGAACGATCCGCTGCCGCGGATTCCCGAGCGGCTCGCAGCGTTCGACTGCCGCAACAACGCGATGGCGCTCGCGGCGCTGTCGCAGATCGCGGAGCCGATCGCGGGCGCGATTCGCGACCACGGGCCCGAGCGCGTCGGCGTGGTGATGGGCACGAGCACGTCGGGTGTGTCCGGCGCCGAGGAGGCCATCCGCCACGAGCTCACCGAGGGCGGCCTCACGCCGACGTTCGACTACGCGCAGCTCGAGTTCGGAGGTCTCACGTCCTTCGTCGCCGAACATCTCGGCGTGCGCGGCCCGGCCTACTCGCTCTCCACCGCATGTTCGTCAGGCGCGCGCGCGCTCGCGTCGGCGCGCTCGCTGCTGCGGCTCGGCGTGTGCGACGCGGTGATCGCGGGCGCCGCCGACACGCTCTGCGGTCTCACCGCGAACGGCTTCACCGCGCTCTCGGCGGTCTGCGACGGGGTTACCACCCCGTGCAGCCGCAACCGCGCGGGGCTCACGCTCGGCGAGGGCGCGGCGGTGTTCCTCGTCGAGTCCGGCCCCGGTGGCGTGCAGCTCCACGGCGTGGGCGAGTCGAGTGAGGCGCATCACATGTCGGCGCCCGATCCGTCGGGGGCCGGCGCCGAGGCGGCGATGCGCGAGGCGCTCGCGGATGCAGGTCTCTCGCCCGATGCGATCGCCTATCTCAATCTGCACGGCACCGGTACGCCGCTCAACGACAAGATGGAGTGTCTCGCGGTGGAGCGCGTGTTCGGGCGCGCGCTGCCCGTGAGCTCGACCAAGCCGCTCGTCGGACACACGCTCGGCGCGGCGGGCGCGATCGAGGCCGCATTCTGCTGGCTCGTGCTCGACCGCGCCGGCGCGGGCGCGCTCTCGCTGCCACCGCACTGGTGGGACGGCGAGTGCGACCCGGAGCTGCCGCCGCTGCGCCTCGTGCAGAAGGGCGAGACCGCGGTCGTGGGATCCGTGCCGCGCGTGATGACGAACTCGTT
>DATFWW010000251.1:0-16414 GCA_035258825.1 Myxococcota bacterium
GTCGAGCTGACCGGCTCCGGAGATGTCGCGTGATCGCGCTGACCCGCCGATACCGCTTTCCCGCCGCGCACGTACTGCGCAGCTCGGCGCTCTCGGACGCCGAGAACGAGCGCGTGTACGGCAAGTGCGCCAATCCCGGCGGACACGGCCACGACTATGGGTTCGAGGTGACCGTCGCGGGTGAGGTCGATCCCGGCTCGGGCCAGGTCCTCGAGCGCGACCGGCTCGACGCGCTGGTCGCCGCGCGCGTTCTCGAACGCTTCGGCCACAGCCTGCTCAACGACGACCCCGCGTTCACGGAGCACGTGCCGACCGCGGAGAACATCGCGCTGATCGCCTTCGCCGAGCTCGCGCCGGCGATCGCTGCGGCGCGGCCCGGCGCGCGCCTGATCCGCGTCCGGCTCGAGGAGACGCGCAAGAACAGCTTCGAAACCGGAGAGCCCCGATGAGTGACACGCCCGATCCGATCCAGCCGCTGATCACGACGCTGCTCAAGGAGCTGGGTGAAGACCCGGGGCGCGACGGCCTCGAGCGCACGCCGCTGCGCGTGGCGAAGGCAATGCGGTTCCTGACCTCGGGCTACCAGAAGAACCCGCGCGAGCTCCTGAACGGCGCGCTGTTCGACGTCAGCTACGACGAGATGGTGATCGTGAAGGACATCGAGTTCTACAGCCTGTGCGAGCACCACATGCTGCCGTTCTTCGGCCGCGTGCACGTCGCCTACGTGCCGCGCGGTCGCGTGGTGGGACTGTCGAAGATCCCGCGGCTGGTCGAGATGTTCGCGCGCCGGCTCCAGGTGCAGGAGCGGCTCACCACCGAGATCGCGGCGACGCTCGAGGACGTGCTCAAGCCGAAGGGAGTCGCGGTGGTGGCCGAGGCGATCCACCTCTGCATGATGATGCGCGGCGTCGCGCAGCAGAACTGCTCCGCGGTGACGAGCTCGATGCGCGGCGAGTTCGAGGGCGACCCGAAGACGCGCGCCGAGTTCATGCAGCTGATCCGAAGCCCGAAGCCCTCGTTCGCGTGAGCGATCTGTACGAGACCCTCGGGGTCGCGCGCGATGCCGACCTCGAGACGATCCGAAAGGCCTATCGCAAGCTCGCCCGCAAGAACCATCCCGATCTGAATCCGGGCGACAAGGCGGCCGAGGAGCGGTTCAAGGAGATCTCGCGCGCGTGGGAGGTGCTCGAAGACCCCGAGCGCCGGCGCAACTACGACGAGTTCGGGGCCATCTCGCTCGAGGCGGGCTTCGACGCCGAGAAGGCGCGCGAGGCGCGCGAGGCGTTCGGCAGTCGCTTCGGGACCGGCGCGCGGCCGGGCGCGGAGGCGTTCGGCGAGGAGTATGAGTTCGGCGATCTCGACGACTTGATGGGCCGCTTCTTCGGCGGGGGCGGTGGGTTCGGCGCGCGCGCGGAGGGCGGTGGCCTCCGCATGCGCGGTCCCGATCTCGAGGCGTCCCTCGAGCTCGACTTCCTCGACGCCGTGCGCGGCGGCGAGCATCGGCTCACGCTCGGGCGCGCGGACGGGGGCAGCGAGACGATCACCGTGCGGATCCCGCCCGGCGTCGACACGGGCGGCCGGCTGAGGATCCCGGGCAAGGGCGGGCCGGGGATCGGCGGTGGCCCGCCGGGCGATCTGTCCGTGGTGCTGCGCGTGCGGCCGCATCGCGTGTTTCGCCGCGAGGGCCGCGATCTCACCTTCGAGCTGCCGATCAGCGTCGCGGAGGGGTCATCGGCGCGAAGGTCGAGGTGCCCACGCTCGACGGCCGCGCGACGCTCACGATCCCGGCCGGCACCGACAGCGGCAAGCGCCTGCGGCTGCGCGGGAAGGGCGTGCCGGACCCGCGCGGCGGCAAGGCCGGGGACCTGTTCGCGCGGGTACAGATCCGCGTGCCGCGCCATCTCGACGACGCCGCAAGGAGCGCCGTCGAGTCGCTCGAGCGCGCCGAGGACCGCGACCTGCGCAAGGAGCTCTTCTCGTGACGCGCCGGAGCATCCGCACTTCCGAGGTGTTGGTCTTCCTCGGCGCGCGAGAGGAGACGGCGTTCTTCCGGCGCCTGCGCGAGGAGGGGCTGTTCGTGAGCGAGGAGCTCGCGCCCGAGGAGGCCGAGGAGCTCCGGCTCGCGAAGCTCCTCATGGAGGAGCTCGGCGTGAACGCCGAGGGCGTCGACGTCGCCCTGCACCTGCGGCGGCGCCTGTTCGCGCTGGAGCAGCGCGCGCGCGCGCTCGCCGACGCTCTCGAGCGGGCGCGGCAGAGGCGCTAGGGCCGGGGGGTCAGCTCCCGCGAATCGCCTTCATGTTCACGACGAGGTCGCCGGACTTCTCGAGCGCGTCCCGGCGCGCCTCGATCCACGCGCCGATCCGCGCGTTGCGCTTGGCCTCGAGCATCTCCTCGCGCTTCTTCGCCACCGCCTCGTCGACTCGCGCCGCGTCGGGCTCCCTGCGCTCGAGCACCTGCACCAGGGCGAACACCTCTCCGACTTCGAAGATGCGCGGCGAGCTCTTGCCGGGCGCGAGCACGAACGCGGTGGCCACCACCTCCGCCGAGCTGCCGAGGCCGGCAACGAACGGGTTGCGCCGCGTGATCCACCCGCTTCGCCGCACCTCGATCTGACTCTCGCGCGCCGAGTCTTCGAGCGATTTGCCGGCGCGCACCGCGTCCGAGAGCTGCTGGGCGCGCCCGCGGGCGCGCTCGCGCAGCGCCTCGTGGCGCAGGAGATCGCGCGCGATCTCCTCGCGGACCGTCTCGAGCGGGCGCACCAGCGCCTCCTGGCGCTCCTCGACCTGGATCAGGTGGTATCCGAAATCGGTCTTTACAGGACCGCTCATCTGCCCCAGCGAGAGCGCGAATGCGGCGTCCTCGAAGGCCTTCACCATCTGGCCGCGCGCGAAGAACCCGAGCTCGCCGCCGCGCGCCTTGGATCCGGGGTCCTGGGTGAGTTCCCCGGCCACCTTCTCGAACGGCTCGCCGCCCTCGATGCGCTTGGCGGCCGCTTCGATCTCGCCCCGCACCCGGGCGTCGTCCTCGGCCGACGCATTGGGCGCCAGCGTGCGCAGGATATGGCGCGCGCGCACGCGCTCGGGCCGGTTGTACTCCTCGCCCTTCTCCTGGTAGAGCTTCGCGATCTCCTCGCCCCGGCCCGCAACCGCCGCGGCGACGGCGTCGGCGGTGATCTCGGGGGGGTCGCCCGGGCCCGCGTCGACGGCGACGAATGCGATCTGGACCTCCTCCAGGTCGCGTCGCGCGGTCTCCCGGACCTCGCCTTCGGAGACCTCGGGCTGGCTCTGGAGCAGTGCGAGCATCTTCATCGACAAGAGCGCCAGCCGGCGCTCGGTCATGAACGCCTTCTGGCTGCCGTAGACGTACTGGGTGAACTTCTCGAAGCGCGCGCGGTCGAACTGCCCGTGCTCGTCCCGGAAGCCGGGGTCTGCCAGCACGTGCTGCTCGATCTCGCGCGTGGTGACGTGGAGCCCGAGGTCGTCGGCCGCCAGCGCCAGCAGCCCGGTCTCGACCAGCTCGCGAGCCGCCAGGTTGTCGACCGTCTCTCGCATCGCGCGCGCCTCGTAGCGATCGCCGAGCTCGGCCTGGATCGCCGCCTCGCGCCGCTCGCGCACGCGCTCGAACTCCGGGACGCCGAACTCGAGCGGCCCGACCTTCACCACCTCCTCTGGCGACGCGTATTTGGACGGCCCCTGCAGGCCGAGGTACACGACGAAGACGGCACCGACGCCTGCGATCAGGATCGCCGTCAGCCAGCGCTGCCCGGTCCGCAGGATTCGCAGCATGTGGCGCCCTCTCTCGCTCAGCTCCGGGCGGATTCCGGTCGAAGAGAGACCCGGAGAAGGTCGGGAGACTACTCGAAACGGTCGCCCGCGCAGCTACGACCCGTCTGGCTCGACGCTCCGCGCTTGAAGCCCCCCGGGCGGGTTGGTAGCATGGGCGCGAGAGTCCGGCGGGTGGGTAAACGACTTTCAAATCCGCCTACTTAGGTAGGTTGATGCAGTGGGCCTGGACGGCCTGCTGGAGAGGTTCGTGTGCACCCGTCGGTGAACCATCGGACTGTCGTGTGTGGGGGGGTGAACACATGATTCTCGATCCGATCCTGGGCTGGTTCTCGAACGATCTCGCGATCGACCTCGGCACTGCCAACACCGTCGTGTACGCGAAGGGGCAGGGCATCGTGGTCTCCGAGCCGTCGGTGGTCGCGGTGGCGCGCGACGGTCGCGGCGTCGACAAGGTGCGCGCCGTCGGCAAAGCCGCGAAGGAGATGCTAGGCCGCACGCCTGGCAACATCGTGGCGATCCGCCCGATGAAGGACGGCGTGATCGCCGACTTCGAGATCACCGAGGCGATGCTGCGCTATTTCATCGCGCGCGTACACGATCGCAAGCGGCTCGTCCGCCCGCGGATCGTGATTGCGGTTCCGTCGGGGATCACCTCGGTGGAGAAGCGCGCGGTGCGCGAGTCCGCGATGTCGGCCGGCGCGCGCGAGGTCTACCTGATCGACGAGCCGATGGCGGCCGCGATCGGGGCGGGCCTCCCGGTGACCGAGCCCTCGGGCAACATGATCATCGACATCGGCGGCGGAACCACCGAGGTCGCCGTGATCTCGCTGTCCGGGATCGTCTACTCGAACTCGGCCCGCGTCGGCGGCGACAAGATGGACGAGGCGATCATCAATTACGTCAAGCGGAAGTACAATCTGCTCGTCGGCGAGCGCACGGCCGAGCTGATCAAGATCAACATCGGCTCGGCGTGCCTTTCCGACGAGAACGCGTCGATGGAGGTGAAGGGGCGCGACCTCGTGGCCGGCGTTCCGAAGATCCTCGAGATCAAGGCAGAAGAGGTCCGCGAGGCGCTCGCGGAAACGGTGAATCAGGTGGTCGAGGCCGCGAAGATCGCGCTCGAGCGCACGCCGCCCGAGCTGGCGGCGGACATCGTCGACAAGGGCATCGTGCTCGTGGGCGGCGGCGCGCAGCTGCGCAACCTCGACGTGTTGCTCCGGGAGGCGACGGGCCTCCCGGTCATGTTGGCAGAGGATCCCCTCACCGCTGTCGCCATCGGGACCGGGCGAACGCTGGACGAGCTGCCCCTGCTGAGGGAAGTCGCGCATCGTTCCTGACGCCGGTCCGGCGCGGGTGTCATGACCGAGATCCGAAGTCGGGTGCTGCTGGCTGGCCTCACCGCGCTGTTGGCCGGGTTCGCGCTCGTCAACATGGTGGTCGATCGCCGCGCGCTCGCACAGGGCGGGCGCGAGCTGTCGTGGTGGAGCGGTCTCGCGCTCGACGTCGCGGTGCCGATCCAGAAGTTCGTCGCGATGCCGTTCGAGCTCGCGCGCGGCGGCTGGAGCGACTACGTGGCGCTGATCGACGTGCGCCGCGAGAACACCGATTTGCGCGCGAAGCTCGCCGAGACCGAGGACGAGAACCTCCAGCTCCGCGAGGCGCTGCTCGCGAGCGGGCGGCTCGATCGGATCGCCGAGATGCGCGAGGAGTACGACGTCCCGATGGTACGCGCGGAGCTGGTGGGCCTCGACGCGTCGACCTGGTTCCGCTCGGTGCTGCTCGACCGCGGGCGCAACCACGGGATCCACGCCGGCATGCCGCTGATCTCCGACATGGGGCTGGTCGGCCTCGTCACCGCGACGTCGCGCAACGCCGCGAAGGGCATGTTGCTGCTCGACCGCCAGAGCGCGGTGTCGGCGGTGGTGCAGCGCAGCCGGGACCGCGGCGTCGTTCGCGGCACGGGCGACGGTCTCGTGTTCGAATTCGTCGGGCGCGAGGCCGACGTGGCACCGGGCGACGTGCTGCTCACCTCGGGTCTCGGCGGCGTGTTTCCGAAGGGTCTGCGGATCGGCGTGGTCTCGTCCGTGGAGGACGCGAGCGCGCAGCTCGAGCGCGAGGCCACCGTCGATCCGGTGGTCGATTTCGGGCGCCTCGAGCAGGTATTCGTGATGCTGCGCCGCAGCACGACGATGGATCTGCTCTACGCCACCGAGGGCGGCGACCAGCCCGATCCCGAGGACGGCGCGAAGAGCGCGAGCAGTGCGAGCAACGCAAAGAACGCGAAGAAGGGCGGCTCGTGAAGCGGATCGCAGCGATCCTCGCGCTCGTCTTCGGCGTGCCGATGGTCGAGGGCGCGCTCGCGCCGTTCCTGCCCGCCGCGTTCCGTCCCGACCTCGCGCTGCTCGTCGTGTTCGCGCTCTCGCTCTCGTGGCGCGATCCCGCCACGGGGCTCGTGCTCGCCGCCGTCTGCGGCTTCGTCGTGGATCTCTTCTCGGGCGCGCTGCTCGGCCAGAACGCGCTGCTCTCTGTGCTCGCGTTCGTGGCTTCGCGCGCGCTGTCGGTCCAGGTCAGCATGATCGGCGCGCTGTCGCAGATGATCTTCGCGGCCGGACTCACCGCGGTGCACGCGATCGGGATCGTCGGGCTCACGGCGCTGTTCACGCCCGGCGCGGACTTCACGATGCTGCGCCTCGCGGTGCTCGCGCCGCGCGTCGGCGTGAACGCGATCACCGCGCCGGCCGTGATCTGGCTGGTGAGCGGGCTCGTGGCCTGGGTGGTCGGCGAGGAGCTGAGCCGCCGGACGCTGCGGATCGCCACCTCGCGGAGCTGGGTGCCGTGATCGCCCTGGACCAGCGCGTCGGCGGCGGGAGTGAAACCGACATCCAGCAGCGCGTGCCGTGGATCGCCGCATTCATCCTCGCGGTGTTCGCGCTGTTCTTCGGCCGCCTGTTCCAGCTCCAGGTGATCCAGACCGACGACCTGCGCATGCGCTCGGTGCACAACTCGGTGCGCACGCTGCGGGTGGAGGCGCCGCGCGGCGACATCGTGGACCGCGACGGGCGGCTCCTCGCCACGACGCGGCCTGCGTTCGGCGTGCAGCTGATCCCGCACGACGTGCGCCATCCGGACGTGGTGATCCCCGCGCTCGCGAAGCTGATCGACCGCGATCCCGCCGAGCTGCGCACGCAGATCGGCACGCCGCGCGGGCGCCTGCGCTTCCAGCCGATCCGCCTCGCAGGCGATCTCTCCGAAGACCAGTACGCGGGCGTCGAGTCGCACCTGTTCGCGCTGCCGGGCATCGTGAGCGACAAGCGGCCTCGTCGCCACTACGTGGGCGGTGAACTCGCAGCGCACGTGCTCGGATACATCGGCGAGATCCACTCTGCGCAGCTCGAGTCGAGTGCGTTCGCCGACTATCAGCAGGGCGAGGTGATCGGGCAGGCCGGCATCGAGAGTGTCGAACAGGACGCGCTGCGCGGACGCGCGGGAGGCGTGAACCAGATCGTCGACGTCGCGGGCCGTGTGGTCGGCGACATCGACAAGATCGACCCCGTCCCCGGTGGCAGCGTGCAGCTCACGATCGACCTCGACCTCCAGCAGGCGGCCGAAGGCGCGTTCGTGCCCGAGGATCCCGCCGAACACGCGCGGGTCGGCGCCGTGGTGGCGCTCGACGTGCACAGCGGCGACGTGCTCGCGCTGGCCTCGAAACCCTCGTTCGACCCGAACGCGTTCGCGGGCGGGATCGATGCGGCGATCTGGCGGCACCTCACCGCCGACAAGTGGAAGCCGATCCAGAACCGGGCGATCTCGGGACAGTACCCGCCCGGATCCACCTACAAGGCGATCGTGGCCGCGGCGGGCCTCGAGGGCGGGGTGATCGATCCGAAGCGCAGGGTCTACTGTCCCGGCTACTTCCGGCTCGGCAATCGCACGTACAAGTGCTGGAAGCACGAGGGACACGGGTCGGTCGACCTCCACCGCGCGCTGGTCGAATCCTGCGACGTGTACTTCTACACGGTCGGCAGGGACCTCGGCATCGATCGCCTCGCCTACTTCGCGCGCGCGTTCAGTCTCGGTCGGCAGACTGGCGTACCGCTTCCGCACGAGATGACCGGCCTGATCCCGACCAGCGAATGGAAGGAGAAGCGCTTCAGGGAGCCGTGGATGGCGGGGGAGACGATCTCGGCTTCGATCGGCCAGGGATTCGATCTCGTCACGCCGATCCAGCTCGCCGTGGCGTACGGCGCGATTGCGAACGGAGGCGCGCTGGTCCGGCCGCGGCTCGTGTTGCGCGTGGCCGATGCCGACGGCCGCCTCGTCGACGTGCCGCCCTCCGAGCCGGCGGGCCGAGTACCGGTGCGGCGCGAGTACCTCGATCTCGTCCGCGCCGCGCTCGAGGGCGTGGTGAACGAGCCGGGCGGCACGGGCGCGCGCGCGCGCGTGCCGGGCGTGCGGGTCGCGGGCAAGACGGGAACGGCGCAGGTCGTCGGCTTGAGGCACAGCGAGGCGTTCGACGACAAGGAGCTGGCGTTCGAGCTGCGCGACCACGCGTGGTTCGTCGGCTTCGCGCCCGCGGAAGCACCGGAGATCGTCGTGGCCGCGGTGGTGGAGCACGGTGGCCACGGCGGCTCCGCGGCCGGGCCGGTCGTGCAGAAGGTGCTCGCGCGCTATTTCGAGAAGCGCGCCGTGCAGGACGTGCCCGCGCAGGTGGCATGGGTCGCGGGAGGCGAGTCGGGCCGTGTTGGGCATTGACCGCCGCTCGATCCAGAACTTCGACTGGACGCTGCTGGCGCTCGTCCTGCTGCTCTCCGCGGCGGGGCTCGTGAATCTCTACTCGGCCACCTGGGTGCCGGACGGACTCTCGGACGAGATGCGACGGCAGCTCATCTCGTTCGGCCTCGGCGCGGCAGTGGCGGTGATCTGTACGGCGATCGACTATCGCCACTTCGAGCGCTTTGCGGCGGTCGTCTTCACGGCCGTGGTCGTGATCATCGCGATCACGATGGTGATCGCCCAGAACACGCGCGGATCGCAGAGCTGGCTGTTCGGCGGCCGCGTGCAGCCGTCGGAGCTGGCCAAAGTAGCGCTCGTGCTCGGGCTCGCGCGCTATTTCCAGCGCTACCCGCCCGGCCAGACCACGCGCCTGCGCGACCTCGTGCGCCCCGGCGCGATCATCGCGCTGCCGGTGGGCCTGATCCTCGGCCAGCACGACATGGGTGTCGCGCTGCTGACGCTGCTGATCGGCGGCACCTACCTCTTCCTGGTCAGGATCCCCTGGCGCGCGTGGCTCGGCGTCGCCGTGCTGGGCGTCGCATCGCTGTTTGCGCTGTGGACGTTCGTGCTCGCGCCCTATCAGAAGGAGCGGATCCTCACCGTCGTCGATCCGGACCGCGATCCGCTGGCGTCGGGTTTCCAGTCCGCGCAGTCGCGCATCGCGATCGGTTCGGGCGGCCTCCTGGGAACCGGCTACCGCGAGGGCACCCAGACACAGCTGCGGTTCCTGCCCGCGCAGCACACCGATTTCGCGTTCTCGGTGCTCGCGGAGGAGTGGGGCTTCGTCGGCAGCTGCGTGGTGCTCTCGCTCTACGCCACGCTCTTGATCTGGGGACTCGTCGTGGCGCGCAGCTCGAAGGACGAGTTCGGCGCCCTGGTCGCCGTCGGGGTGGTCGGAGCGCTGTTCTGGCCGGCGGTGCTCAACGTCGCGATGGTGGTCGGGCTCGCGCCCGTAATCGGCGTGCCGCTTCCGCTCTTCTCCTACGGTGGGTCGGCGCTGGTCGTGAGCTTCGGACTGCTCGGCCTGCTCATGAACGTCTCGATGCGCCGCTACGTCTTCTAGCCGGCAGGACATTCGACCGTCGGACTACCTTCTCGGCACAAACTGACGTTAGGTTTCCGTTCGAGGGTCGGCTCTTTTCCGCATCGCGCGGTCGGTGATTCGCCTGCACGCGAAAGCGGAGGTCCCCTGACTATTCGATTAGCGAATCGAATGAGCAAAGTGCCGGCACCCGCTTCGCCCCCTGGCAATCGCTCCAAGAATCAGTGCCGTGAGCGCAGCGTCCGGTCTCCGCATGGTCGTTCTCCGTTGATCGGGCACGGGATGCGCGACCTCGCCGGACTGCAGCGACGGCATCGACAACGACGGCGGCCGCGCACGCCCAACCGGACGCCGTCCTCCAGGTGCAGACAGCGTTCCGGGTCTACGCGCGCGTCGCGCTGCTGAAGGGCCTGCTCCCAGCCTTGCTCGCGCTCTGGCCGCTGCTCGACCGCGGACGCCGGTTCAGCCGACGCGGGCGCCTCGGTCTAGCGTTCGGCCTTGCGATCGCGGCTGCGCTCGCGAAGCATCGCGATCGCCGGCGCGCTGCTGCCGATCGCCCTGCCGGGTCTGCCCGCGGTGAAGCTCTCGGGGGCGGCGAACTTCGCGGGGACCTGTGCGGAGATCGCGGCGGCGGCGCTCGTGGCGGCGTGGCTCCCGCGCAGCGCGCCGGGCTGGACCGCCGCGCCGATCGCGGTCGGACTCTCCCTCGCGCTGTTCGCGGCCTGGGCGTCGATCCCATCCTGGGTGCCGGGGCGCGCACCCCAGGTGGAGAGCGCGGTCGCGTCGATCCCGGAGCCGCCAGCCGCTTCAGCGCCCGCGCCCGCGGCGGCGCCCGCCGCCGCCGCGATGCCGCCGAAGCCCCCGGCCCCGGAGCCCCTAGAGAAGGAGGGTTACAAGCTGCTCGTGCCGGAGCCGGACGAGCCGGGCTGGGAGGAACTCGAGCGCCGCCGCGCGGCGGCTGCGCGCATCCAGAAGCTGATCGAAGCCGGACCTCACGCGACCGGGCCCGCGATCGCGGGCGGTCTGCTCGCGGAAGGCGATCCGCAGCCCATCTACGAGAACGGCGAGTTGCGGGGCATCGAGCTCCAGCACCTGCGCCCCGACGGGCTGTACACCCGACTCGGCCTGCGCGAGGGCGATCTCGTGCAGTCGATCAACGGCATCCAGCTCGACGCGAGCGGTGCGCTCCTGCGCGAGATCGCCCGCTCGCGAACGCTCGAGCTCGCGGTCGAGCGCAGTGATGGCACGCAGGAGCGCATCTCGGTGCCGCGCGAGCAGATCATCGAGGGATTGAAGCGCCTCGAATAGCCGCTCTAGCATGCCCGCATGTCCGAGTCGATCGTCGCCCGCGCCCGGCCCCGCGTCGGTGCGTTCTTCGACATGGACAAGACACTGATCTCCCAGAACTCCGGCACACTGCTGATGCGCCACCGGTACGAGCGCGGCGAGATCGGCAATCTCGACCTGCTGAAGGGCGCCGCGGCCTATCTCCAGTACAAGCTCGGCGTGCTGGACATCCGCAGCTGGGCGCAGAGCGTGCTCGCGGGGTACCGCGGGAAGAGCGAGGCCGAAATCGAGGAGCAGGCGCGCGAGTGGTTCGACGCGCTGGTCGAGCCCACGCTCTACCCCGAGGCGGAGCGGCTCGTGCGCGAGCACGACGCGGCGGGGCACGTCGTGGCGATCGTCTCCGGCGCCACCAAGTTCGTCGTGCGCCCGCTCGCGGCCCGGCTCGGCATCCGGCACATGCTCTACACGCGCCTCGAGGTCGAAGACGGCTGCTTCACGGGCCGCGTGGTCGACCCGATCTGCTTCGAAGAGGGCAAGATCTACTGGCTCCAGCAGCTGATCGAGGAGGAGGGGATCGATCTCGCCAAGAGCTGGTTCTACACGGATTCGATCACCGACCGGCCGCTGCTCGACCTCGTCGCGCATCCGGTCGCGGTGAATCCCGATCCGATGCTCTACCGCGAAGCCGTGCGCCGCAGCTGGCCAGTGCGCTTCTTCACTCCGCCCGCGCGGTGCTAAGCCAAGAGCCCGTCGGCCATCTTCACGAGGTCGGCCTTGGTCTTCGGTGAATAGCCCTGGATCTGCTGCACCACCTGGCCGTTCTTGAACGCGAGGATCGTGGGAATGGCGCGGATTCCGTACTGGCTCGGCGTGTTCGGGTTCCGGTCGATGTCCATCTTCACGATCTTCACGCGGTCGCCGTACTGGGTGGCGAGCTCGGAGATCAGCGGCGCGATCTGGCGGCACGGTCCGCACCACTCCGCCCAGAAATCGATGATGGCCGGCTTGCTCGAATCGAGCACATCGGCCTTGAAGTTCTGATCCGTCACTTCTTGAACGTTCGCCACGGTTGGCTCCTTGGATGAATCGCTGGAAGGCCCTGTGATGCCGGGCCCGCCGGAAGAGTTACCCACGCTAGCGCGACGGCCGAGCGTGTGGAACGGTTTCCGGGGGCGGGGATCGAGCCATGGGCGAGCCGGAAGAGCGGGACGAGCGCACGGCGCGGGTCCGCGCGGCCTTCGAGGACGGCATCGCCACCCAGCGCGCGACACTCGCCGCCAGCGCGGAGGCGATCGCCGCGGCGGCCGAGCGCGTGATCGAGTGCTTCCGCGCCGACCACAAGCTGCTCGCGTTCGGCAACGGCGGATCGGCCTCGGATGCCCAGCACCTGTGCGCGGAGCTCGCGGGCCGCTATGTGCGCGAGCGCCCCGGGCTGCCCGCGATCGCGCTGACCGCCAACACCGCCGACCTCACCGCGATCGGCAACGACTACGGCTTCGAGCGCACGTTCGCACGTCTCGTCGAGACGCACGGCCGCGCAGGCGACGTCGCCGTCGCGATTTCCACCTCCGGCAACTCCCGCAACGTGCTCGAGGCGGTCGCGGTGGCGCGCCAGCGCGGGATCGCCACGATCGGCTTGACCGGGCGCGGCGGCGGCAAGCTGGCGACGAGCGTGGACGTGCCCATCGTGGTCGCGTCCGACAGGACTCCGCGCATCCAGGAGACGCACATCGCGATCCTCCACGCGATCTGCGAGCTGGTCGACGACGCGCTGTTCCCGGAGGAGCGTTGAGAGGGCGCGTCACGCTTGTGGAGGGCGACATCACCGCCCAGGAGGTGGACGCGATCGTGAACGCCGCGAACAGCGCTCTCGTGCTCGGTGCGGGCGTGGCCGGCGCGATCCGCGAGCGCGGCGGGCCATCGATCCAGCGGGAGTGCGACGCGATCGGCGAGATCGCGGTCGGCGATGCCGCCGTGACCGGCGCGGGCGCGCTGCCGGCGCGCTTCGTGATCCACGCCGCCGGCATGCCGCCGGGCGGGCGCGCTACCGAAGACTCCGTGCGCCGATCCGCGCGGCGCAGCCTCGAGCTCGCCCGCGAGCGCGGCTGCCGCACGATCGCGATCCCCGCGATCGGCGCGGGGATCGGCGGCTTCTCGCCGCAGCGATGCGCGGAGGTGCTGCTGGAGGAGGCGCGCGCCCACCTCGCGGGCGAGACCAGCCTGCAGGAGATCCGATTCGTGTTGTTCGGCGAGCCGGCCTACCGGGTGTTCGAGAGCGCGAACGACGCGATCAAGGTGCGCGAGCAGATCGCCCGCATGCAGCGGCGCTGACGCCCCGCCATCTCAGCCTATCCTCTACTCCCCGGGCGGAAGGGGGTCCATGGTCGTCGGCGTGCTCCAGTACCTCACGGCCGGGCTGTATCTGCTCGCGAGCCTCGCCGCGGGTGCGGGCTTCACGCTCGCACGCCCCGCGATGCTGCGCGCGGCCGTGGGAGTCCTCGCCGCCGGCGCACTCGCGCACGCGGCGAGTTTCACGCTTCTGCACACGGCGGTCGCCGCGCCGCCGCTCACCCATCTGCCGAGCGCTCTCTCGTTCATGGCGCTGGTCGGCACGGTGGGCTTCCTGCTGCTCGCGTGGCGCGCGCGGCTCGCGGGCCTCGTGGCACTCGTGGCGCCGATGTCGTGCCTCGGTGTCGCGGCCGCGGTGTTCTCGGGCCCGGCCGCGGCCGATGGCCGCATCGCAGGCACCGGGTCGCTGCCCCACGCGCACGTGCTGCTCGCCAGCGCCGGGCTCGCGCTGCTCGGCCTCGCGGGTCTCGCGGGCCTCTCGTTCCTGGTCGAGCACCGGCGCCTGAAGCGCAAGCGCCTGGTCGCGAGCGGCGCCTGGCCCTCGCTCGAGGCGCTCGATCGCGCGGGCGCGTTCGCAGTCGTGGTGGGATTTCCGCTGCTGACGCTCGGCGTGGTGACCGGATCGCTCTGGGAGCGCTCGGCGACCGGTGCGTTCTTCTCGGGCGATCCGCACGAGACGTTCTGCCTGATCGCGTGGGCGATCTACGGCGTCCTCGTCGCAGTGCGCTTCGGCGCGCGCCAGCCAGCTGCGCGGTGCGCGCTCACATCGATCGCGGGCTTCGCGTTCCTCGGCCTCGCGATGCTCGGCGTGGAGCTCTTGTGAAGCTCCTGCTCGTCGGCATGAACCACCGAACCGCGCCGCTCGACCTCCGCGAGCGGTTGGCCGTCGACGAGCCGGGGCCCGTGCTGCGCAAGCTGGTGGCGGGCGCCGAGATCGAGGAGGCGGTGCTGCTGTCCACGTGCAACCGCGTCGAGCTCGTGGTGCTCACGCGCGAGATCGAGGCAGCGCGGCTGCGACTGCGCTCGCTGTTCCGGCGCGAGCTGGCGCCCGACGGCGCTGGACCCGCGGAGCAGGAGCTCGAGGCGTCTCTCTACGAATATCAGAACAGCGACGCGATGCGGCACGTGCTGCGCGTCGCGTCGTCGCTCGACTCGATGGTAGTCGGCGAGCCGCAGATCCTCGGCCAGGCCAAGGACGCCTATCGCGCAGCCGTCGAATGCGGCGCAGCTGGGCCGATCCTCGGCCGCCTGTTCCAGCACGCGTTCGCCACGGCCAAGCGAGTGCGCAGCGAGACGCGGATCGCGGAGCGCCCCGTGTCGGTGGCGCGCGTGGCGGTGGACCTCGCGGCGCAGATCTTCGAGTCGTTCGCGGAGAAGCGCGCGCTGCTCGTGGGCGCGGGCGAGATGATCGAGCTCGCGCTGCGCGCGCTGCGCGGCGCCGGGCTCGAGGCGATCTCGGTGGCCAACCGCACCGCCGAGCGAGCGGCGCGCCTCGCCGTGCAATTCGGGGCGACCGCGCACGGGCTCGACGAGCTGCCGTCGCTGCTCGCCGACGCCGACGTCGTGCTCACCTCGATCGGCGGCGTCGCGCCGTGGCTCACGCGCCCCCTTGCGGAGCGGGTGCTCCGTGCGCGGCGCGGCCGGCCGATGTTGGTGATCGACATCGGCGTCCCGCGCAACGCCGATCCCGAGATCGACGCGCTCGACGACGTCTACCGGTACGACCTCGACGATCTCGCGGCGATCGCGAACGAGAACGCCGAGGAGCGCCGGCGCGAGCAGGCGCGCGCGGAATCGATCGTGGAGGCGGAACAGCAGCGCTTCGACGGCTGGTTCGCCGCGCTGCGCGCCGTGCCGACGATCCGCCAGCTGCGCGCGCGCGTAGAGGCGATCCGCGCGGGCGAGGTGGAGAAGGCGCTGCCGCGCCTCCGGCTCGACGATCCCGCGCGCGAGGCGGTCGACGCGCTCACGCGCGCGATCGTGAACAAGATCCTCCACGCCCCGCTCGCGCGCCTGCGAGAGGAGGCCGAGCGCGAGGAGGGGATCGCCCACCTCGAGACGACGCGCCTCTTGTTCGCGCTCGACGACGCGGAGCCGGGCTCGACGGATTCGGGCCCGGGTGGCGGCGATCCGGAGCCCGCGTGACCGCGGTGCGGATCGCCACGCGCGCGAGCGAGCTCGCGCTGTGGCAGGCGCGCTATGTCGCGGGGCGGATCGAGCGGGAGCTCGGCCGTGCCGCAGAACTCGTGCCGCTCACGACGACGGGTGATCAGCTGCGCGACGTGTCGCTGGCGAAGGTCGGCGGCAAGGGACTGTTCGTGAAGGAGATCGAGGAGGCGCTGCTCGATGGGCGCGCCGACGTCGCCGTGCACAGTGCGAAGGACCTGCCGGGCGAATCGCCGGAGCAGCTCGTGTTCGCGGCATTCCCAGAGCGCGCCGACGCGCGCGACGCGCTCGTGTCGCGCGGCGCGGCGCGGCTCGACGATCTGCCGCGCGGCGCGCGCGTCGGCACCGGCAGCGCGCGGCGCAGCGCTCAGCTCCTGCGCGAGCGTCCCGATCTGCGGATCGCCCCGCTGCGCGGAAACGTGCCCACGCGCCTCGCCAAGCTCGAGCGCGAGGGTCTCGACGCCTTGGTCCTCGCGTGCGCGGGGCTCGATCGGCTCGGGCTCTCCGATCGGATCGCCGAGCGGATCGATCCCGCCCGGCTCGTGCCCGCCGTGGCGCAGGGGGCGCTCGCGATCCAGGCGCGGCGCGGCGATCCGCTCGCGGCGGAGCTCGCTGCCCTTGCGCATCCCGGCACCGCGGCGCGGGTGGCGGCCGAGCGCGCGTGTCAGGCGCGGCTTCACGCCGACTGCAACGTGCCGCTCGGCGCGCATGCGGTGCTCGCGGGCGATCGGATCGCGCTGCGCGTCCGCCTGCTCGCGCCAGACGGCGGCGCCTCGATCGAGCGCGCGGTGGAGGGCGATGCGCGCGACCCCGACGCGATCGGTTGGCGCGCCGCAGATCAGGTGCTCGCGGCGGGCGGCGCGGCGCTGCTAGACGAATTGCGCGCGCAGGGTGCCGCGTGACCACGGGCAAGGTGATTCTGGTCGGCGCGGGGCCCGGCGCGCCGGACCTGATCACGGTGCGCGGCGCCGACGCGCTGCGCCGCGCCGACGCGGTCGTATACGACGCACTC
>DATFWW010000252.1:0-16403 GCA_035258825.1 Myxococcota bacterium
GACGGCGGTATGCGCTTCGTGAACCGCCTCCACGGCGCGAGCCGCACCGCGCTCGACGGGCCCGGGAGCGAGGTGTTCAAGCGGCACGTCCGCGTGTCGTCGTTCGCCTACGAGCTGCCCGAGCGGATCATCCGCCACACCGGCGGCGCCGACCTCTACATGTGCTGCTCGGACTACCCGCATTCCGAGGGCACCGCGACCCCGGTCGCCGACTATCGCGGGATCCTCGCCGATCACCCGGGCCTGCGCGGCGCCAACGCGGCGTTCCTGCTCGGTCGCGCGCAGCTCGAGTGCCTGGCCGGGCACTGATCGGCAACCCGGGGCATCGCGACCTGCGCGGGCGACCGAGCAGCCAGAGCGGACCTTACGATGAAGGCGCGAGGCGGGCCTTGCGCAGTCGCTCGGTCTCGGTCCAGTCGATCGCGAGATCGTCTCCGCTTCCGTTCACGGCGACGCCGTAGTCGCGGCGCGCGCCCTCCATGCTCACGAGTTCGTCGAGCACGTCGTCGATCACCTTCTCGGGCTCGCGCTCGTACGGATCGCCCCACCCGCCTCCGCCGCCGTACTTCCACTCGATCGCGTCGCCCGCGCGCAGCGGCGCCATCGCCGCGGTATGCGTGACGCGCTCGGCATCGGGCTGGCCCGGCCGGATCGTGAAGCGGTTCGGGCCGCCCGGCCGGCCGCCCGCGACGCCCGGCATCGGGTGCTTCATCCCGATCTGATAGGTGAACAGCGCCGTGGGCGCGGTCACGCGCTTGACGTACCGCGAGCCCGGCATGCCGCGCCAACGGCCCGGGCCTCCCGTGTCGGGCTCGAGATCGTGGTACTCGTGGCGGGTCGGGAAGATCGACTCGTTGATCTCCGCGGTAGCGCGGATCAGGTTTCCGAACGAGGCGCTCGAGGCGCCCCAGCCGTCGGTGCCGTAGATGGCGCCGCTGTACGCGGAATTCGCGTCCACCGAGGGTCGACGAATACCTGCCCCGTGTCGGGATGGACGCCGTACAGGATCGCGGGCATCCCAGCCTTGTAGATCTGCGGACACGCGCGCTCGGGGATCACGCGCGCGAGCGCGAGGCAGACCGCCTCCCCGACCTCCACGCCGGGAGGGTGCGTGCCCGCCGCCACCGAGCGGCCCGGCGTCGGATTCAGGCAGCAGCCCTCGGGCACGATCAGCTCGATCGCCTCGAAGAAGCCCTCGTTCTTCGGGATCGCCGGATCCATCATCGATGCGAGCTGCGCCACCACGTAGCCGCGCGTGTTGCCGAACGTGGACCAGGCCTGCAACTCGGGCCGCGTGTCGGAGCCCGTGAAGTCCACCGTGAGGTGATCGCCGCGCACCGTCACCGCGCAGTGCACGTGCACATCGGGGCTGCCCTTCGGGTCGTGGTCGACGTAGACGTCGGCGCCGTAGACGCCGTCGGGCCACGCGGCCACCTCCTCGCGGAACCGCCGCCGCGCGTAGTCGATCGCGTGCTCGACCGCGCCGCGCACGGACCGGCGCCGTAGCGCCGCGCGATCTCCGCGAGTCGGCGCGCGCCGAGCTGCGCCGCGCCGACCTGCGAGCGCAGATCCCCGATGAACGTCGGGATGCGGTTGTTCGTGGCGAGCAGGTATTCCACGTCGCGGCGCGGGACACCGCGGTCGTAGATCTTCACGGCCGGGAAGCGCACACCCTCGGCCCAGATGTCGACGGCGTCGACGTTGTAGCCACCCGGCATGCCGCCGCCCGTGGCGGCGTGGTGGCACTGGATGGAGGCGATCAACAGCAGCTCGCCGTCGACCACCACCGGCGCGAACACGTTGTAGTCCGGCAGGTGTCCGCCGCCGTGGTAGAGATCGTCGGCGACGATCACGTCGCCGTCGAGCAGCACGCCCTCCTCCGCGAAGAAGTCGAGCGCGAATCGCACGGGCAGCGTCGAGCTGAGCATGAACTGCGGGATCCCGACGGACAGAGCCGCAAGCCGACCCTGCGCGTCGAGCACCGTCGCGTTGCGTTCGTTGCTCTGGTTCAGGATCGGCGTGGTGGCGGTGAGCGAGACGTGGGGTTCGCCATCTCGTAGGCGACCGTCTCCATCGCGCCGCGGATCACCTCCGCGGTGACGGCGTCGACGCGATCCGCCCCGGGCATGGCGGACAGCATGTCCGGTAGCGGGCTCGATTGGCAACCCCTTCCCGCGTCAAGCCGCAACCCCGGCGCGCCGATGCAGGCGCCGTGGACAAGCGCCGCCAGCCTCGTCAGGCACGCCGATTGAGCTGCGAGCTCTGGATCGCGGGCAAGCGGCACTCCGGCATTGTCCGGGACGTCTCCGAGTTCGGGCTCTACGTGCAGACGCGCGTGCGCGCGGCGCCGGGCGACCAGATCGAGCTCGTGTTCGCAGCCGAGGGCGCGCGATCCGAGCTGCGCGTGAATGCGCGCGTCGCGCGGCTCGATCGCCTGTCGGCGCATTTCGCCACCTCGGGCGCGGGCGGGCTGGGCCTCGAGGTGATCCGGCCCCCGCGCGGGCTGGCGCCGCTGCTCGAAACGGCCGGATTCCCGTGCGCGGGCCCCGCGTCGGCCGGCGAAGCATCGCTGCGGCCCTACCGCGTGAAGCTCGTCGCGCTCGCGGGCGGGCAGACCCAGACGATCCGCGTGAACGCGCCCGGCAAGGACGGCGCGCGGTCGCGCGCGCTCGCGCGCGCGGGCAAGGGCTGGAAGATCGGCGAGGTCAGCGAGGGCTAGCGGTGCCGCGCCGACGCGCGGCAAGCGACGAGCACCGCGAGCGCGGCTGCCATCCCCGATATGGCGCCCGCCTCCGGAACCTGGCGATGCGCGCCCAGCCGCGGTTCGCGTGCGGCCCGGTCCGTGCCCGGTCCACCAGCCCGCCCGAAACCGGCGAGAGCGCGCCGATCCCGTTCATCTGCGAATCCATGCCCGTGAGCGAGAAACGTGGAGGTCCCGCGGCTTAACAGAACCGCGATTCGCACCATGCGCGACATTCGGGTTCTCTCCTGGCGTGCAGGAGAGGTCCGCAGGCCAGTAGACGCCGCCCACCCACGCGCGGTGTCCCGCCGGCGCCGTTAGGCCGGCGAACCACTCCCGGGTCGCGTCAGTCGAGGATCGACCCCAGCGACGCGTCGACGAACGGCGCGATCGTCGGGTTCCACTGCGCCGCCACGTGGCCACCCGCGAACCAGTGGATCGCGCAGCGGTCCCAGTGCCGCCAGAGCGCGCGCGCCTGATCGGGACCCGACACGCGGTCCGCCGTGCCCGCGAAGATGAATCGGCGCTCGCGCGGCACGCGCGGCGCGAGCGCGAGCGGCGACACCGCTCGGGTGGCTCCGCGCACGTGGTCCCAGTCGATGCGCGCGTCGGCGCCGTAGCGCCGCAGCTCGCGCGGCTCGTGGTCGCGCGCGAGGTTCGGGAAGTCGACCGCGGGGATGCCCGCGACCGCCCCTGCGAGGTCGACTTCGAGCGCGGCGACGAGCGCGGACACGTAGGCGCCGAGCGAGATGCCGTAGAGCGCGATCCGCGTGCCACCGCGCGCGCGGATCCACGCGACGAGGCGCCGCACGTCCCAGACCCCCTGCGCGAGCAGGTGCACGATGCGCAGATAGTCGGGTGCGAGCACCTCGCGGCCCGAGAATCGCCCCACGCCGCGCCGGCCGTGAAGGGGAAGGCTCGGCATCACCACGTTCCAGCCCCGCTCGGCGTGAAGCCTCTCGGGCGCGAACACGGTGAAGTTCGGCACCGGCGTGCCCATCCCGAACCCGTGTACGCACACCACCCACGGGCGCGGATCGCCGCGGTGCTCGAAGAGCTGCGCGTGCACGGTGTGGTTCGTGGGATGGCGCAGCCACCGCGAGCCACCCGGCTCGCCCGGGTGCGGCTCGTACCCGCTCGCGAACGAGAGCCCCTCGTAGCGCGCGGGCCGCGCGAGATAGCTGCGGGCGGAAGCGCGCCGTACGGCGTCGGGCGGCTCGGGGGTGCGGTGGTAGCGCGCGGGATCCTCGTGGAAGCCGCTCTCGGCCATGAACGCGGCCATCTCGGCCGCCTCGGCGCGCGCGCGCCGCAGCACCTTCGGGTGCGGCAGCTCGGTGAGCAGGTTCATGCCGCGCGAGAAGCTGCGGTCGAGCGCCGCCTCGGCGATCGCGCGCAGCGACGGCGCGTGGGCCGGCACCTCCGCATAACGCGGCCGGCCGATCGCCGCGGCCACCCCCTCGCGCACGAACGATTGGATTCCGACGCCCGGCAGCGCCAGCCAGCGCAGCGTCGACCGCGGCCGGGCGCGCACCGTCACGAGCGCGGAAGCCCGAGCCGCTTCGCGGTCTCGGCACTGCCGTCGAGCGTCGCGCACTCGATCACAACGGGACCGCCGCGCCTCGCCATGTCTCTCCTCAGGATGCCCGTCTGGCCTCGACCGTATCGGTATCCCGCCCCGACCGCAGCACGGTGCCCGGCAGCGCGCCCGTGTGTTCGCCGCCGCGCACGATCTCCACGCCGTTCACGAGCACGTGCTCGATGCCGCGCGCATCGGCATAGAGCCGGCCCGCGCCAGCGGGCAGGTCGTAGCGCGTGTAGGTGGGGCCGCTCTCGACCGCGTCCGCGTCGAACACCGTGACGTCCGCGCACCAGCCCGGCGCGAGTCGCCCGCGCCCGCGCAAACCGTAGAGCCGCGCGGGAACGTCGGTGAGGCGATGCACGGCCTGCTCGAGCGTGAGCACGCGGTGCCGGCGCACGCCGTTGCCGAGCACCTGGGTCGTGAGCGCGAACGTGTCGATCATGTCGAGGTGGGCGCCCGCGTCCGAGGCACCGATCACCGCACGGTCGTCCAGCCACACGCGTCCGCGCGCCTCCCAGTCCGCCTCGGTGTCGCCGGCGAAGCCGGGCATGAATTGCGTCTTGAGCTCGTCGGCGAGCGCGACGTCGACCAGTGCATCGAACGGCGTCACGCCCTCCGCCTCCGCGATCTCGCCGATCGTCTTGCCGGCCAGGCCCTGATTGCGCTCGGAGAAGGTCTCGACCACGACCATCTTGTCCCATCGCGCGATCGCGCGCAGCATGCCGGCGCCCTCGGAGTTCGCGCCCTCGTCGAGCTGCTTGCGGAAGCCGGGTTCGCGCAGCTTGCGCAGGCGCTCCGCGACCGGCAGCTGGAACAGCGCCGCCCAGCCCGGCAGCGCGTCGAACACGAACCCGGAGTGGAGGTTCAAGCGCACTGTCATCGCCTGCGGCACGGTCAGCGCGATCACCTCCGCGCCGCGCGCGCGCGCGTAGTCGGTGGCCGAGAGCTGCACCTCGACGTACTCGCGGTTTCCGGCGGTCGGCGCGAGCACGTTCCAGTTCAGCGGGCGGTTGGCCGCGAGCGAGAGATCGGCCATCAGCGCCTTCTGCTCCTCGCTGAACATCGTCACACCGGGCAGGAACTCGAGCGCGGTGCCGGGGTGGTCGCGCACCACGCGCGCGAGCGCGATCAGCTCGGCGCGAGTCGCGTGCCGCGACGGCACCGGCTGGCCCTCACCGTCGTTGTGGGTGGGCGAGATCGTCGAGGAGAAGCCGAGGCCGCCCTCGCGCAGCGAGGCCGCCAGCAGCTCGCGCATCGCGTCGAGCTCGGCCGGGCTCGCCTCGTGGCCGACCGCGCGCTCGCCCATCACCACGCGTCGCAGCGCGGAGTGGCCGACCATGAAGCCCGCGTTCACCGCGACCCGGCCCTCGAGCCGGTCGAGGTACTCGCCGAACGAGCGCCAGTCCCACGGCACCCCGACGCGCAGGCTCTCGAGCGGCATGCCCTCGACGCGCGCGAGCATCCGCATCAGGTAGTCACCCGCGGTGTCGGACAGCGGCGCGATCGAGAAGCCGCAGTTGCCGCCCACGATCGAAGTGACGCCGTGGAACGGCGACGGCGACAGCGTGCCGTCCCAGAACACCTGCGCGTCGTAATGCGTGTGCACGTCGACGAAGCCGGGCGCCACGACCCTCCCGCGCGCGTCGATCGTCTCGCGGGCGTCCTCCGACACCTCGCCGACCGCGGCGATCCGGCCGCCGCGGATGCCGAGGTCGCCGCGCCGCGCCGGCCCCCCGGTGCCGTCTACGAGCATTCCACCGGTGATCAGGACGTCCAGCATGAGGCCCTCCTCGCGGCGCGCGTGGCGTGCGGGCATTATACGCGCTGTCGCGTTGGAGGGGCTTCACCTCGCGGAGTGGATGTCGGCCGTGCTGCTGCCGCTCGCGATGCGCTCCGGCATCTGCGGCGTGAACACCATCTTCCATCCCAGCACCGGGCCGCTCGAGCTCGCGATCGTGCTCGTCGCGCGCCCGCAGGGGTGGTGGTAGGACTCGGGTACCCGCGATAGAACTCTCCTCGGCTCGACACGAGGAAGATATGCGGTTACGGGTCGCGATTGGGCTCGCGATTGCGATGTTCGCGGGCGAAGCGCGCGCCATCGAGCGCATCGCCACGGGATTCGCTCTCCCGGTCTTCCTCACGGAGCCGCCCGGGGATACCTCGCGGGTGTTCATCGCGGAGCAGCACACCGGGGCGATCCGCATCCTGCGGCTGCTCGATCGCGTCGTGGTCCCGACCCCGTTCCTGACCGTGTCCGGGGTATCGACCGGCATCGAGCAGGGCCTGCTCGGGCTCGCGTTCGATCCCGGGTATGCGACCAATGGCTACTTCTACGTCTACTACACCAATCCCGATATCCAGGTCGTCCGATATCACGTGTCCTCCGACCCGGGCGTCGCCGACGCCGCCAGCGCGACGCCGGTCCTGACGATCCCCCACCCGGCGGACAATCACAACGGAGGATGGATCGCGTTCGGCCCCGACGGCGATCTCTACATCGGGGTCGGCGACGGCGGCGGCGCCTACGACGACGGACCGGGCCACACGCCGGGCATCGGCAATGGACAGGACCTCGCCACCCTGCTGGGGAAGATCCTGCGCATCGACGTTCGCGGCGACGACTTCCCGCTCGACCCGCAGCGGAACTACTCGATTCCCCCCACCAACCCGTTTCGCGCGAGCGGCGGGAACGGCGAGATCTGGGCCTACGGCCTGCGCAATCCGTGGCGCTCGAGCTTCGACCGCGAGACCCGGGACCTGTACATCGGCGATGTCGGACAGTACTCGTGCGAGGAGATCGACGTGCAGCCGGCCGCGAGCCGCGGCGGCGAGAACTACGGGTGGCGGCTGCGCGAGGGTCTGATCCAGGAACCCGACGCGGGGATCGGCGGGCCGAAGCCGATCGATGCGGTCGATCCGATCTTCGTCTACCCGCATGCGCCTCCGGTCGCTCCGTGCGCTGGCCCCGACCACGGCGCCGGATTCACCGGTTATGCGATCGTCGGCGGATACGTCTATCGCGGCCCGGTGACGGCGCTGCGCGGCCGCTATTTCTTCGCCGACTGGCTCACCGCCCACCTGTGGTCGCTCGTCTGGGACGGGACGTCCGGCCCGCTCGCGAACGGCACCAACTTCACCGACCTGACCGATCACTCGACCGACCCGCAGTGGGCGCCGGACGTAGGCTCGCTCGACCAGGTGGGCTCGTTCGGCGAGGACGCGATCGGCAATCTCTACGTGCTCGACCTCGACGGCGACGTGTTCCGGCTGCCGGAGCCCTCGGTTCCGGTACCGCTCGCGGCCGGCGCCGCGGCCGCGCTCGCGCTGTCGCGCGCGCGGGCGCGCCGGACCGGCTGAGTCTCAGTCCTCGAATACGGGCCGGCGCTTCTCGAGGAACGCGCGCATTCCCTCCTGCGCGTCGGGGTGCTGCGACGCCGAGGACATCACCTCGGTGGCGTAGTCATAGGCCTTCGGCTGATCGAGATCGATCTGCGCGTAGTAGCTCTGCTTGCCGAGCCCCTTCGAGAACGCGCTGCCGCGCGTCGCCCGTTCGAGCAGCTCCCACGACGCCGCATCGAGGTCGCCGGGTGGAACGACCCGGTTCACGAGACCCCAGTCCGCCGCAGTAGCCGCGTCGACCGCGTCGCCCGTGAGCAGGAGCTCGAGCGCGCGTTTTCGGCCGACCGCGCGCGAGACGGCCACCATCGGCGTGTGACAGAACCAGCCGCCGCGGCCGCCCGGCGTGGCGAAGCGCGCCTCGCTCGATGCCACCGCGAGATCGCAGGTCGCGACGAGCTGGCAACCCGCCGCGGTCGCGAGACCCGCCACGCTCGCGAGCACCGGCTGCGGGATCCGCTGGATCCGCTGCATCATCTCTGCGCAGCGCGCGAGCAGCGCGCGCGTGCCGGCGAGGTCGCGGCCGGCCATGTCGGCGAAGTCGTGGCCCGCGCTGAACACGGGCCCCTCCGCGTCGAGCAGCACCCCGCGCGACTTGCCCGCGCCGATCTCCGCGAACGCCGCGTCGAGCTCGTCGATCGTCTCGAGCGACAGCGTGTTGCGCCGCTCCGGACGCGCGAGCGTGACGTGCGCGAACGCGTCGCGCGTGCGCACGCGGACGTTGCGGGGGTCCATTCCTAGCGAACTGTGCCGGACGGGATGTCCTGGAACGCCTTGTCCTTGTCGACGCGCACCTCGCCGGGCAGCCCGAGCACGCGCTCCGCGAGGATGTTGTGCAGGATCTCGTCGGTGCCGCCCGCGAGCCGCAGGCCGGGCGAGCCGAGCCAGCCCTGCTGCGCGATGCCGCCGCGCCAGCTGTGGTCGTGGTCGAGCGTGCTGCCCGCGGAGCCCTGCAGCTCCATCGCGAACGCGGCGAGCTCCTGCCGCAGCGGCGCGCCGATCATCTTGCCGATCGAGTTCTCCGGGCCCGGCGTGGTGCCGCGCGACAGCGCCGTGAGCGTGCGGTAGCCCGTGTATTCGAGGCCCTTGAACTTCCAGTAGAAGTCGGCGATCCGCTCGCGCACCGACGGGTCCTCGATCGCGGGCCGCCCGTTCCAGTCGGTCTCGCGCGCGAGGCGCAGGAGATCCTGGACGCCGAATCCCATCCCCGAGCCCGAGCCGATCGACGCGCGCTCGTTCATGAGCGTCGTAATGGCGCCGCGCCAGCCGTCGTTCACCCCGCCCACGCGGTTCTCGTCCGGTACGCGCACGTCGTTGAAGAACACCTCGTTGAAGTCCTTCGACCCGTTGATCTGGTGGATCGGCCGGATCTCGATCCCGGGCGACTTCATGTCGACGATGAAGTAGGTGATGCCGGCGTGCTTCGCCGCGCGCGGGTCGGTCCGCGTGACGATCATCCCCCAGTCGGAATAATGCGCGCCGGTGGTCCAGATCTTCTGGCCGTTGATGATCCAGGAGTCGCCGTCCTTCACCGCGCTCGTGCGCAGGCCCGCGAGGTCGGAGCCGGCGGCCGGCTCGGAGAACAGCTGGCACCACACCTCGTCGGCGCGCAGCATCGGCTCGAGGTAGCGCTTCTTCTGCGCGGGCGTGCCGTGGGCCATGATCGTCGGGCCCAGCATCCCCTGCCCGATCCCGAACATGCTGGGCGGGACGTCGAACTTCGCCTCCTCCTGGCTGAAGATCACGTTCTGGATGCTCGACGCGCCGCGGCCGCCGAACTCCACCGGCCACGTGATGCAGGCCCACTTCGCGTCGGCCTTCTTCGCCTGCCACTGCTTGGCGCGCGCGAGCAGGCCCACCTCGTTGGCCTCCGCGTCGAGCAGACCCGCGCGCGACTTGCCGGGCGGTCGCAGCACCGCATTCGCGGACAGCCATTGGCGCGCCTCGGCGCGGAACGCGGCCTCGTCGGGGGTGTCGTTGAAGTCCATGTCACTAAGCCTCCAGCCGGTCGATCAGGCGGTTGCGCCATTCGCCGGGCGTGCCGAGCGCAAGCGAGAGCAGCTTCGCGCGGCGGTAGAAGAGATGACAATCGTACTCCCACGTGAAGCCCACGCCGCCGTGCAGCTGGATGATCTCCTTGCCCGCGAGGTCGGACGCCTCGCACGCGGAGATCCGCGCGCCGCACGCGGCCACGGGCAGCTCGGCGGCACCCGTCGAGAGCGCCCACGCACCGTAGTAGGCGTTGGAGATGGCGAGCTGGATCGCGGCGTAGACGTCGGCGAGCCGGTGCTTGATCGCCTGGAACGACGCCACGGGCCGGCCGAACGCATAGCGGTGCAGCGTGAACTCACGCGTCACCTCGAGCGCGCGCTCGGCGCCGCCGATCTGCTCGAACGCGATCAGCACGGCAGCGCGGTCGAGCACGTGCAGGATCGCAGCCTCGCCAGCACCGTTCGAGAGCGCCTCTGCGCGCGCGCCCTCGAACGCGATCCGGCTCGCGGGCCGCGAGGGGTCGATCGAGCCGACCGGCGTCACCTCGACGCCCGAACCGTCGAGCTCGACCAGTGCGAGCAGCGGCCCCGCGCCGCCCTTCGCCACGACGAGTGCGAGCCCGGCGATCTGCCCATCCGGGACCGGGAACTTCACGCCGGTCAACGCGCCGCGCGCGAACGAGGTCGCGACGTCGGTGACCGCGCTGCGGCCCGCGCGCTCGCTGTGGGCGAAGGTCCCGATCAGCTCGCCCGACGCGAGCCGCGGCAGATAGCGGCGCTTCTGCTCCTCGCTGCCGAACTCGAGCAATGCCTCGGTGACGAGATAGGCGCTGGGTCCGAACGGAATCGGCGCGAGCGCGCGGCCGAGCTCCTGCGCGATCAGCGCGAGCTCGAGGCGGCTGAACCCGGCGCCGCCGTATTCCTCGGGCACCGCGGCACCCAGCCATCCCATCTCCGCGACGCCCTTCCAGAGCGCGTCGCTGTGGGTGCCGTTGCTCTCCAGCACGCTGCGGCACACGTCGAGCCCGCAGTGCTCGGCGAGATAGTCGCGCGCGGTCTTCTGGAGCAGCTTCTGGTCTTCCGAGAAATCGAAGTTCATGCACGCCTCGCTGGCCCAGCCGGGCCCACGGCGGCCATGATACTCCCCCGGCCGCGCGGAGGCGCGGGCCAGCTCGCCGTGCGCCGGTGACTCCGAGTCCACTATGTTCGCGGCCCTCGCGCGCCTGGAGATCTCCATGCCGATCCTGAGTCTCCGCTACGACCTGCGCTGCGCGCCGTTCGGCGCCACCCGATCCGCGGATCTGGTGGCGGCAGCGCTCGAGCAGTGCGCGTGGGCCGACCGGCTCGGCTTCGCCACCGTGGTGCTCTCGGAGCACCACGGCTCGCCCGACGGCTATCTCCCCTCCCCGCTCGTGTTGGGCGCGGCGATCGCCGCGCGCACGCGCCATCTGCGGCTCGTGATCGCGGCGCTGATCGCGCCGTTGCACGACCCGATCCGCCTCGCAGAGGACATCGCCGTGCTCGACGTCGTGAGCGGTGGCCGGGTGATCCCGGTGGTATCCGGCGGCTATGTCGAATCGGAGTTCCGCGCGTTCGGCAAGCGCCTGTCCGACCGCGCGCATGTGATGGAGGGCATCGTCCCGTGGCTCGAGCGCGCGTGGACCGGGGAGCCGTTCGAGCACCGCGGCGCCACCGTGCGCGTGACGCCGAGGCCCGTGCAGCGGCCGCGGCCGCCGATCTTCATGGGGGGCGGATCCGAGGCCGCAGCGCGCCGCGCGGCGCGCCACGCGGATCACTTCATGCCAACGCTGCCGGAGTTCTACCGCTTCTACCGCGAGGAGCGCATGAAGCTCGGCAAGCCCGATCCCGGCCCGCTCCCGCGCACGACCGGAAACTTCCTCTACGTCGCCGAGGATCCCGGTGCGGCGTGGCAGCAGATCGCCCCCTACGCGATGCACGAGATGAACGCGTACGGGCAGTGGATGGCCGAGGCCGGCGTCAGCGGGCCCTACCAGCCGATCCGAGACGCGGACGCGCTGCGCGCTACGGGCGAATACGCCGTGATGACGCCGGACGAGCTGATCGAGACCGCGCGCGGCATGGGCGGCCTCGACACGATCCTGTTCCACCCGCTGATGGGCGGCATGGACCCCGAGCTCTCGTGGGCCTCGCTTCGCCTGTTCGAGGCGAAGGTGCTACCGGCGCTGCGCGCGCGGGCGCGCTAGGCGGCGCGCCGCCGCGAGCGCGACGAGCCCGAGACCGAGGAGCGCGCCCGTCGCGGGCTCCGGCACCGCGTCGATGTTGAACACGCTCGTGATCGAGGCCGAGTCGCCCGGCGAGAGGCTGAAGCGCAGCCGGATCGCGATGTCGGTGTTCGCCTGCGGCCCGGTCTCGGGTGGGTTCGGGAGGACGCCGAAGTCGGCGTTCTGGGTGATCGTGCAGAACGGCGGTGTGCACGTCTGGGTGTAGGTGGGATCGAACAGCGTCCGCACTACCGAGCCGTCGATCAGCGCGCGGTAGACGGAGGCGCCGGCATCGGTCAGCACGGCCGTGCCGGTCGTGTTGGTAAGCGTGATGCCGATCGAGCCGCTCATCGCGGTCTGCGGACCCGTCAGCGCGACGGGCGCGGTCACGATGACGTCGAACGTCAGCGGGTTCGCCGAGTTGTTCGTCACGTTGAGGTTGTTGGTGACGAACGGCTCGCTGTCCCAGCTCGAGGTCCAGCTATTGACCGTGTAGAAGCCGTTGAGCGGTGTGAACGACGAGAGCGAGCAGCTGCCGCCGACCGGATCGCTCGTGCAGCTGGTCGCTGCATTGCCGAGAAGGTTGAGCGTCCCGTTGCCGAGCGTGCCGGCGTCCCAGAAGAGGCTCGCGCCCGTGAGTGAAGTGGCCGACGACGAGAGCGCGAGCAGCCACGTGGCGCCGAGGGCAAGGCTGGCCGTGAGCAAACGCGAGCGTAATAGCCCGAACCGCATGAGCATCCCCTTCCGTCGAGAGCGTCCCAAGAGCAGATGGTGCGGCCACTGACTCTTATACCTCGAATCGGGGTCGCTCGAAACCCTCTTTATGCAGCGACCGCGCGAAGATTCCAGGTGCGCTTGCACGCCGGAGACAGGAGCGGCCTCGCCCGCGGGGATGATGCAGGCGCGGCCGAATCTCTTCCCCTACGCTGCGGCCTCCGCACGCCATGGAACTGATCCAGCACCTGATCGAGATCGTGCTGCACCTCGACGAGCACCTGATCGAGCTCGTCCGCAGGGACGGCGCGTGGACCTACGCAATCCTCTGCCTGATCGTGTTCTGCGAGACGGGTCTCGTCGTGACGCCGTTCCTGCCCGGCGACTCGCTGCTGTTCGCGGTCGGCGCGGTGGCCGCGACGGGTGGGCTCGATCCGCAGACGGCGTCGCTGCTGCTCGCGCTCGCGTGCATCTCGGGCGACAACGTGAACTACTGGCTCGGTCACTGGGTCGGGCCGGTCGTCTTCCGCCGCGAGGACTCGCGCCTGCTGAACAAACAGCACCTCGAGCGCACGCACCGCTTCTACGAGAAGTACGGCGCCAAGGCGATCATCTTCGCGCGCTATGTCCCGATCGTGCGCACGTTCGCGCCGTTCGTCGCGGGGATCGGGCGCATGGCCTATCCGCGCTTCCTGCTCTACAGCGTGGCCGGCGGCGCTACCTGGATCGCACTGCTCGTCTCGGCCGGCTATTTCTTCGGCACGATCCCGATCGTGAAGAACAACTTCTCGCTCGTGATCCTCGCGATCATCGCCATCTCGGTGATGCCGGCGGTGATCGAGTTCTGGCGCGCACGCTCGCACCCCGAGCCCGCCTGAGGCTACCCAGGCACAGCACTTCCGCCGCCACCAGCGCGCCCGTGCCGGGTTCCGGCACAGCCTGGAGGAAGACGCCCGAGCCAGACGTCCACGGCACGTCTTCGGGAAGGATCAAAGAGAGTAGGCGCTGTTGCCGAAGTTCAGCTCCGAGGTCTTGACCTCACCGTACGTCGGCGAGAGGTGGTTGACCGAGGCAGAGGTGCCGAACCGCGCGAAGAACGTGAACGTCGGGGTCGACGGCGTCACCAGGAAGCTCACCGTGAGCACCGCCCGCACGTCCGCCGGATCGGCGAACTGCCTCGTGCTGGGGTCGGCGTTGGTCGAAGCCGAAGCGCCTGCGGAGGCAGAGGGGTTCGCGTAGACCCCGAACCCGCTCGTGTACTGCGTGGCAAAGACGTTCGCAGCGCCGAGGTCGACGGAGCCTCGGTAGGCCTGGAGGTACGCCGCGCGATTGTGGCGACCGCGGCGTGTCGGTAGCGGGCGGGTCAGCGCAGCTTCGAGATCACCCGGTCCGCATAGCCGCGCAGCGCGTCGAGCTTCTGCTGGAGCGTGGAGCGGTCGTCCTCGTAGCTGTTGCGGAAGCCGACGATCGCATCGGTCACGCCCTTGTCCTCGAGCCGTCGGATTCCGTCGACCGTATACGCGTCCATCGAGATCACGTGGATCTGGAAGTCCTTCCGCTCGCCCTCGCGCTTGCGGCAATCCGCGAGCTTCGCGAGCAGCGCATCGAGGTCGTCGCGGCCGCCGCCGTGCATCCAGCCGTCGCACAGGCGCGCGGCGCGGCGCAGCGCGGCGTCGGCGTGGCCGCCGAGCAGGATCGGCAGCGAGTCGGGCACCGGGCAGAGCTTGAGCGCGGGGATGTCGTAGAAGCGCCCGTGGTACTCGAAGAACTCGCCCGTGCACAGCCCGCGCAGGATCTCGATCATCTCGTCGAGCCGCGCGCCGCGGTCCTTCCACTGCGTACCGGTGATCTCGTAGTCCTCGGGCCACGGCGAGAGCCCGACGCCGAGCGTGACGCGGTTGCGCGTGAGATAGGCGACCGAAGTGGCCTGCTTCGCCGCGAGCACGGGGTGGCGGATCGGAAGCTTGATCACGAAGGTCGAGAAGCGCAGCTTCGTGGTCGACGCGCCGAGCGCCGCCATCAGCGCGAACGGGTCGATGAACGGCTTGCCGTCGAGGAACTCGCGATTGCCGTCCTGGTTGTAGGGGTACTTCGTCTCCGAGAACTTCGGGAAGCAGATGCTGTCGGGCACCGAGAACGAGGTGTATCCGGCGTCCTCCGCCGCCTGGGCGAGCGGGATCAGCTGGTGGGGATCGCACATCGCTTCCGCGAACGTGAACCGCATGGGCCCTCCGGTAGGAGAGCAACCTTAACGGAACGCCGCGGCGCGGCCAGCGCGGGCGCCGCCGATCGCCTGCGTGAGCAGCGCGGTGGCGGCGAGCAGGCGCTCGCCCACGCGATCGATCTCTGCGCCGCGCAGCGCCGGGCACAGCAGCTGCACGATGATCTCGTAGTGCGGCTGGCCGTCGGGCCCGAACACCGGCGCGATCATGTAGCTGACCGGGCACGCTGCGATCGCGCTCGATCTCGCTCGACAGATATCCGTGGCGGCCGTAGCTCGCGAACAGCCGGATCAACCGCTCGCGCAGGCCCTCGGAGTGAGGATCGCCGCGCAGCGTCTCGAGCATGTCGCGCAGGCTGTCCAGCAGCGGGCCGTCGCCCTCGTCGAGCCGCCACACGGCGTAGCCGCGCTCGCAGATGCCCGCGAGGAAGCGGCGGTAGCGCGCGCGCTCGCCGCGCGAGAGCGGCGTCGCGGGCAGGTCCAGCCACTGCTCGAGCTCCGCGTCGGAGCGCCACGCCACGGCGACCGATCCGTAGGGCGGGTCGATCGGGAATCGCCGATCGGTGCCCGACCCCGAGAGCCCGCCCGTACCGCCGCTGCTCGCGGCGACCACGAGGATGTGGTCGGCGTGAATGCGGGTGAGCACGCAGGGGCAGCCGACCTCCTCGGCCAGCCGCCGCAGCAGCGCATGGCCCGCGCCCAGCAGCGGGAACCGCGCGCGCATCGCGTCGCAGAGCGAGAGCAGCCCCGCTCCGAGCCGGTAGTTGTCGGCCGCGCGCTCGACCCAGCGCGCGCGCTCGAGGCTCGCGAGCAGCACGGCGCAGGTGGATCCGTTGAGCCCGAGCGCGCGCGCAGCTGCCGACGCGCTCTCGCCGCGCGGATGCGCCGCGAGGTATTCGAGCACGGCGACCACGCGATCGGTGGGAGGCGACTGTTCGCCGCTCGCCGGCGGATTCGGCGTGCGAAGGGTTTGACGGATCGTGAGACGCCATGATCGAGGCCGGGTCCCAGCGCGACTCCGATTTTCCGGATGGATTATCCGACTATTCGCAAGCTGTCACTCCGACTCGCGCGGAGAGCGGAGGGGCCTCTCGTCGAATGCGCTGTGCCGAGCCACGGCGACACCGAAGCCGCGACCTAGTTGTGGTTCCTGAGAGCGTTGTTCATCGAGTCCTCTGGAGTTTGGCAAGCGGCGGGATCATTCCCAACGCGCGGTGGGGTCGCTGCTCGTTGTAGTAGCGCAGCCACTTGGCGAGGGCGCGCGTCCGCTGATTCGAGGTGCGATAGGGACGGCGATAGGCCCAGCCCTGGACCAGGGTTCCAATGAAGCGCTCGGCCTTGCCGTTGGTTTCTGGTCGATAGGGCCGCGTCCTCAGGGGCCGGATCCCGTGGCGCTTGCACGCCTGGCGGAAGCGTCGAGCGATGTAGCAGGAGCCATTGTCGGTCAGCCATCGCTCGACGCGGATTCGGCGCTGGCGGAGCCAGCGCAAGGCTCGCTCGAGAAAGCCGACGGCGGTCG
>DATFWW010000253.1:0-15504 GCA_035258825.1 Myxococcota bacterium
CGACCGCCGTCGGCTTTCTCGAGCGAGCCTTGCGCTGGCTCCGCCAGCGCCGAATCCGCGTCGAGCGATGGCTGACCGACAATGGCTCCTGCTACATCGCTCGACGCTTCCGCCAGGCGTGCAAGCGCCACGGGATCCGGCACCTGAGGACGCGGCCCTATCGACCAGAAACCAACGGCAAGGCCGAGCGCTTCATTGGAACCCTGGTCCAGGGCCGGGCCTATCGCCGTCCCTATCGCACCTCGAATCAGCGGACGCGCGCCCTCGCCAAGTGGCTGCGCAACTACAACGAGCCGCGACCCCACCGCGCGTTGGGAATGATCCCGCCGCTTGCCAAACTCCAGAGGGCTCGATGAACAACGCTCTCAGGAACCACAGCTAGGCCGCGATCGGGAACAGCACCTGGAAGCGGGTGCGGCGCTCGCTCGGGTCGTGCCGGGCGCCGATCCAGCCGCCGTGCCGGCGCACCGTGCCGAGCGCGGGCGCGAGCCCGAGCATGCGCCCCGGCACCTGGGTGGTGAGCAGCGGATCGAAGAGCCGCGACAGCGCCTCGCCGTCGAGTGCGCGGCCCGAGTCGCACACTGAGAGCATCGCATAGCGGCCCTCGCGGAGATCGGGTGCGCCGCGGCCCGTGGCCAGGAACTCGGCGTCCGCCCACACTTCACCCGTGTCGATCGAGATCCGGCCCGTGCTCGGGCGGATCGCCTCGCTCGCGTTGATCACGAGGTTGAACAACACCTGTCGCAGCTCGAGCGGATTCACCGACACGGGGGGATCGGAAGGCGCGAGCGCGCATTCGAGCGCGATGCCCGCCCCGGTGATCATCTCGAGCTGTGGGCGCTCCGCGCGCACGAACTCGGAGATGTGGAGCTGCTGGGGTGTCGCGCGATCCGGCCGGGCGTAGTCGCGCAGGCGCGCGGCGAGCTCGATCGCGCTCAGGGCCGCCTTGCGCGTCTCGAGCAGGTGCATCATCGCGCGCGAGAGGTGCGGGGCCTCGGAAAGCTCGGACATGACCGCGGAGGTGTGGTCGAGGACCGCGCCGATCAGCTGGTTGAAGCCCAATGCCGCGCCGACGCCGAGCACGCCGAGGCTCTGGATGCGCTCGGCCTCCTCGAGCTCGCTCTGGACGCGCTGCATGTCTCCGAAGATGCGGGTTCGTTCGATCACCGAACGAATCCGATCGATCAGCGACCCGTATTCGAAGTCGCCCTTGCTCAGGAAGTCCTGCGCGCCCGCCTGGAGCGCGCGCAGCGGCAGACCGACCTCCCCGGCGCTCGCGTAGACGAGAATCGGCGCTCGCGGCTCGGCGGTGCGCAGGCGGCGTACGGTCTCGGTTCCCGCGCTGTCCGGGAGATTGAGATCGAGCAGCACGACGTCGGCGGGCTTCTTGCGGAGCGCGTGAATCGCATCCTCGAGCGACGTGGCCCGCTCGAACTCGATCAGATTGAGCGAGCCGAGCTCCATCTCGAGGCGCCGTGTGACGAGCAACGCGTCGGGAAGGCTGTCCTCCACGAGGAGGATGCGGATCTGGCGTCCTTGCATCGAGCCTGTCTCCCTTGAGACCCGTCGGGGCTGGGGGATGGCTTCGCGAGGGACGGCTCACGAACAGGAGGGCATCGTTACGTGCTTTACGTGCTTCGCAAATTAGGTAGATCCCCGGCTGTCCGCAATCGTTGGAATCCGGTAATCGTGCAGCGCCACAGCTCGTCGAATGTGACCGATCCGAAATTTCTACGCGTAGAAATTTCGACACTTACACCGGTTAGTTGATGGCGGATCCTCACAAAGACACGGTCGTGGACTCGGATCCCAAGCGGGACGCGGCCGCCACCGACCGGCTGGTCGGCGGCGGCGAGATGGGCGAGCTGATTCGCTCGACCGACTGGTCGAAGACGCGGCTCGGTCCACTCGAGAGCTGGCCGAGGAGCCTGCGCACGATGCTCGGCGTCGTGCTGGGCAGCCGGTTCCCCATGCTGCTGTGGTGGGGGCCCGAGCTGCTGCACCTCTACAACGACGCCTATCGCCCGATCCTGCGCGACAAACACCCGGCGGCGCTCGCGGCGCCCGCGTCGGAGTACTGGGCCGAGGTCTGGGACGTGGCGGGACCCATGGCGGCGGGCGTGATGGCGGGCGGCCCGGCGACGTGGACGGAAGATCTCCAGCTGTTCATCAAGAGCGGCGCGATGGTGGAGGAGACCTACTTCACGTTCTCCTACAGCCCGGTTCCCGGCGACGACGGCAAGGTCGGCGGGATCCTCAACACCGTCCAGGAGACGACGGTAAAGGTGCAGAGCGAGCGCGAGATCCGCATGCTGCGCGACCTCGCCGCGCGCGCCGCGGAAGCGCGCTCGGAAGACGAGGCCTGGCGCATCGCGGCCGAGGTGCTGTCGGCGAACGAGCTCGACCTCCCGCTGTTCCTGTTCTTTCGCCTGAACGAGGAGGAGGGCTGCGCGCAGCTGGTGGGCGAGGGTGGCTGGCGGGATTACGAAGGCCCCGCGAAGTTGCGCCGCGCGCCGATCGAGGATCGCGCGGCGGGCTGGCCGTTCGCCGCGATCCTCGATGCGGAGCGCGAGGTGATCGTCGAGGACCTCGCTGCGCGCTTCGGCGCGCTGCCGCATGGGCGCTGGAACGCACGTCCCGAACGCGCCATCGCACTTCCGCTCGCCCATGTGGGTCAGGCGAAGCCCTATGCCGTGCTGATCGCGGGCATCAGTCCGCACCGCGCCTTCGACGATCGTTACCGCGGGTTCTTCCGCGCGACTGCCGATCAGGTGGCCGGCGTGATCGCGGTCGCGCGCGCGCACGCGGAGGAGCGACGGCGCGCGGAGGCGCTCGCCGAGATCGACCGCGCCAAGACCACCTTCTTCTCCAACGTCAGCCACGAATTCCGCACGCCGCTCACGCTGATGCTCGGGCCGCTCGAGGACGAGCTCGCCGCGGACGCCCCGCCGCCCCCGGATGCGCGGCGCCAGCGGCTCGAGACGGCGCACCGCAACGGCCTGCGCCTGCTCAAGCTGGTCAATTCGCTGCTCGACTTCTCTCGCATCGAAGCGGGCCGCGCGAATGCTCACTACGAGCCCACCGACCTCGCGGCGCTGACCGCCGATCTCGCCAACGCGTTCCGATCTGCGCTCGAGCGAGTGGGTCTCGCGCTGGAAATCGATTGTCCGCGGCTGCCGCAGCACGTCTACGTCGATCGCGAGATGTGGGAGAAGATCGTCCTGAACCTGTTGTCGAACGCCTTCAAGCATACGTTCGCGGGCGGCATCGCGGTGCGGCTCCGCTGGCTCGGCGCGGCGGCGGAGCTGCGCATCGCGGATACCGGCGTCGGCATTCCGGAGAGCGAGGTGCCGCTGCTGTTCCAGCGCTTCCACCGCGTGAAGGGCGCGGCGTCGCGCACGCACGAGGGAACCGGCATCGGCCTCTCGCTCGTGCAGGAGCTGGCGAGGTTGCACGACGGGGCCGTGCGCGTGGAGAGCCGCGAAGGGGTGGGCTCGTGCTTCGCCGTGACGATTCCGGCCGGATCCGCGCATCTGCCGCCGGGCCGGATCGGTCCGGGCGGCGCCGGCGCGCGCGTCGGACGCAGCGCCGAGACCTTCGTGTCCGAAGCGCTGCAATGGCTTCCGGATGCCGTCCGCCGCGCTCCCGCGGCGGACGACATGCCGGTCGGCGCCGACGCGGCGCCCTCGCGCGCCACACCGCGCGCGCGTGTGCTCTGGGCCGACGACAACCCGGACATGCGGAGCTATGTCGCGCAGCTGCTCGCGGACTCGTACGAGGTCGAGGCCGTGGAGGACGGCGAGGCCGCGCTCGCGGCCGCGCTCGCGCGACCGCCGGACCTCGTGCTGTCCGACGTGATGATGCCGCGCCTCGACGGGCTGGGTCTGGTCGAACGCCTGCGCGCGGACGAGCGCACGCGCCTCGTGCCGGTGATCCTGCTCTCCGCGCGCGCGGGCGAGGAGGCGGCGCTAGGCGGACTCGAAGCGGGCGCCGACGACTACCTCGTCAAGCCGTTCTCCGCCAGGCAGCTGCTCGCGCGCGTGCGCTCGTGCGTCTCGCTCGCGCGGCTGCGCAGGGAGACGGCGGCGCGCCTCGCCGAAGCCAACCTCGCGCTCGCGGACACCGCGGCGGCCAAGTCGGCGTTCCTCGCCAAGATGTCGCACGAGATCCGCACGCCGATGAACGCGATCATCGGGATGACCGGCCTGCTGCTCGACACGCGGCTCTCCCCGGAGCAGCGCGACTTCACGGAGACGATCCGCAACAGCGGCGAGCACCTGCTCAGCGTGATCAACGAGATCCTCGACTTTTCGAAGATCGAGGCCGGCCGGCTCGAGCTCGAGCTCGTGGAGTTCGGACTGCGCCGATGCGTGGAGGAGGCGATCGACCTGATCGCGCTGGACTCCGCGGAGAAGGAGATCGAGCTCGAGTACGACATCGCCGACGGCGTTCCGGAGTTCCTGCTCGGGGACATCGGCCGCGTGCGCCAGGCGCTGTTGAACCTGCTCTCCAACGCGGTGAAGTTCACGCCGGCCGGCGGGGAAGTGGCCGTGCGTGTTCGCGCGGAGAACTGCGAGGATCGCAAGTACGAGCTCGAGTTCTCGGTGCAGGACACCGGCATCGGCATCGCGCGCGATCGCCAGACGCGCCTGTTCAAGCCGTTCTCGCAGTCCGACGCCGCAACGGCGCGCGTGCACGGCGGCACCGGGCTCGGCCTCGCGATCGTGGCGCGGCTCGCCGAGCTGATGAACGGCCGCGCCTGGGCGGAGAGCGAGCCGGGCCGCGGCGCGACCTTCCACTTCACGATCCGCGCCGAGGCGACTGCGGGTGTGCCGATGGAGTGGAGCCAGGACCGCGAGACGCTCGCGGGCAAGCGCATTCTGATCGTGGACGACAATGCCAACGCGCGCAGGATCGCCGACGTGTACTGTCGCAGGTGGGGCATGGAGACGACGCTGGTCGCAGATCCGAACGAGGCGCTGGAGCTGTTCGCGCACGGCGACCCGATCGACGTGGCGCTGGTCGACTACCTGATGCCCGGCCTCTCCGGCCCCGAACTCGCGCGCCAGCTGCGCCATCGCATCGGAGAGAAGGTCCCGCCCCTCGTGCTATTCAGCTCCGCGCGCAGCTCGAAGGCGGAGCTCGCGGGCGTGGGGAGGGACTTCGCCGCCTACCTGCCCAAGCCGATCAAGCCCTCGACGCTGTTCAACATCCTGATCCGAACGCTCGAGCTCTCGCCGACGCTGCCCGAGTCGCGCGACGTCGAACCGGGGCTGGACCGCGAGATGGGCGTGCGGCATCCGCTGCGCATCCTCCTCGCCGAGGACAACGCGGTCAACCAGAAGATCGTGGTGCGCATCCTGGAGCGCCTCGGATACCGGCCCGACGTCGCGGGCAACGGCATCGAAGCGGTCGAGGCGGTCCTCGGCTCGCCATACGATCTGGTGCTGATGGACGTCCAGATGCCGGAGCTCGACGGCCTCGACGCGACGCGGGAGATCCTGCGCGCGACGAAGCGCAAGCGGCGGCCGCGCATCGTGGCCATGACGGCCAACGCCACGGCCGAGGACCGGCGGGTGTGCCTCGCCGCCGGCATGGACGACTACCTCTCGAAGCCGATTGCGATCTCCGCTCTGATCCAGGCGCTCGAGCGCTGTGTACCCGGGACCGCCGGCGCCCGTGCGAAGCTGCGGAGGGCGCCTGCACGCCGCTCCTCGTGAGCGCGGAGCGGGCCCAGCCGGGAAGGCGGCGCATGGCGGGCGGACGGGAGGTGGACGCTGCGGTGCTGCGGCGGCTCGCCACGGCGATCGGCGGCGAGGGCGCGCACGAGGTGATCGACGCCTATCTCGACGACGCCCCGAACCGGCTCGCGGATTTTCGGCGCGGCCTCGAGGCGAGCGATCTCGAACTGGCGCGCCGCGCCGCGCACACGCTCAAGTCGACGGCGGCCAGCCTCGGCGCGAAGGGCTTCGCAGAGCTCTGCGACGAGGCGGAGGCGGCGGCGCGGGTCGGAGACGCGATCGGGCTGCGCGCGCTGCTGCCGCAGCTCGACGCGCGCCTCTCCCGCGTGCTCGAGGAGCTCCGGCGAGCAGCGCGCTGAATGCCGATCGCGATCAGCCGAGGCGGCTCAGATACTCGAGATCCTGGTTCTGCGTCGCCTTTCCGCCGATCGCGTGCACGCGATGGCCGCCGCGTTCGCTGCGCGAGTAGTAGATCCGGAACTTGCCGGCGAACCCGAGCTCGAAGATCGAGAGGTGGGGAGGCAGGCCGCCCACCTTGCGGCGGACCGCGGCGGTGTCGGGGTCGTCGTCGAGGCGCTTGAGCGCCTCCTCGGCGCGCAGCTTCTGCGATTCGTCGCCGAGTGCGACGAGGTCCGCGATCGCGCGCTCCTCGACCTCGAGGTTGCGATAGAGCGCACCGAAGCGCTTGGTGATGCGCTCCACTTCGCGCGCGCGCCCCTTGCTCTGCGCGGCCTGCTTCTTGTCCTCGTTCTTGAGCCGGTCCTGGAGCCCGGCGATCTCCGATTCCTTGTTCGCGACGTCCTGGAGCGCCTCGTCGAGCAGATCTTCGAGCGCCTGGCGCTCCGCGTCGAGCTCGCCCGCACGAGACGCGCTCGCGCGCAGCTGCGTCTCGCGTTCGGCGAGCTCGCGCAGTTTGCCGTGCAGCTCGACGCGCTCCTGCCCGAGCGCCTCGATCTCCGCCGCCTGCGCGCGCTCCGCGGGCTCCAGCTCGCGCAGCCGGTCGCTCACCTTCGCGAGCTCCTCCTCGATCGACCGCGCGCGGTCGGCCGACTCGTCGCGCGCGGTGACCGCGGCGGCCAGGTGCGCCTCGGCCTGCCGCGCGATCCGCCGCGTGTAGAAGAGCAGGCTCTGCACCAGGATCGCGCCGTACCCGACGAAGATGCCCGCGGAGAGCGGAGAACCGTGCGGCACCGAGACGTACACGTCGGCGATCGCGGGGAGGAGCTCCATCCACTCGCGCATCACACCATCGAGGCTGCGCTCGGGGGGCGGCGGCAGCACCTTGCCACCGCCCACGTAGAGTGGAGTCTGGCCGTCCGCACCTAGCACGGTGACGTTGACGCGCACGCCGCCGTAGCGGACCCACGGCGAGCCCGACACGTATTCCGAGACCCGGTTCTGGATCTGGGTGACAATCGGGCCGTCCGCGGGGTTCACGCGCATCGCGCGCACGACCCCGGAGCGGAAGCGCTCCTGGAGCACGCGCTCGACCCCATCGATGCTCACCAGGTAGAGCACCATGAACGCGGCGATCGCGAGATAGGTGAACCGGAACGACGCGAGCCGCTCCAGGCCCGTGCCGGGTTGGTCAGCCACGGACCCATCATACCGGACGGGCCCCTAAGGCCCTTCCGCACGCTAACGTCCCGCCCTCATGCGGGTGGTCGACCTCGATCGGGACATGCGCGATGTGATCCCCACGTCGACGAGTCCGGACAGCGACTACCTGTTCGAGCAGATGACCCGGCGCACGCTCGATCGCGCGCGCGGACGCCGCGTGCTCGACGTCGCGAGCGGATTCGGGCAGGACGCGCGCGCGCTCGCGCAGGGCGGCGCGATCGCGGTGGCGGCCGAGCCGTCCGCGCGGATGTCGGCGCTGGCCAGACTCCAGGACGAGAGCGGCGCGACCGCGCCGATCCACCACGTGCGCAGCTGGGCCGACGCCCTCCCGTTCGCGAGCGGCAGCTTCGATGCGGTGTACTGCAAGGGTGCGCTCGACCACTTCGACACTCCGTGCGAGGCGATTTCGGAAATGGCGCGCGTCACCCGCGACGACGGGCGCGTCGTGCTCGCGATCGCGAACTTCGACTCGCTCTCGTGTCGGGTCGCGCGAGCGGTCGAGACCCGTGGCGCGCGCTGGCTCGGCCGCGACCTCGCGCGCGGCCGGCGGCACTACGACGTCCCGCACGATCACTTCACGCGCTACGACCTCCCGCTGATGTGCGAGCAGGCGGGCGAGAGCCTCACGCTCGATCTCGTGGAGGGCGTCTCGCTCGGATGGGGCCTGACGCGGTGGTCGCGGCTCGCGCGGCGGCTCCCGCCCGGGCTGACTCAGTGGCTGCTCCGGGCGCTCGACGCGATCGCGCGCGGATGGCCGGAGGGCGCCGACGTGGTGGTGCTCGCGGGCCGGCCGCGCCGTTCGTCGGCGGAGAGCTCGGCGTAGACCTCGGCGTAGACCTCGGCCGTGCGCCGCGCGACGCTCGGCCAGGAATAGGCCGCCACGACTCCCTTGCGGCCCTGTGCGCCGAGGTCGGCGCGCGCAGCGGGCTGCGCGAGCAGCTCGGCGATCCCGCGCGCGAGCGCGTCGGCCGAGTGCGCGCGCGCGAGGATCCCGCCGCCCGCGGTGCCGATCACCTCGGGCAGCGAGCCCGCCGCCGTCGCCACCACGGGCGTCCCGCACGCCATCGCCTCGGCCGCGGGAAGTCCGAAGCCCTCGAACAGCGACGGCACCGCCACGAGTGCCGCGCGCCGGTAGAGTCCGACCAGCGTCTCCACCTCGACGCGTCCGACCACGTCGATGCGGTCCTCGATGCCGAGGGCGCGTGCGCGCTTGCGCGCGGGATTGTCGGGGTGCGGGTCGTCCACGAGCGTGAGTCGCACCGGCCGCGGCAGCTTCGCGATCGCCTCGACCAGGGTCGGAACCCCCTTGTTCGGATCGCTCGCGCGCCCGACGCAGAGCACCTCGTGTGGATCGCGTTGGACCGCCAGGTCGGGGCTGAACAGATCGGTGTCGACGCCGTTCGCGACCATCCGGATCCGCTCGCGCGCGACGCCGAAGTCGCGTTCGATCTGGCGCGCGCTGGCCGCCGAGGAGGTGAACAGCCGGTCGATGCGCCGCGCCACGAACGACTGCATGCCGACCGGATAGAACGCCATCGTGCCGATCGCCTCGCGCAGGTTCGTGTCGCGCAGGAACGAGGAGCGCCGATCGACCGTGAGCGGGTGGTGAACCGTGGAGACCACGGGCAGTCCCAGCGCGCGCAGGCCCAGGAGCCCGAAACCGAGGCACTGCACGTCGTGCACGACGTCGTAGCGCTCGCCCGCGCGCAGCTGCGCAGCGATCGCAAGCAGCGCGCGCACGCTGAACGCGAGTGGCTCGGGCAGGAAGCCGAGATAGCTCGCGCCGAGCTCGTAGAACTCGAGCGGATTCAAGAGCCGTGTGCGCGGCTGCGGAATCAGCGCGCGCCGGTCCTTGGAGAACCACTTGCCCCAGTACTGGTGGTTGCGCAGCGGGTTCACGCTGTGCGCGAACGGCATCGGATCGGGGTAGGGCGGGCCCACCCAGACGTCGACGCGGTGTCCCAGGCGCGCGAGCTCGCGCGCGAGAAACCAGAGGTACACGCCCTGGCCCCCACAGCGCATGTTGCCGCGGTAGGCGACGAACGCGATCCGCAGCGGAGACATCACGCCGCCCGGGCGGATGCCGCGCCGCGCTTTTCGGCGTAGAGGATCACGCTCTTCGGGCACACGTAGTCGAGCACGCGCTCGAGCCGCGCCATGGCGGGCGAGACGGTGGCGTTGATCAGGAACCGGCGATAGGCGCGCACGAGCGCGCTCTCGTCTGCGCGCGGCAGCCCCGCCACCGAGCGCAGGAGCCAGTAGGGCGTGTGCAGCGCGTGAGCGAAGCCCACGCCCGTGGTAGCGAGCCCCGCGCGCGCGAGGCCCTGCGCGAGCTCTTGAGGCGAGAAGATGCGGATGTGACCGCCCGGAGACTCGAAGTAGTCGTCGCCGACGCGCAGGTAGAGGTGCTCGCTCGTGGCGGTCGGGATCGTCACCGCGGCGAGTCCGCCCGGTCGGAGCACGCGCGCGAGCTCGCGCGCGGCGCCCGCGAAGTCGTGGACGTGCTCCATCACCTCGGAGCAGATCACCTTGTCGAAGGTCGCATCGCGGAACGGGAGGTGGAACGCGTCGCCCTGGAGCATCGCGCCGAGCCGGCCGAGCTCGGCGCCGCGGAAGCGCAGCGCGCCGGCCGCCCTGTGCAGCGAGGCGCGGTCGAGGTCGATGCCCACCACGTGCGCGCCGCGCTCGATCGCACCGAAGCAGTGGCGGCCCTCGCCGCATCCCGCGTCGAGCAGGCGCTCGCCGCGCCGGACCCTAAGCCGCTCGAGGTCGACCGTGAGCAGCACGCAGCGTCTCCTCGAACACGCCCACGAGCTCGGCGGCGGCGCGCTCCCACTGGAACAGGCGCTGTACGCGCGCGCGCGCGGCGCGCCCCATCGCCTCGGCGCGGCCCGGCACCGCGAGCACTTCGCGGATCGCGTTCGCCATCGCCGCAGGGTCGCGCGGCGGCACCAGTCGCCCGGTGCTGCCGTCCGTGCCGATCACCTCGGGCAGCGCGCCCGCGGCGTTCGCGATCACGGGCAGCCCGCAGGCCATCGCCTCGCTGGCCGGGAACCCGAACCCCTCGAAGAACGACGGCACCACGGCGGCGCGCGCCGTCGAATACTCGCGCACGAGTTCGTCGATCGAGAGCAGCCGCCGGTGCAGGCTCACGCGGTCGCCGATCCCGGTGCGGCGCAGGTAGCGCATCACGAGCCCGTCGTCGGGGATGCGGCCGTCGACGATCTTGAGCGTGGACTCCGGCAAGAGCGCCATCGCCTCGAGCAGCGTTCCGAGCCCCTTCTTGCGGTCTTCCGTGCGCCCGACAAACAGCAGGTCGGCCTGCTTCTCCACCTCGACCGGGTGGAACAGCTCGCTGTCGGTGCCGTTGTAGACGACGCGGATCTCCTTCTCCGGGATGCCGAAATAGCGCTCGATCTCCGCGCGTGACGCCTCGCTCACCGTGACGATGCGGTCGAGCCGCGGCGCCACCTGCTGCTGCATGAACAGGGGGAAGTAGAGCGTGCGCTTGATCTTCTTGATCAGGCTCGGATCGATCGCGAAGTCCGCCTCGCGGTCGATGTGGAGCGGGTGGTGGATCACGGACACGACGGGGACGCCCGTGGCGCGGATCCCGAGCAGACCCCAGCCGAGGCACTGGTTGTCGAACACGATGTCGAAGCGGTGCTCATCGTGCAGCCGCTTCCAGCGCGCGAGCAGGCGCAGCGAGAAGGTCTGCATCTCGGGGAACACGCCGATCCGCGAGACGCCGAGCTCCCAGAGCGAGAGCGGGGCGAGCAGCCGGAACGGGTGGTCGCGCCGCACCCACTCCGGGTGGCGCACGCCGAACACGTTCTCGTTCGGGATCACGTGCAGCGGGATGCCAGGCGCGAGATCGGGCAGCGGCGGACCCGCGATCACGTGCACGTCGTGGCCCGCGCGCTGCCACTCGCGCGCGAGATAGGCGGCGTAGATGCCCTGTCCGCCGCAGAACATGTTGCCGCGATAGGTGAGCAGCGCGATGCGCAAGGCGGGGGTCCGGGACTACGCCGACTGTTGGGTCGGAGCCTCGGTCTCCACGCCGCGGCCCGGGTCGTGCTCGGGCTCGACGCGGATCGTCGCGATCGTGTAGCCGACCCAGAACACGAGTCCGAGCACGAACGAGACCAGCACCGCCACGGGCAAGGCGAGCGCCCAGTAGCTCTGCTGGAGGAGGCCGAGCAGGAACAGCGCCGCGAGGATCACCACCCCCACGCAGATCAGACCGCCCTGGGTTCGCGAAGAGTCGCTCATCGAATGGCTCCGGATGCTTCGGGGGGAGGTGGAGGGGGGCGGTCGCAACAGGAAGCTGGGAGGGAAGGACCACGGCCGGGACCGGGCGGAGGATGATCCCCGTGCGCGCAGCGCATGTCAACGATCGGGCATCGGGTAGGGTTCCAGCCCGATGCGGGTGATCGGTCTGATGTCGGGCACGTCCGCCGACGGCGTGGACGCGGCGCTCGTCGAGTGGCCGCCCGGCGAGGCGGCGCGGCCGTTCCGGCTGCTCGCGCAGCGCGAAGACCCGTTTCCGGCCGAGCTCCAGCAGCGGATCCACGCTCTGGCGGCGGGTCGCTCCGCGCCGGGCGCCGCGCTGCGCGAGCTCGCGGCGCTCGACGTCGCGCTCGGCGAGCGCTTCGCGGAGGCCGCCGCCGCCGTGGCGCACGACGCGGGTGTCCCGCTCGACCGGGTCGACGCGATCGCCTCACACGGCCAGACCGTCGCCCACCACCCGGAGCTGCGCGCGACGCTCCAGATCGGCGACCCGTCGCTGATCGCCGAGCGCACCGGCGTGACCACGGTGGCCGACTTCCGCCCGCGCGACGTCGCGGCGGGCGGCGAAGGCGCACCGCTCGCGCCGTTCTTCCACTTCGCGGCGTTCGCGGATGCCGACGAGTCGCGCCTCGTGCTCAACCTCGGCGGGATCGCCAACGTGACCTGGCTGCCGGCGGGCGCGCGTGCCGACGACGTGATCGCGTTCGACGTCGGCCCGGCCAATGCTCTGATCGACGGCGTGGTGCAGAGCGCATCGCGCGGCGCCGAGCGCATGGACGTGGACGGACGGCGCGCGCTGCGCGGCACCGTCGACGCGGCGCTCCTCGCGGAGCTGCTCGACGACGACTTCCTGCGCGCGTCGCCTCCCAAGTCGACGGGCCGCGAGCGCTATGGGCTCGCGGAAGCCGAGGCGCTCGTCGCGCGCTGGCGCGACCGCCCGGTCGACGACCTCGTCGCGACGCTGCTCGCGTTCAGCGCGCAGGCAGTGGGACAGGCGTGCCGGGACCACCTCGGCGGCGCGCGCGTCGCGCGCGTGCTCGTGGGCGGCGGCGGCGCGCGCAATCCCGCCTTCCTTCGGGCGCTGCGCGCAGCGGTGGCGGGCGCGGCCGTCGAGGTGTTCGATCGACACGGCGTGCCGGCCGGCGCTGCCGAGGCGATCGCATTCGCGCTGCTCGGCCGCAATGCGCTGCTCGGCCTGCCCAACCATCTGCCGCGCACGACCGGGGCGCGCGGCGAGCGCGTGCTCGGCGAGATCGTGCCGGGCCGCCGCGGGCTCAGATTCGGATCGTGAGGCCGTCGTCGGCGGTCTCGAACTCGCTCCTGCCGCGGCGCTCCGTCATCTCCTCGCCGAGGTGGGTGAGGATCACGCGCCCGCAGTCGAAGCGGTCGCGGTGGGCGACCAGCTCCTCGTGCGAGAGGTGGTATTCGAAGTTGTTTCGGTGGTAGGTGCACTCGCAGACGAACAGATCGCTGCCCGCGACGCGGGTCGGCAGCGCGTCGAACCAACCCGTGTCGCCGGAGTAGGCGATTCGCGGCCCGCCGGTCTCGATCACCATCCCGTGCGGCATCGCGTCGGGCGAGTGGTGGGTCTCGAACGTGCGGACCTTCACCGGACCGAGCTCGCACTGGCGTCCCGCCGGCAGCTCCTCGAAGCTGATCGCGAACGTCCACTCGCGGCTGTCGAGGGGATGGCCCATCGCCGCTGCGAGCTTCTGGACGCGCGCCTCGATCCCGGGCGGCCCGGCGATCCGCAGCGCGCGTTTGCGGTGCTCCTCGTAGAGCGCGGCGAGCAGCAGCAGCGGAATGCCGCCGAAATGGTCGCCGTGGAAGTGGGAGACGAGGATCGCGTCGATCTCGTCGATCGCGATGCCGAGCTGGTTCAGGCCGCTGCCCGTCGTGGTGCCGCAGTCGATCAGCACGCCGCCGGACGGCGACCGCAGCAGGATCGCGGACTGGCGGCGGCCGCCCGCACCGAATGCGTCGCTCGTTCCGACGAAGGTGAGCTGCGTCACACGACGCCCCGCCTCACGGTTCGCTCCCTCCGGAGCTCGGATCGAGAGAGTGGAACCGCCCGCCCGCAAACACACCGTCGCGCGCGCGGCAGCCGTCGGGTACCCGCTCTCCGTCCCATACCACGACGCCAGTCAGCCTAGCTCCAGCGCCGAGGCTCGCGCCAGCGCCAATCACGTTGTCGCCCTCGAAGCGGACGCCGGCTGCGCGCGCGACCGCATCGGCGTCGAGATACGAGAGCGCGGGCGGTCGCCGGTTTGCGTCGAGGTATTCCGGGAGCGTACCGACCGGCTCCCAGGTACACGGAACGAACGCTCCGTGCACGTCGCGCGCGCCTTCCGCGAGGTGTGGCGCCAACCAGTCGTTCAAGTGACTGAACACCTCGCGGTCGGGCATCGATTCGAATGCGCGCGCGGACACCGCGTTCGCCCAGGCGTAGAGTCCCGCGCGCACCTCGTCGTTCGGGTCGCCCCGGAAGCGGAAACGCGATCCGATCCGGCACACCACCCCTGTCCGGTCGACGCCGATACTGCCGAACTGCACCTCGCGCGGGTCCTCGCGCAGGAGCAGCGTAACGGCCGCTGTGCGCTCGCGGTGGACGCGCAGGAGCGCGCCGAGGTCGACGTCGAGCAGCATGTCGCCGCCCACGAGCAGGCAGGGATCGCTCTCGCGCAGGAACGCCGCGACGCGACGGATCCCGCCGCCCGTGTCGAGCAGCTCGCGCTCGTGCGAGAAGGTGAGCGCGACGCCGGGCGGGCAGTGGCGCCGCGCGGCGTCCTCGAGCCGTTCGGGCAGGTGGTGTGTGTTGATGACCACCTCGGTGACGCCGTGATGAGCGAGCAACGCGAGCTGATAGGCGATCAGCGGCACCCCGCGCACGGGCACTGCGGGCTTCGGCAGCCAATCCGTCAGAGGCGCCAGGCGTGTGCCACGGCCCGCGGCGACGATCATCGCGCGCACGGCGACTCCGGCAGCTCGAGGAGCAGGGCGGCGAGATCGGCGATGCGCGTGTCGCGCGCGCTCGCGCGGCGCGCGGCGCGCTGAAGCTGGCGCACGGTGGTGGGGACGTAGGCGAGGTAGCGGTCGTCGCCGCGCTCGCGCGCGGCGTACAGGAACCGCGCGTGGTCCTTGCCCTTGCGCGTGAGCGTGAGCAGATCGAAGCGCCGCGCGGTGGTCTCGGCGTCGGGTGCGTCGGGCAGCGCGGGGCGCACGGCATCGACGTGCGCGGCGATCTCGGGCTCGGGCAGCTCGAAGTACGAGTCGCACAACAGGCAGACGAGGTCGTACTCGGGCGGCGCGAGGAACGCGCCCTGGACATCGATCATGCGCAGGCGGTCACCGCGCGGAGCGCCTTCGCGCACGAACAGGTTCGCGCTCTGGAAGTCGCGGTGCGCGAGCCGGTGCGGCGCGCCGGCCATCTGCACGGCGATCCACGCAAAGGTGTCGCGCACCACCGCGGCTTCAGCGGCGGTGGCATCGCGCCCACGCGCGGCGAGCCCGTAGCGCGCGACGAGATCGGCCTTGTAGGCGAATAGCGCCGCGTCGAGCGACCGCGCGAAGGCTTCGACGCCCGGCTCGGGCGCGATCCGCTGGATCCGCGGCACGAGCTCGCACGCCTCGCGGTACAGGTCCGCGCGCGCGGCGGGCGCGAGCTCGCGCGCCGCGCTCTGTAGCGACCGGGTGCCGACGTCCTCGAGCAGCTCGATGCCCGCCGCGGGATCTCCGCCGAGCCGCCGCGGCACCGGCAGCCCCGCGCGCTCGATCAGCGCGCGGATCGGCTCGTGCGGCGGCTCGGGTGCGGTGCCGGCCGGCCGCCCCGCCGGATCCTCGGGCGCCTCGATGC
>DATFWW010000254.1:0-15575 GCA_035258825.1 Myxococcota bacterium
CCCCGCCGTGATCTCGCGGCCCTCGATGTAGCGCTCCGCGATCGCGTCGTGCTCGCAGTGCTCGTGCACCCAGCCCACGCGGCGCTCGAGCGCGGGCGCGCTGTGCACGACCGATGCGCGGCGGATGCCGTACGAGCCGCCCTCGTCGATCGGCTTCACGATCAGCGGAAACGCCAGGGCGCTCCCGCGGCGGCGCCGGCCGCGGCGGAACGTGGCGAACTCGGGGATCGGCAGGCCGTGCCACGCGAGCAGCTTCTTCGTGATCGCCTTGTCGCGCGTGAGCACGAGCGCCTCGGAGTTGCAGCCGGTGTAGTGCACTCCGCGCGCCTCGAGCGCCGCCACGACGTGTGGCTCGTACCCTCCCGAGTCGCGCAGCTCGATCAGGAGGTTGAACACGATCTGCGGCGCGAAGCGGTCGAGCGCAGCGTGCAGCGGCGCGAGGCTCGTGTCGAGGCCGAGCTGCTCGACCTCGTGGCCGAGCCGCTCGAGCCCGCGCATCACGTGGTATTCGGTGCGCCACGGCACCACCGAGCGCTCACTGCGCCCGGCGATCGAGTCGCGCGCGTAGAGCTCGCGGTGCGTGAGCAGGAGCACGCGCAGCCGGCGCGATCGCTTCACGCACGCGTCTCCGGCACGCGCGCGGTCCAGAGATTGCGGTCGATCCCGGGCTCCGTGTGCTGATCATCCCACGGGCTCCACGGCTCGCGGTGGATCCGGACGAAGCCCGCCTCGCGCAGCGCGGACCGCAGCTCCGCGTCGGTGTGGTAGCGCTCGACCAGCGTCGTCTCGACGCGCTGCCAGCCGCGCGCGCTTCGCGCGTATCCGATCATGCGCACGGTCGCGAGCCGGCGGCGCGCGTCCCACTCGCAGCACATCGCCAGGTCGCCGCCGGGTCCCTCCATCCAGTAGTCGAGACCGCCCCAGTAGTGCTCATACGCGAAGCGGTTGTGCGCCTCGAACACGAGCACGCCGCCCGGCAGCAGATTCGTGCGCACCTGGCGCAGCACGCGCACGAGCGGCGCGCGAGCGATCATGTGGTTGAAGACGTCCCCGCACGCCGACGCCACCGCGCAGGGCTCGCGCACGCGGAACGACGCGAGGTCCGCGCGCTGGAAGCGGACGCGGTCCGATACGCCGCGGCAGCGCTGGCGCGCGATCGCGAGCATCTCGCGCGAGCTGTCGACGCCGATCACGGGGATCCGCGCGCGGCCGAGCTCCTGCGCGAGCACGCCCGTGCCGCAGGCGAGATCGAGGACCCATGTGCCGTGCGGCCGCGCGCGCGCGTAGGGCCTCAGCGCCCGGTGGAATCCCTGCGCGATCTCGACGTGGTCTTCCGTGTCGTAGACGCGCGCGAGCAGGTCGTAGATGCGGCTCACCGGCAGTGCGGACGGCGGCCCTGCGCGTGTGCCTGATCTGCGAGCTTCTGAGCCTCGGGGATCCTCTCCTGCAGATCCCTGATCCGGGTCTCCGGCGACGGGTGCGTGGACAGGAACTCGATCGGACGATCGCCCTTCGAAGCCGCCTCCATGTTCTTCCAGAGCTCCACGCTCTGGCGCGGATCGAAGCCCGCGCGCGCCATCAGCTTGAGCCCGATCCAGTCGGCCTCGCTCTCCTGGGTGCGGCTGAAGGCGAGCACCGCAACCTGCTTGCCTCCCTGAACACCGACACCCAGCGCGGCCATCAGCAAGCCGTGAGACGGGCTCGACGGATCGCCTAGCGCGCCCAGTGCGGCTCCCGCGCCCGATGCGGCCAGCTCGGCGGCATAGTTGTCCGAAACCCGCTCTGCCCCGTGACGCGCGATCACGTGTCCGATCTCGTGGCCGAGCACCGCCGCGAGCTGATCCTGGGTCTTTGCCACGGGCAGGAGCCCGGTGTGCACGCCGATCTTGCGCCCCGGCAGCGCAAACGCGTTGGCGGTGTCGTCCTGGAACACGCGCACCTCCCAGGGTCCCTTCCCGCCCGGGATCTCGTCGGGCTCGAGTACCGCGGTGATCGAGTTGGCCACGCACGTCACGTACGCGTTGGCCGACGGCTCCCCCGATACCTTGCCCTGGCTCTTCAGCTGCTCGAACGCCTGGACGCCCATCTGGTCCATCTCGGCGTCGCCGACCAGCATCAGCTGCGAGCGCCCGAGCGGTGACGTCGCACAACCGGAGATCGCGATCGCGATTCCCAAGCACAGCGCTCGCCTCGAGCCCATCCGATCCTCCTTACGCGCGCGCGTCGCGCGCGAGGTTCCACGCGTCGTCCGCGCGCTTGCGCACGAGCGCGCCGAACAGATGCGCGTGCTCCGAGCTCGCGTTGCCGTCGAGACCGCGTTTGTACACGCCCTGCACGATCGCGGCGGAGCGGAACATCACGAACACCATGTAGAAGGCCCAGTGATCGATGCCGGATCGCCCGGCCAGCTCGCAATAACGCGACACGAACCGTTCCTCGTCCGGAATTCCCATCGCCGCGAGATCCAGGCCCACCAGCGAGCTGCCTGGCGTCGCCTCGCCGCGGTAGTTCTGACAGAAGTAGGCGAGGTCCGCGAGCGGGTGACCGAGCGTGGAGAGCTCCCAATCGAGCACCGCCGCGACGCGCGGCTCGGTGGGGTGCAGGATGCAGTTCCCGATCCGGTAGTCGCCGTGCACGATGGTCGTCTCGTCCGAGTCGGGCACGTTCGCGGGCAGCCACTCGATCAGCGCTTCCATCGCGCGGATGTCGTCGGTCTTCGAATCGAGATACTGGCGGGTCCAGCGCGAGATCTGGCGCGCGTAGTAGTTGCCGGGTCGGCCGAAATCCGCGAGACCGACCGTCTCCGGGTCGACGCCGTGCAGCGCGGCGAGCACGCGCGCCATGTCGTCGTAGAGCGCGGTCCGCTCGGCGGGCGCGAACCCCGGCAGCCGCGGATCCGCGATCACGCGGCCCGGCACGTGGCACATCACGAAGAACGCGGTGCCGAGCACCGCGTCGTCCTCGCACAGCGCGATCGTCTCCGGTACGGGCACGCCGCTCTTTCGCAATGCGCTCATCACGCGGTATTCGCGATCGACCTGGTGCGCGGAGGGCAGGAGGCGCCCGGGCGGCTTCTTGCGCAGCACGAGGCGCTCGGCGCCGCGCTCGATCAGGAAGGTGGGATTGGACTGGCCGCCCTCGAACTGCGAGACGCGCAGCGGCACCGACCCGCCGAGCCGCCGGTCGAGGAACGCAGCGAGCGCGCGCTCGTCGAAGCGGTGCGCCGCGCGGACCGCGGTGATCTCGGGCTCTCCGACCATCGGCCGGGATCATGCCCTACGATCGGTCCGGGAGGAACCGGCGATGACACTGCGCTTCAACCACATGGAGCTCACGCTTCCCCCGGGCGCACTCGAAGGGGAGACGCGATCCGAGATCGAGCGCTTCTACGGTGAAGTGTTCGGCTGGGAAGCGCTCGACGTTCCGATCCTCGGCCAGCAGGGGCTCCTCTTGCGCACCGACGCGGAGACGAGCCAGTTCGTGCTCGTCGTCGAGAGCAAGAAGCCCGTGAGCGTCCCGGGCTACGACCACCTCGGGCTGTTGCTCGAGACCCGCGCGCAAGTCGACCGCGCGCTCGACGCGGTGCGCCGCTGGCGATCGCGCGACGATCGGGTGCAGATCAAGGAATACGAAGACCTCGTGCAGGGCGACGTCACGGTGCATGCGTTTTACGTGCGTTACCTGCTGCCGATCTGGTTCGACGTCCAGTGCATGGAATGGAAGGCGGAGGCCGAGCCCGCACGGCGCTGGTCGTACGCCTGAGACGGAGCAGATCGTCCACAGGCATCGCGTGCGGCACGCCGATACACTGCGAACTGCGCGCGGAGGAGGACTACCGGTGGCCCAGGCCCTGAAGGTGGATACACGCAGCCTCGTCGACCCCGTCGACTACGCCAACCACGGCTACCCGCACGACATCTGGACCCGCCTGCGCGCCGAGGAGCCCGTGTCGTGGTGGACGCAGCCGCGCGGCGTCCCGTTCTGGGCGATCACCAAACACGCCGACATCGTCGCGATCGGCAAGCAGCCGGAGACGTTCCTGAACGGGCCGCGCCTCGTGGTCACGCCCGATCCGGACGATCCGAACGACCAGTTCCCCCCGACCCTGATCCAGCTCGATCCTCCGAAGCACGGCATCTACCGCCAGCTCGTGAGCAAGCGCTTCACGCCGCGCTACCTGAAGCGCATGAACGCGGACATCGAGCAGATCGGCAAGGAGATCGTCGATGCGCTCGTCGAGGAGAGCGACGAGGGCGAGTGCGACTTCGTCGAGCGCGTCTCGGCGCCGCTGCCGATCGCCGTGATCGCGTGGATGCTCGGCGTCCCTCGCGAGGACTGGAAGCTCCTGTTCGACTGGACCAACCGCACGATCGGCGCCCAGGATCCCGAGTATCAGACCGAGGGCGTGAACTCCCAGGAAACCGCCAATCAGGCGATGGTCGAGCTGTTCACGTACTTCACCAAGCTCGTCGAGGAGAAGAAGAAGAACCCCGCCGACGACCTCGTGACGATCTTCGCCAACGCGCAGATCGACGGCGAGCCGCTGCCGTTCATGGACGTGCTCGCGTGGTGCTTCATCATCGTGATCGCGGGAAACGAGACCACGCGCAACGGCACGAGCGGCGGGATGCTCGCGTTCATCGAGCATCAGAGCGAGCTGCGCAGGTTCCAGGCCAACCCCTCGCTGCTCGTGCCCGCGGTGGAGGAGGTGGTGCGGTGGACGAGCCCGATCATCCACTTCGGGCGCACCGCGACGCGCGACGTCGAGATCCGCGGAAAGAAGATCCGCGAGGGCGACGTGCTCGCGCTGTTCTACCCGTCGGCGAACCGCGACGAGGAGGTGTTTTCCGATCCGTTCGTGTTCCGGATCGACCGCCAGCCGAACCCGCACCTCGGCTTCGGTGTGGGCGAGCACTTCTGCCTCGGCTCGCACGTGGCGAGGCTCGAGATGCAGGTCGCCTACAAGCACCTGCTGCCGCGCATCGAGGAGATCGAGCTCGCGGGTCCGATCTCGCGGCTCCACTCGGGTCTGGTCGGCGGCGTCAAGCACCTGCCGATCCGGTACAAACTCAAGCGGGGCTGATCAGATCCGCACCACGGGCTCGTGTTTCCCGCCCTCCGGGTTCGCGAACTCCCAGAATGCGCGCAGCGAGAGCAGCTTGCCTGCCTCGTTCACGCGGTACACGAACACCCCGTTCGCGCGGAACTGCTTGCCGCCGGGGAAGGTGTTGATCACGGCGCCCGTGAACGCGCACTCGTCGCCCGCGGCGTACGACTTCGGGTAGTCGAAGCTGACCTGGCCCTTCGAGATCACGTTGTCCCAGAACGCGGCGATCGCCGCTTTGCCACGGTGGCCCTTGCCCGTGGGATCGAGCGGCGACGGCCCGACGGGGTCCTGGATCACGCCGTCGTCGGCGAACAGGTCCAGCCACTTCTCGCGCTCCCCGTTCGCCACATAGCGCTGGGACAGAAGGCCCGCGCGGCGCGCGGGGTGCTCGTCGGGCATCACCGGGTTCCTCCCGGCGCGATCTTAACCGGTCAGCGGATCAGCGCGACCGGCTGCCAGGGCGAGTTCGGATCGAGCGGGATCAGCTCGTCACCGGGAAGGCCCGCGATCCGGATCGCTCCCGCTTCGGCGAGCACGAGCTCGTCGGATCCGTCGGCGTCGAGGTCGACGGCGCCGAGCCCCTGCCAACCCACCGTGTTCACGAGATCGGTGACTTCGAGCGTGGGCTGCGCCGCGAGCGGATGGAGCACGAATGCGCTTCCGTCGGGTCCGCGCAGCGCGACCTCGGCTGCCCCATCGGCGTCGAAGTCGCCGATCCCGAGCACCGTGAGATCCGGGGCGAGCGGGACCTCGACGCTCGCGATCGGCTGCGCGCGGTCGATCAGCCAGATCACGAGCGAGCCCGTGTTCGAGCGCCATGCGACGTCTGCGCTGCCGTTCGCGTCGAAATCGGCGATTCCGGCGAACGTCGCCTGCCCGGCCGACCCGAGGTCGACCCACGCGGGCACACCGCTCGCGGCGGTGAGGCGCCCGCGGACCGCGTCGCCGTTCGCGACGAGCACGTCGCCGTCGCCGTCGCCGTCCAGATCGCCGGCACCGAGTACGCGCTCGCCCGCCGCGAGCGCGCCCATCGCCACCACCGAGATGGCATCGGTGTTGCGGAGCGCGCTCCCCGGCGTGTAGCCGAGCTGCCCGTCGGCACCCACCCACAGCAGGTCGTCCTGCCCATCCGCGTCGAAGTCCGCCACGCCCGCGAGCACGGCACCCGGGGCGGGGAGCACGAACGAGCGCAGCGTCGCGAGCGCGCCGTCGGTCACGCGGAACCCGTCACCGGCCTGCCAGAGGAGCGCGCCGCCGGAAGGCGGGGAGGTCGCCGGATCCTTGGTCGCCGGCGCCAGAGCACTCGCGGTCGAGCCTCCGGTCGAACCGGCCGCTGTAGTCGCGCTCGCAGCCGGGCTGGAAGAAGCCGCGCCCGCCCCCGACCCGCCCGAGGACGCTCCACCGGCGGGGAAGGTGAAGGGAGGCGAGATCGGCGAGCTGGGCCCGTACGTGTTCTGGGCATCGAACGCCACGACGATCATGCGCGCGGTCGAGCCGGGCTCGCCGGAGAGCGTCACGCGCGCCTGGGAGACGTCGGCCTCGTGCTTGAAGTCGGCGTCGCCGCGCTGCACGTAGACCGAATAGCCTGCGACCGGCCCGCTCGCGCTGCCCCATGCCAGCGTGATGCTCGACGTTCCGCCGGTGGAGGTGGGGCTCGACGCGGCAGTCGAGGCGGTGCCGCCGCTGCTGCCTCCGCCTCCCCCGCTGCACGCGGCGAGAAGCGCGCCCGCGCAGGCGAGCGAGAGCGCCCTTGCTAGGCGATGGCGCGAAGGTCGCGCGCTCGGCCTCGGCATCGCAGTTCCCCCTTCGACCCGCGCCCCGGGCCGCTGCGAAAAGCCGCGTTTCCCCAATTGGCGCCAGCGTAGGTACGGCTGCGCGCCGGGTTGAATCTGTGCTCGGGGTCACAATCTCGCGCGGTCGCGACCCCGCGGTCCCCACTAGATCGAAAAACATATGGAATACCAATGCGTTGGGAAATAGTCCTGCCGGTGCCCGCGGCCTCGATCCGGAAGAAATTTCAAGGAAACGCCGGTTGGTTTCCCGCCACCCTCGGCCGAAGCCTCACTGAGCCGTCGGGCTCGGATCGGGGCTAGCGTACGAACGCGCACCCCGCGCGCGGGAGGCCACGCCGTGGATTTCGAGTACAGCGACAAGACCAGATTCGCCCTCGACAAGCTCTCGGGCTTCATGGACGAGCACATCTACCCCAACGAGGCGACCTACTACGAGCAGCACGAGTCGTTCGGCGCCGACCGCTGGCGGATCCCGCCGATCATCGAGGAGCTCAAGGAGAAGGCGCGCGCAGCGGGGCTCTGGAACCTCTTCCTGCCCGAGAGCAGTCTCGGAGCCGGGTTCACCAACCTCGAGTACGCCCCGCTGTGCGAGGTGATGGGGCGCGTCGCGTTCGCGCCCGAGGTGTTCAACTGCTCGGCACCCGACACCGGCAACATGGAGGTGCTCGCGCGCTACGGAAGCGCGGCGCAGCAGGAGCGCTGGCTCAGGCCGCTGCTCGACGGGAAGATCCGCTCCGCGTTCGCGATGACCGAGCCCGAGGTGGCCTCGTCCGACGCCACCAACATCCGCACCGAGATCCGCCGCGACGGCGATCACTACGCGATCAACGGGCTCAAGTGGTGGACGTCGGGGGTGCTCGATCCGCGCTGCGAGATCATGATCGTGATGGGCAAGACGGATCCGGACGGCCCGTCCCACCAGCAGCAGAGCATGATCCTGTGCGAGACGAAGGCGCCCGGGGTCACCATCACGCGGCACCTGCCCGTGTTCGGCTACGACGACGCACCGCACGGCCACGGCGAGGTGCGGTTCGAGAACGTGCGCGTGCCCGCGACCAACATGCTGCTCGGCGAAGGGCGCGGCTTCGAGATCGCGCAGGGCCGGCTCGGACCCGGGCGGATCCACCACTGCATGCGCGTGATCGGCGTGGCCGAGCGCGCGCTCGAGGCGATGTGCCGGCGCCTGATGACGCGCACGGCGTTCGGCAAGAAGATCTACGAGCACTCGCTCTGGGAGGAGCGCATCGCGGACGCGCGGATCGACATCGAGTGCGCGCGGCTGCTCACGCTCAAGGCCGCCCACATGATGGACACCGTCGGCAACAAGACCGCGCGCGCGGAGATCGCGATGATCAAGGTGAAGGCGCCGAACATGGCGCTCGCGGTCATCGACCACGCGATCCAGGCGCACGGCGGCGCTGGCGTGACCACGGACTTCGGCCTCGCCAGGGCCTGGTCGAGCGTGCGCACGCTGCGCCTCGCCGACGGTCCCGACGAGGTGCACCGGCGCACGATCGCGCAGCTCGAGCTGAAGAAGCAGGCGCAGCGCGCGGGGATCGAGCTGAAGAGGCGCTAGGAGCGCCACTCGATACTAGCCCCGCAGCCGATTCGCGAGCGGAGACCGCCCTTCCCGACTTCGCTCGCCTGCGGCTCGCTGCGCGCCGGCTCCGCCGGCTTGCGGTCAGTTCGCGCGCAGACCCTCGAGGCATCCCGCCTTCGCGAGCGCGCGGTCGAGCGCCGCGCTCGCGGCGGCGGCGTACTTGTCGCGCAGCGCCTTCAGCGACTTGGCGTGGTACTTCTGGGGCTTCTGCGTCCACGTGCGGCCCGCGAGCTCTACGCTGAACTCCTCCGCGCCCGAGGCGATCGCATTCGCATTCGCCTGCGACCACGGCAGGAAGCGCCGCCCCACCTGCTCCACGAGCAGCGGCTCGAGCGTCGGCGCCAGGCTCGCCCACGATTCGAACGGACCCTCGGCCTTCGGATCGAGCATGCGCTCGCACCACGCCACCACCTTCGGAGCGCTCGCGCGCAGGATGTCGCCCGGAGTCGGATCCGTGTAGGCGTTGTAGATCTGGCCCCACATCGCGAAGTCCCCGAACGCGGGACGCGCCCCGAACAGGTAGGGGCGCCCGGCCAGGTGCTTCTCGATCTGCGCGGCCGAATCGCGGAACGACTGCTCGATCTGCGGCGCCGTCTGCGCGTTGCTGCCGACGAACCAGACGCGGCCGATCATCCGCTCGCGAACGCCTGCCGCGGCCGCTTTGAGCGCGTCGCCCGTGGCCCCCGACATCGCCGCTGCGATCCGCTCCGAGCCCGAGATCTGGTCGGCCTCGCGCGCCCAGCGGTAGTGGAACATCCACTTGTTGCCCCACTCGTCGCCGAACTCCTCGAGCAGCGCCGAGACGAATGCCGCGACGGGATCGTCGGGATGGATGCTCGGCTCCGGGAAGCGCGGCTCGAGCCACTCGATGATCGGCGTCGAGTCCTGCATCGCCTCGCCCTCGGGCGAGACGACGAGCGGGATGATCGGCAGCTTTGCGTACTTCTGGTATTCGGCGGTCGATGCGGGCCCGCGCACGATCCACTCGTGCGGGATCTGCTTGTAGCGGAAATAGGAGCGCACCTTCACCGAGTACGGAGAGACCTCGGCCCCGAAGATCCGATAGACCCCGCTCACGTGTTCCTCCCGGCGCGTTCCGGCGCCTCAATCCTTCAGCTCGATCAGAAGCTCGTAATACGCCTTCCGCCCGACGTTGCGCGCGATCTCGACGCCGCCGCGCGGAATGTAGAAATACTGGCCCGGCACGACGTCCGCCTCGAGATACTGGTCGTAGCGCGATTTGGTCGTCGCGTGCGGAACCACTGCCATGCGATCGCCGTCGATCTGGACGAGGATGTGATCGCGCTCGTGGCGATGCAGCGGACCCTCTTCGCCCGGCGCGAGGCGCATCTCCCAGATCTTCACGCGCTCGTTCTCGAACAAGAGCTTCGTCGCGACGTCGCCGAGCGGCTCGGTGAGCTCCGCCATGGGTCCTCCGGATCAGTAGCCGAGCTCGACGTCGACGACCCCTTCGAGGGGTTCGCCCGCGAGCCAGTGCGCGAGGTTGTCGAGGAAGGCGTCGAGCAAGCGGTCGAGCGCGCCCGGGCCGGACCACGAGCAGTGCGGCGAGAGCCGCACGCGCGGGTGCGTGTACAGCCAGTGGCCGGCGGGCAGCGGCTCGGGATCGACCGTGTCGAGCGACGCGAGCTTGACGCGGCCGTCGTCGAGCGCGGAGCGCAGCGCGTCCTGATCCACGAGCCCTCCGCGCGCGATGTTCACGAGATGCACACCGCGCTTCGCGCGCGCGAGCGCATCGCGGCCGATCACGTGGTGGGTCGCGCGCGTGTCGGGCGCGGCGACCACGAGGTGGTCGGAGCGCGCGAGCAGCGCGTCGAAGTCGACGAGCTCGACTCCGGCGATCGGGCTCGGCCGCGCCGTGCGCCGGTGCGCGATCACGGTCATGCCGAACGCGAGCGCGCGCTGCGCGGTGGCCTGCGCGATGCCGCCGAGGCCGAGCAGCCCCAGCGTGCGGCCGTGGAGCCCGCCGAGATCCAAGATGTTCCAGTGCTCGGGCGGCTCGTGGATCCAAGACTCGGGCAGCCGCTTCTCCGCCGCGAGCATCATCGCGATCACCCACTCCGAGATCGGAATCGCGCTCGCGCCGCGCGAGCACGTGAGCGGAACACCGCGCAGCTCGTGAAGAGGAAAGGCGTTGACGCCCGTGCCGTACGCGTGCACCCAGCGGACGCCGCGCGCGATGATCTGCGCGAGGTTCGGGCTGCCCCAGGCCATCGTGAGCAGCACTTCGCCGCGCGCGTCGGGCGGGAGGTCGCCGCGGTCGGGGATCGCGGTCACCGCGGCCTTCGGGAAGCGCCCGCCGACCCGCCCGAGCATCGGCGGCGGGACGTGGGACAGGATGCGCAGCTCGCGCTCGTCGATCACCGCGCTTTCCCTCCGCCGCCCGTGCGGGCATGCTCGTGCCCGTGGACATGTTGATCGGCGACATCGTGCGGCGCAACGCGGAAGTCGTGCCGGAAGCGATCGCCGCCTCGCTCGGAGCGCGCGCGCTCACCCACGCGCAGCTCGACGGCGGGGCGAATCGCCTCGCCGCGGCACTCGCGGAGCTCGGCATCGGCCACGGAGACCGCGTGCTGGCCTGGGCCGACACGTCGCTCGATGTGCTCCCCCTGTTTGTCGCATGCGCGAAGCTCGGCGCGGTGTTCGCGCCGCTGAACGCGCGCCACGGCCCCGACGAGGCGAAGCCCGTGGCCGCGCTCGCGCGAGCGCGACTGCTCGTGGCCGACGCCGCGCGCGCCGAGGCGGCGCAGGCGATCCACGCCGATGCCGGAATTCCGCAGCTCGCGCGTCTCGGCGCCGGTGGTCCCGGACCCGACCTCTCGATCGGCGCGCTCGGCAGCGCCGCGTCGGGACCCGAAGTGCCGGCTCTGCGCGAGACCGATCCACACGTGATCTTCTTCACGAGCGGCAGCACGGGGCGCCCGAAGGGGGTCGTACTGTCGCACCGCGCGAGCTATCTGCGCGGCTTCCAGGGCGTGTTCCGCGACGTGCCCGAGCGGTCGGTGTGCATGTTCCCACTGTTTCACATGGCCGGGTTCACGCTCGCGATCGCGGCGTGGCAGACGCGCGGCGAGCTCGCGCTGGTCGAGTCGGCGAGCGCCGACGAGCTGCTGGCGGCCGTCGAGCGGCGCCGCGCCAACCGCCTCTACGCGATCCCCGCGGTCTGGGCGCGCATCCTCGAAATGGATCCGGGCAAGTGGGACACGTCGAGCCTGCGCGAGGCCGACACCGGGACGTCGGCGGTGCCGATCGAGCTCGTGCGCGCTCTGAAGGAGCGGTTCCCTGCTACCGCCACGCGGATCTACTACGGATCCACCGAGTGCGGCTCGGGCACCACGCTCCCGGACGCGGACGCGCTGCGCAAGCCGGGCAGCGTCGGGCCGCCCTCGCCCGGCGTCGATCTGCGGCTCGCCGACGATGGCGAGATCCTGTTGCGCAGCGCCTATCTCTTCGACGGTTATTTCGGCGACCCCGCGGCCACGAGCGACGCGCTGCGCGGCGGCTGGTATCACACGGGCGACCTCGGCGAGCTCGACCGCGAGGGCCATCTGCACGTGATCGGCCGCACGAAGGAGCTGATCCGCTCCGGCGGCGAGACGATCGCCCCGGCCGAGGTGGAGGCATGGCTCGCCCGACACCCCGATGTGGCGGAGGTGGCCGTGATCGGCCTCCCGGATCGCACCTGGGGCGAGGTGGTCTGCGCCGTGGTGGTGGCTCGGCCCGGCGCGGCGCCGACGCTCGAGGCGCTCCAGCGCCACTGCGACGGACGGCTCGCGGGCTTCAAGAAGCCGCGCCGGCTCGCGTGCGTGGCCGCGCTCCCGCGCACCGCGGCGACGGGCCAGGTGCAGCGCGCGCTGCTGGTCGAGCAGATCTCGTCGCAGGGCGGCTGAAGCCCCATTCGGCTTCGCCCGCGCGGACGCCTTGCGTTCATGGTCTGCCCAGAATATTATTCTTGAAGTGAAGAATACAGTTTCGAAAATCGAGAACGACAACATCAAGCGCGTCGGGCACGCGAAGGACGCCCCGGCCGACCGCAGTCGCCATCTCGGCCCGGTGGCCGCGCGGTCGGTGCGGCGCGCGCTCGCCCACCGCGAGGCGAGCCACGACGACGCGGTGCGCCGTCTGGTGGCGGCGAGCTTCGCGCTGATCCGCGAGACGGGTTCGCTCGAGCCGAGCGTCGCCTCGATCGTGTCGCGCGCGGGCCTCTCCAACCAGGCCTTCTACCGCCACTTCCACTCGAAGGACGAGCTCCTGCTCGGCGTGCTCGACGAGGGCTTCCGCCTGCTCGCGGGCTACCTCGCCCACCGCATCGAACAGGCGAGCGGCGCCGAGGCGAAGATCCGCGCCTGGATCGGCGGCGTGCTCGAGCAGGCGCTCCAGCCCGGGGCGGCCGCCGCCACGCGACCCTTTGCGGTGTCGCGCGCGCGGCTCGCGGAGCTGTTCCCGGACGAGGTCGCGGCCTCGGAGCGCGCGCTCGTGGCCTCGCTGCGCGATGCGATCGCCGACGCGGTAGCGGGTGGCGACCTGCCGGGCGCCGAGCCCGACCGCGACGCGGAAGCCGTCTACACGCTCGCGATCGGCTGGGTGCAGCGCGCGCTCTCTCAGCGCGCGCCCGCGTCGCGCGCGGAAGCCCAGCACCTGATCGCGTTCGCGCTGGCGGCCCTGCAGCGCCCGCGGGTGGCATGAACCATGGAACGCGAGATCCTGTTCACGGGCATCGGCGGCCAGGGCATCCAGCTCGCCGCCCAGGTGCTCGCGCGCGCGGCGATCGCCGCGGGGCGCGAGGTGATGCTGTTCGGGTCGTACGGCGGCACGATGCGCAACGGCCCGACCGACGCGACGCTCGTGGTCGGCGACGCGCCCGTCGGCGCGCCGCCGATCGTGTCGCGCGCGTGGTCCGCGATCGCGATGCATCCGGCCTACTTTCCGGACGTCGCCGCGAAGCTCGCGCGCGAATCGGTCGTGGTCGCGAACACGTCGCTGCTGCGCGATCCGCTCGCGGGCGATCGCTGGCGCGTGTACGGTGTACCCGCGACACAGCTTGCAAGCGAGTGCGCCAGCGCGCTTTCCGGCGCGCTCGTACTCGTCGGCGCGTACGCGGGCCTCACCGCGCTGGTCTCGCTCGAGGCGCTCTTCGCGGGGCTCGCGGCGTCGCTCCCCGAACGCCGCCGCCAGCACCGCGAGCAGAACGAGCGCGCGCTGCGCGCGGGGTTCGCGGCGCTGCCGCCCGGCGCGGAGCCGGCGTGGCCCCAACACGAGCGCGCGGCGTGAGCGCCGCCACCGTCGTGACCCGCGGCACCGTGACGCTCGAGGCGTCGCGCTGCAAGGGCTGCGAGCTGTGCATCCCGGCCTGTCCGCCGCGCGTGCTGCGCATGTCGGAGACGCGCAACGCCAACGGCTATGCGGTCCCGGAGCTCCTGCCCGGCTGCACGGGCTGCGGCGCGTGTCTGCTCGTGTGCCCGGACTTCTGCTTCGAGATCTACCAGTACGAGACGCCGATCAGCTACGAGGTTGCGCCGTGACGCGCACGCTGCTCGAAGGTTCCGAGGCGATCGCACGCGCAGCGCTGGCCGCCGGCTGCCGCTTCTTCGCTGGCTACCCGATGACGCCGTTCACGGAGCTGCTCGAGCACTTCGCGGCGCTCTTGCCCCCGCGCGGCGGCGTGTGCATCAACGCGGAGAGCGAGCTCGAGGCGATCGGCATGGCGTGGGGCGCACTCGCCACGGGCGCGCGCGCCGCCACGGGCTCGACCGGCCAGGGGATCGCGCTGATGCAGGAGTCGCTGTCCGAGATCACGCGTGCCGAGCTGCCGCTCGTGTTGTTCCACATGGCGCGCGGGCAGTTCGACTACTACCAGGCCACGCGCGGCGGAGGACACGGCGACTACCGCCACGTCGTGCTCGCGCCGATCGACGTGCGCGAGGCCGCGGAGTTCACGCAGCTCGCGTTCCACCTCGCCGACCGGTGGCGCAATCCGGTGCAGCTCTATGGCGACTTCCTGCTCGCGCACACGTCGGAGTCGGTCGACGTCGCGCCGATCGAGTTCGGCGCGTTGCCGGCCAAGGACTGGGCCGTGGACGGCTCGCTCGGCGGCAGCGGCCGCTCGCGCAACCTGAACCCGATCGGCATGGGCAAGGGTGTCAAGGGCATCGATCCTCAGGCGTTCTGGCAGCGGCTCGCCGACAAACACGAGGCGATCGCGCGCGCGGAGCAGCGCTTCGCGGCGGCCGATTGCGAGGGCGCCGACCTCGTGGTGGTGGCGTTCGGCTCGCTCGCGCGCTTCGCGCGCAACGCGGTGCGCGAGCTGCGCGCCGAGGGCGCGCGCATCGGCCTGTTCCGGCCGATCACGCTGTGGCCGTTCCCCGCCGAGGCGCTCGCTCGCGCGACCGCCGGGGCGCGCCGCGTCGCGGTACTGGAGCAGAACGCGGGCCAGATGATCGACGACGTGCGACTCGCCCTGCTCGGCGCGGTTCCGGTCGAGGCGATCGGCGGGATCTCGAGCGACGAGGCCGGCTTCGGCGTCGGCGACATCTACTCGCCCGCCGACGTGCGCCGCCGCGTCGAGCGCTCGCTCGCCGCGCAGGGAGGAACGCGATGAGTGCGCGCACGATCCCGATCGACCGCCCGCCGAGCGACCCCGCGCGCCGGCTCGGCCACTTCAAGCCGCGACTGCTCTTGCACGAGGACCACGACCTGTGTCCCGGCTGCGGCGAGCCCGTCGCGATCCGCCTGCTGCTCGAGGCGATCGAAGACCTCGGATGCGCCGAGCGCGCGATCGGCGTGATCGGGATCGGCTGCTACACCGCGTTCACGAGCACGATGGACGTCGACCTCGTGCAGGCGCTGCACGGGCGCGCGCCGTCGGTGGCCACCGGCGCGAAGCGCATGCGGCCCGACGCGCTGCTGTTCACGCTCCAGGGCGACGGCGACATGGTGAACGAGGGGCTCCAGGAGGTGATCCACACCGCCGCGCGCGGCGAGTCGGTGACCTGCGTGCTGCTGAACAACGGCGTGTTCGGCGAGACGGGCGGCCACATGACCGCCACCACCGCGATCG
>DATFWW010000255.1:0-12256 GCA_035258825.1 Myxococcota bacterium
CGCCGCGCGCGCGCGTGCCGTCACGCTGCACAGTGTAATCAGTGCACGACGATCTCGGCCAGCTGCTTTTCCTCCGTGCGCAGCCCCGCTTTCTGGTAGGCTGCGCGGGTGCATGCCCCCCGCGCGGAGCGTCCCACGTACGCGAACTACGTGCTCGGGATCCTGTTCGTCGCGTACGTGATCAACTTCGTCGATCGGCAGATCGTCTCGATCCTCGCGCAGCCGATCAAGGACGCGCTCGGCGTATCGGATTCCTGGCTCGGGTTCCTCGGCGGACCCGCGTTCGCGATCTTCTACGCGACGCTGGGCATCCCGATCGCGCGGGTCGCCGACCTCTGGGTGCGCCGCTCGGTGATCGCGATTGGCCTCGCGCTGTGGAGCGCGATGACCGCACTGTCGGGTCTCTCGCAGACCTTCACACAGCTGGCGCTCGCGCGGATCGGCGTGGGCGTGGGCGAGGCGGCGCTCTCGCCGCCCGCGCACTCGCTGCTGGCCGACTACTTCCCGGTCTCCAAACGGGCCACCGCGCTCGGCGTGTACGCGATGGGCATCCACATCGGCGTGCTCGTGGGACTCGTGTTGGGCGGCTGGCTCGAGGAGCTGTGGGGATGGCGCTCGGCGTTCATGGTGGTCGGGCTGCCCGGCCTCGCGCTCGCGGGGATCGTGCGCGCGACCGTGCGCGAGCCGGTGCGCGGTGCGCAGGAGGCCGCTCCGATCTCGGGCGCGCCGCCGCCCGTCTCGGAGGTGGTGCGGTATCTCGCGGCGCGGCGGTCGTTCTGTCATCTGTCGCTGGGGATCGGTCTGACCGCATTCGCGGGTTATGCATTCGCGTTCTGGGCGCCGCAGTTCCTGCGGCGCGTTCACGAGATGTCGAGCGGCGAGCTCGGCACGAAGGTGGGGATCGGGCTCGGCACGGGCGGCGCGATCGGCTCGGTGCTCGCGGGCGTGATAGCGGACCGGCTCGGACGGCGCGACGTGCGCTGGTGGATGTGGGTGCCGGCGATTGCGTGCGCGGGCCCGCTGCCGTTCACGCTCGCGTTCCTGTTGCTCCCGGATCCGAATTCGGCGCTGCTGATATCCTTCCCCGGCGTGGTGATTGCGGCGATGTACCAGGGACCCGTGTTCTCGACGGTACAGACGCTCGCGCCCGTGCGTATGCGCGCGGTGGCCGCGGGAGTGCTGATGTTCGTGACCAACATCATCGGGCTCGCGCTCGGGCCGCAGAGCATCGGCTGGCTGAACGACTACGTGTTCGCCGCGCACGGGAAGGAGGCGGTCCGCTACTCGCTGCTGGTCGTGCTGCTCGTGATGGGGATCTGGTCGGCGACCCACTTCGCACTCGCCGCGCGGGCGCTGCCCGCCGATCTCGCGCGCGGGGAGCGCTGATGGGCGGGGAGGGCGCCTGGCGCGCGCTGCAGCTCGACCGCGAGGGCGACGTTCTGCGCGTGGCGATCGCCCACCCGACGAGCGCGCTCAACACCGTGGACGGCCTGCTGCACGGCGAGCTCACGCGCTTGTTCCGCGAGCTCAAGCGCGAGAGTGCGGCGCGCGCGGTGCTGCTGATCGGGCGCGGTCGCGCGTTCAGCGCGGGCGGCGACTTCCGCTGGTTCCCGACGCTCGACGATCTCGACAAGCTCGAGCATTTGCGCCGCGACGCGAAACAGATGATCTGGGACCTGCTCGACGTCGAGCTCCCGATCGTGGCGGCGCTGAACGGCCCGGCGGTGGGCCTGGGGGCCTCGATCGCGCTCTTGTGCGACGTGATCTTCATGGCGGACACGGCCACGATCGTCGACCCGCACGTGCGGGTGGGGATCGTCGCGGGCGACGGCGGCACCGCGATCTGGCCGCTCGTGCTCGGCCCCGCGCGCGCGAAGCAGTTCCTGCTCACGGGCGATCCCGTCACGGCGGCCGAGGCGCTCGCGATGGGGCTCGTCAACCGCGTGGTGCCGCCGGATGCGCTCGAGCGCGAGGCGCTCGCGTTCGCAGTGCGGCTCGCGGCCGGTGCGCCGCTCGCGGTGCGCTACACGAAGCAGGCGGTGAACAAGCTCGTGAAGGACGCGCTCAATACCGCGTTCGACACAGCGACCGCGCTGGAGATCGTGACCTTCCAGAGCGAGGACCACCGCGAGGCGCTCGCGGCGCTGCGCGAGAAGCGCACGCCGGTGTTCAAGGGACGTTAGGCCATGAAAGAGACCCACTACAACGAGATCGGACTCTACGCAGCGATGCGCACCCTGCGCGCGGTGCGGCGGCTGCGGCCCGACCCGATCCCTGCGCCGGTGCTCGAGCGCGTGCTCGAGGCGGCCAGCTGGGCGCCGACCGGGGGCAACGTGCAGCCGTGGCGCGTGATCGCCGTGCGCGATCGCGCGCTCGTGAAGCGGCTCGGCGAGCTCTACTCCAAGCGCTGGTTCGCCTATTCGAAGCAGCACATGGCGCACCTCGAGGGCGCGCCCGAGGCGCTGCGCGCGAAGACCGAGCGCATGATCGACGCGGGGAACTACCTCGCCGAGCACTTCGCCGACACACCGGTGGTGCTCGTGTTCTGCTTCAACCCGAAGCTCATGGCGATCACCGATCTCCAGCAGGGGCGCGTCTCGGTGGTGGGCGGCGCGTCGATCTACACCGCGGTCGAGAACGCGCTGCTCGCGTGCCGCGCCGAGGGGCTCGGCTGCGTGCTCACCACGCTCCTGTGCGAGGTGGAGCCGGAGGTGCGCGAGCTGCTCGCGATCCCGGAGCCCTGGGCGACCGCGGCCGGGGTGCCGATCGGCTACCCGCTGCGGCGCGGGCACGGCCCGATCTCGCGGCGGCCCGTCGCGAAGCTCGCGTTCAGCGACCGCTTCGGGGCGGAGTTCTCCTGATCCCATGTATTTCGCCGACGAACCGGAGCACGTGGCGATGCTGCGCGACACAGTGAAGCGGTTCGTCGCCGCGGAGATGCCGCCCGCCGCAGTGCGCCGCTGGGACCGCGAGCACCGCTTTCCGCGCGACGTGTTCGCGAAGCTCGCGGCGCTCGGCGTCTGCGGCCTCACGATCGACGAGGAGTACGGCGGGCACGGCCGCGACCTCGTCGCCGCGGTGGCGGTGATCGAGGAGCTGTGCCGCGGCGGCGCGTTCGCGGCGGGCCCGTTCATCCACTGCGCGTTCTACGGCGGGATCAACATCTCCGAGAACGGCTCCGAGGCGCAGAAGCGCGCCCTCCTGCCGAGGCTCGCCAGGGGTGAGCTGCTGTTCGCGTACGGGCTGTCCGAGCCCGACGTGGGCGGCGACCTCGCGAGCGTCGCCACGCGCGCGCGGCGCAGCGACGACGGGCGCCACCTGATCCTCTCCGGCTTCAAGCGCTGGTGCACGGGCGCCGACTGGGCCGACTACATCTACTGCCTCGTGCGCTCGGACGACGAGGCGCCGCGCTACCGCAACCTCTCGTTCGTGCTCGTGCCGCGCGGGACGCCGGGCGTGGCGATCCACGCGATCGAGCACGCGAACCTGCGCTACACGCTCTCGTGTGACGTGATCTTCGAGGACGCGCGCGTGCCGATCGAGAACCTGGTCGGTGGCGAGGCCGGCTGGAACCGCGGCTGGGGCATGCTCGCGGGCAAGGCGCTCGACGTCGAGAAGCTCGAGATCACCGCGTGCGCGTTCGGGATCGCGCAGGCGGCCGTCGAGGAGGCGTGGGCCTACGCGCAGGAGCGCCGGCAATTCGGCCGTGCGATCAGCGCCCACCAGGCGGTCCGCCACACGCTCGTCGAGGCGCGCACGAAGCTCGAGGCGTGCCGCGGGATGCTCTACCGCGCTGCCTGGCTCGCCCAGCGGGATCGGCCGTGCTCGGTGGAGACGTCGATGGCGAAGCTGTTCGTCGCCGACACCGCGGTCGAGATCGCGCTCGCGTGCCAGCGCGTGATGGGCGCCTACGGCCTCGCGGAAGGCCACGACATGGAGCGCCACGTGCGCGACCTGCTCGGCATGCCGATCGTGGGCGGCTCCTCCAACATGCAGAAGAACAACATCGCGAACCGGCTCGGGCTGCGCGGCGAGGACGCGCGATGACGGCACCCGCGGTCGACACGGTCGCGGCGGCGCGCGCGATGCGCGGCGAGCTGCGCGGGCGCGGCGACGAGATCGAGCGCGCGCGGCGGATCCCCGCCGATCTCTCGGCGGGCTTCGCGCGCGCGGGCTTCTACCGGATGTGCGTGCCGCAGGTCTACGGCGGGCTGGAGCTGCCGCCCGCCGACACGATGTACACGATCGAGACGCTCGCGCAGGCCGACGGCTCCTCCGCGTGGTGCGTGTTCATCGGCGCCACGTCGGGAACGGTGCTGGCTCTCCTGCCGCCCGAGTCCGCTCGGGCGATCTTTCACGGGCCAGAGATACTGCTGGGCGGCGTGTTCGCGCCGCGCGGCAAGGCCGTCGCCGCGCCGGGCGGCTTCCGCGTGAACGGGCGCTGGCAGTGGGGATCGGGCACGCAGAACGCCCACTGGGTGATGGGCGGCTGCGAGGTGATCCGCGACGGCAAGCCCGAGCTTCTGCACAACGGGACGCCGCGTTCGCGCATGATGATCGCGCCCGCGAGCGAGGTCGAGTTCTTCGATACCTGGTACGTCTCGGGCCTGTGCGGCACCGGCAGCACCGACTTCGCGATGAGCGACCTGTTCGTGCCCGACGCGCGCGCGGTCGGGCTCGGCGTGGACGGGCCTCTCGAGCGCCCGCTCTACGCGTTTCCGCAGTTCGGGCTGCTCGCGATGGGGATCGCCGCGGTCGCGCTCGGTCTCGCGCGCGCGGCGATCGACGCGCTGGTCGAGATCGCGGGCGGCAAGACGCCGCAGGGCAGCGCGCGCCCGCTTGCAGCGCGGCCCGCCGCACAGAGCGATATGTCGCGCGCCGAGGCGCTCCTGCGCTCGGCGCGCGCGTTCTACTACGAGGCGATCGAGCGCGCCTGGGACAGCGCGTCCGCGCGCGGCCGGATCGAGGTGGAGCACCGCCGCGACGTGCGGCTCGCCACCACGCACGCGACGCGGACGTGCGCGAAGGTGGTGGACTTGATGTACGACCTCGGCGGCGGCACGTCCGTGTACCACCGCTCGCCGCTGCAGCGGATCTTCCGCGACGTGCACGTGGCGACCCAGCACATGATGGTGAGCCCGGCCACGATGGAGCTCACCGGTCGGCTCCTGCTCGGGCTCGAGACCGACACGTCGCAGCTATGACGGAGATCTCCGTCGGGACGCTCGCCGACGAGTCGATGCTGCGGGGCCCGCTGCCGCGGCGGCGCGCGCTGCTCGAGCGCGCGCGACGCGCCGGGCTCGACCACGTGTTCGTCGCCGACCACGTGAGCTTCCACACGGGCTTCGGCATGGACGGGCTCGTGCAGGCGGCCACGGTGGCCGCGCTCGAGCCCGAGCTCGCGATCCACATCGGTGTGTATCTGCTCGCGCTGCGCCATCCCGTGCCCGTGGCGCGGCAGATCGCCACACTGTGCGGGTCGGCGCCGGGCAGGCTCGTGCTCGGCGTGGGGGTGGGCGGCGAGGACCGCCACGAGATCGAGATCTGCGGTGTAGACCCGAAGACGCGCGGCCGCCGCACCGACGAATCGCTCGCGGCGCTGCGCGCGCTGCTGCGCGGCGAGCCCGTCACCCACTCGGGTGAGTTCTTCTCGTTCGAGAAGGCGTGGATCCGGCCCGCGCCGGATCCGCCCGTGCCGATCGTGCTGGGCGGGCGTTCGGACGCCGCGCTGCGCCGCGCGGGCCGGCTCGGCGACGGCTGGCTAGGCGTCTGGTGCTCGCCGCGGCGTTACGCCGAGGCGCGCGCCGAGGTGGAGTCGGAGGGGGCCGGGCGAGTGGAGGCGTGGCGGCACGGGCTCCAGGTCTGGGTGGGTGTCGGCGCCGATCCGAACGCCGCACGCGCGCGGCTTTCCCACGCGATGGAAGGGGTTTATCGGATCCCGTTCGAGCGATTCGAGAAGTATTGCCCGTACGGCTCGCCGAACCGGATCGCCGACTTCCTCGCCGCCTACAGCGCCGCGGGCGCGCGCGACTTCAACGTGATGGCGATCGCGGACTCGCCCGAGCGCGCGATCGACGGCGTCGCGGAGATCCGCGCGCGGCTCACGCGATCAGCTTGATCATTGCGGTCGCGACGGCGCCCGTGGCCAGCGCCGCGGCGAGCCCCACCGCGAGCGGGCGCAGCCCGAGCCCGCGCAGCTCGCGCAGGTTCGTGCCGAGCCCGATCGCCGCCATCGCGAGCGCGAGGGATGCCGCGGAGAGCGACTGCCCACTCGCGAGCACGCGCTGCCACGCGGCGCCGGAAATCGATCCCGCGAACGGCGCGTCGCCGCCGAGATCGCCGAGCGTGCGCAGCAGCGCGAGCGCGAGGAACCCGAGCACGAACCAGGGCACGGCCTGCGTGAAGCGCGGCACGCGCAGGCGCGCGCCGGGTGCGCAAGCTTCGCGCAGCGATCGGGGGTGTTCGCGCCGCGAGCCACAGGCGAGCGAAGACCATCGGGGGTGGTGGTGCCACCAGGCCATGCCTGGCACGACCGCGATCATGAAGGCGTTGCGCAGCAGCTTCGTGACGGCTGCGGTCTCGAGCACGGAGCCGCCGCCCCAGTGCTCCGCCGCGAGCATCCCCGCGCCGGCGACCTGCGCGGTGTCCTGGATCGCGGCGCCCAGAAACAGGCCCGCTAGGCGCGGATCGCCGCCGAATAGCGAGCGCGAGAGGAACGGGTAGATGAGTAGCGCGAACAGGCCGAACAGCGTCACGCAGCCGACCGCGTAGCTCACCTCGTCGTCCCTGGCGCCGATCGCGGGCCCGGTGGCGGCGATCGCACTGTTGCCGCAGATGGCCGTGCCCACGGCGATCAACGTGCCGAGTCGCGCGGGCAGCCCGAGCCACCGGGTCACGAGCGCGACGAGCGCGAGCGCGGTGGCGATGCACGCCGTCACGATCGGCAGCGCGGCGAGCCCGATCCCACCGACCGCCGCGAGCGAGAGGCGCAGGCCGAGCAGCGCGACGCCGATGCGCAGCACGCGCTGGACGCAGAAGCGCAGACCCGCGTCGTAGGCCGTGGGCAGGCCTATCGCGTTGCGGATCGCAAGGCCCAGCCCGATTGCCACGAGCGCAGGCGGCACCGGGCTCTGCGCGGTGCCGAGGCATGCGATTCCGATCCAATCACTGGCGGCCACTGCCGCGAAGGCAAGCAGCCCTGCGAGCGCGGCGCCCGGCAGCACGCGCGCGGCGGCGTCGAGCGCGGCATGCCCGAGAGCGCGCAGGCGCGATACCTGCGGCGCAGCCGCGGTGGAGATCTCGGGCACGCCCTCCATTGCACCCGCGAATCGATACCGCTGCGGATCCTCGAACCGGGGAACGGCGCGCCGGGCCGACACCATGCAGAGTCCTCCTGGGATCCGTCATCGGCGAAACCTATCCCCGAACGCACGCTCGCACTTCCCAAATCGACCCCGGATCTGGCATCTATATGGGAGAAAAGAATCCTACGGAGGCATCGAGTGGTAAAAATCGATTCGATCGATCGCCGGATTCTCGAGGAGCTCCAGCACGACGCGGCGCGTCCGATCGAGCAGATCGCGAGCCGGGTCGGACTCACCCAGAACCCCTGCTGGCGGCGGATCAAGCGGCTCGAAGCAGTGGGCGTGATCCAACGGCGCGTGGCGATCGTCGACGCGGCCCGGCTCGGGATCGGTCTCACCGTGTTCGTGAGCATCCGCACCGATCAGCACAACGAGCGCTGGCTCGAGAAGTTCGCGAGCGGCGTGCGCCGGATTCCCGAGGTGGTCGAGCTGTACCGGATGAGCGGCGAGATCGACTATCTGCTCAAGGTGCTCGCGCGCGACGTCGCCGACTACGACCGGATCTACAAGCAGCTGATCCGCGTGGCCGAGCTGCACGACGTGAGCTCGAGCTTCGCGATGGAGCAGATCAAGTACACCACCGAGGTGCCGCTCGGCGCCGCGGCGGACGGCGGCGGCTGAATCGCCACAGCGCCTTCTTCTCCGCGTCGACCGCCGCCGACACCGCCTTGCGGAAGGTGGCCGCTTCGATCGCGATCTCCCGACCCTGCACGCAGATCGTCGCCCGCCACCCGTCTTCGGTCGGCTCCAGGAGGATGCGGCCCGAATCCGCCGGCTCCGCATCGACGCGAGGGCGAGCTTGCGCGGCGATTGCCATCGTCACGAGGCCCGGAGCTCCCGCTTGGCGTCAGAGACCGCTGCTGATCCAAGCGGGAACAAGTATGTCAACACCGCTGCGGTCTTCCGCATTCGCATCCGGTTCATGAGGTACTCCAAGAGCTCCGAAGGCTGCGTCCGCGCGTCCACGCAGAGCAAGTTTCGGGCCAGCGCGACGCCACGGCTTCGGGATTCGCAAAATCGCTGCGGTTTCGCTGCGGCCCGCACCGGCCGCAGGCGGCTCGCGCGTAGTTTTCCCCCCCACGAATCTACAAATGTGCTGGCGCGGTGCCGGGATTCGGGCCGAGCGGGGACCACGGCGGATTCACGCGCAGGTGCGCGTGCGGTGCGGTTCGTTGGAGCTCCGCCACCACGTCGCGCCGGTGACGCTGCCGCAGGTCCGGCGCGTGGACCGGATCGCCGCGCCGCTGCGCAATCCGTCGGGGAAGATCCTCGAGACGTAGCTGAGCGAGCCGCATGGGAGGGGGACCAGCGGCAGGTGAACTAGCGGCTCGTTACCACAACCCGACCGGCGCCTTGACTCCGGTGGTGCGCAGCCGGCGGCGGCGGTCGCGATCGTCGCGGCGATTGCGGCGCATCCGCGTTTGGAGCTGGGCGCGCTTCTGCGCCATCTCCTCGGGCGCGCGCTCGCCGGCGTCCTGGAACTCGCAGAACTTCTGATACGCCTCGATCTCGTGCTTCAGCTCCTGGAGCACGAGCTCGACCATGATCGCGTCGTCGAGGTAGCCGAGGCCCGGGATGCGGTCCGGGATCAGGTCGTCCGGATCGACGAAGTACGCGAGCACGTTGAGCACGCGCGCGCGATCGGCGCCGGTCAGGCGCCAGCGCTGATCCTCGAGCATCTGGACCAGCAGCGCGAGCCTGCCGATCCGGTCCTGGACATACTCGGGCGCCTCGGCGGCGGCGACCTGGGCCATCAGGTCGGCGGCGGCCTTGAGCACCACGGATTCGTCCGAGCTCAGGTTCCCCTTCTTCACGGTCTGGAGGCAGCTCCGGAAGTAGCGGACGTCCTTGTCGGACAGGTCGAGTACGATGCGCATGCGCGCATCATCCTAGTGGTTCCGGGGTCTCGGCGGCAGGCTTTTTTCGGCGCCCGAGGCGGCCGATGCCAGCCCGTTACGCCGCGTCTACATCGGCTCGACGATCGCCATCAGCGCCGTGCCGAGCGATCGCGGCCCGGCGCGAGGTCGCGGCGATGCAGATCAGCAGACTGCTCGCGAACACGAGGAGTGCCGACGGCTCGGGGACGGGAGCCGGGGCGCCACCTCGGCGTCCGGAGAGGGGTGCGCGGTGCGCGAGATCGGCATTGGGCGGCCGTTGCATCGGAGTCGGGCTCCTTCGCATCGCCGCGGTGTGCGCCCCGCGCGAACCCCGGCGCAACCCGGATCGCCACGTCTTTGCCCAGGAGCTCCGGATCGAGAACGAGCGACGTGGCTGCGGGGTGTTCCCGCGTGGCGTGGGCGACCGCTTCCGCTCCGAGCGGATACAACATCGACATCATCAAAACCGCAGCGAGCGGGTATCGGCGTCCGGCACATCGCGACTTTCCGCGTTCGAGTGTTGGGGGCATTCACGAGCGGGGTGCTCTCGAACGGAGCAAGTTCCGGACCAGACGCAGTGCCGTCCGAACGGGCGATATCTCGCGCCCTTCGGATCTCGGCGACGCGCGGCGCGAACACGGGGAATCGCGCACGGACGAATCTACAACGCACACCAGTGTGCGGGGCGACCAGTGGTAGACTGGGCGCAGGAGAAACGGGTGGGATGATCATCGGTCTCTCGGGCCGCAACGGGGCCGGCAAGGGCGAGGTGCTCGCCTATCTGCAATCGCGCAGCTTCTACGCGCACTCGCTCTCCGATGTGATCCGCGAGGAGCTGCGGCGACAGGGCCTGTCCGAGACGCGCGAGCGCATGATCGAGACCGGCAACGCGATCCGCGAGAAGCGCGGGCCGGGCGGCCTGGCCACGCTGCTCGCCGAGCAGATCCTGCCCGACCGCAACTACGTGGTCGACTCCGTGCGCCACCCCGGCGAGGTAGAGGTGCTGCGCGGGCGCGCGAGCCGCTTCCAGCTCTGGTGGGTGGACGCCGACGAGGCCGTGCGCCTGGCGCGCATGCGGGCGCGCGGGCGCGGCGGCGACCCGCAGACCCTCGAGCAGCTGCGCGCGCTCGAGGGGCGCGAGCTCGGCGGCGGCGACCCGACCGCCCAACAGCTGCTCGCCGTCCAGGCGCTCGCCGACGCCACGCTGCGCAACGACGGCACGATCGCCGAGCTGCAGGCCCAGGTGCAGGCGCTCTTGGAGCGCTCCCTTTTTTTCGAACGACCTAGCTGGGACGAGTACTTCATGGCGATCGCGCGCGTGGTGGCGTCGCGCAGCAACTGCGTGAAGCGCAAGGTGGCCGCGGTGATCACGCGCGACCGCCGCATCATCTCGACCGGCTACAACGGCACGCCGCGCGGCACGCTCAACTGCAACGAGGGCGGCTGTCCGCGCTGCAACAGCTTTGCCGAGGGGGGCACTCGCCTCGACGAGTGCCTGTGCTCGCACGGCGAGGAGAACGCGATCACCCAGGCCGCCTACCACGGCGTCGTGCTCAAGGGCGGGACGATCTACACCACCTTCAGCCCGTGCCTGATCTGCACCAAGATGATCATCAACGCGGGGCTCACCGAGGTGGTCTACAACGCCGACTACCCGCTCGGACAGACCTCGCTCGATCTGCTGCGCGAAGCGGGCGTCAAGGTACGCCGCGCGGCCGCCTGACCCGCGCGTTCCCGCCGCCTACAGGATCGCGATCACCGACGAGCCGTGGCCGAACAGGCCCTGGTTCGCGGTGATCCCGGCCTTCGCGTCGGCGACCTGGCGCTCGCCGGCCTGGCCGCGCAGCTGCCACGCGAGCTCGCAGACCTGGGCGATCGCCTGCGCGGGCACGGCTTCGCCGAAGCAGCCGAGTCCGCCGGAGGGATTGACGGGGATCCGCCCGCCGATCGCCGTGTCGCCGCTGCGCAGCAATCGCTCCGCCTCTCCCGGTTTGCACAGGCCGATGTTCTCGTACCAGTCGAGCTCGAGGGCCGAGGAGAGGTCGTAGACCTCGGCGAGCGAGAGGTCTTCGGGCCCGATCCCGGCCTCCTCGTAGGCCGTATGCGCGATGGAGTCCTTGAAGCCGCGGTCGGGGGCAGCGACGCCGGCGGCCGAATCCGTTGCGAACTTGGGCATGTCGATCCAGGTATCGGGATAGGTGGGCGTGATGGTCGAAACCGCGGCGATGCGCGGGAAGCGCGTCGCGCGGCGCCGCGCGAACGCGAGGCTCGAGAGCACGAGCGCCGCCCCGCCGTCGCTCGTGGCGCAGATGTCGAACAGCCGCAGCGGTGCGGAGACGAGCGGCGACGCGAGCACCTCCTCCTCGGTGTAGAGCTTCTTGAAGCGCGCGTTCGGGTTCGCGAGGCCGTGGCGGCTGTTCTTCACCTTCACGCGCGCGAAGTCGCGCTCGGTGGCGCCGAACAGGTCCATGCGCCGCCGCGCGTACAGGCCGAAGTAGGTCGGATTCGTGGCGCCGAGCAGGCGGAAGCGCAGCCAGTCCGGATCGAGGACGCGCTCGCCCTTGTTGGGCGCGAGGAAGCCCTTCGGCGTGGTGTCGGCGCCGACCACGAGCGCCACGTCGCACAGGCCCGCGAGGATGCGCGTGCGCGCAGCCTCGATGGCCTGGGTTCCGGAGGCGCATGCGGCGTAGGTGCTCGCGATCGGGATGCCCGTATACCCGAGCGCCTGGGCGAAGCTCGAGGCGGCCACGAAGCCCGGGTAGCCGTTGCGGATCGTCTCGCCCGCGGCGAGGAACTGCACGTCGCGCACTTCGAGCCCCGCGTCGGCCAGCGCGGCCTGCGCCGCGTGCACGCCGTACTCGACGAAGTTGCGACCCCACTTGCCCCAGGGATGCATGCCGACGCCGAGGAGCGCGACTTCGTGTTGGCTCATGACGCCACCGGCCTCCATTTCCAGACGATGTGCTCTGCGTCCGCATCCTCGAACAGCGTGTCGAGCACGAGCTCCATCTCCAT
>DATFWW010000256.1:0-7597 GCA_035258825.1 Myxococcota bacterium
GGCGGGAAGTTCTACAACCGCCACGGCGCGCAGCACGTTCCACCGCGCGACGAGGAGCTCGCGCAGCTCGTCGACGCGGTGCGCGAGATCCGCCGGATGCCGTTCGAGGATGCGATGGCCTCGGGGTGGATCGCGCCGATCCCGGCCGCACAGCACGCCGCCTACGTCGACCTGAACGTCTCGCAGTCGCTTGCGCCCCGCGCGCGGCGTGCGCGCGTGGTGTTCACACCGCTCAACGGCACGGGCGGCAACACCGTGGGCGCGGTGCTCGCGGCAGCCGGTTTCCGCGTCGAGAGCGTGCCCGGGGAGACCGAGCCCGACGGGCGGTTCGCCGCGATCCCGTTCCGCGCTCCGAATCCCGAGGTGCGCGAGTCGATGGAGCGCGCGGTGCGCGTGGCCAGAGGCTGCGGCGCCGAGCTCGTGATGGCGTGCGATCCGGACGCCGACCGGATCGGGATCTGCGCGCGGACGGCTGACGGCGGCTACCGATTCCTCGCGGGCAACGAGATCGCCGCGATCGTCTCCCACTACAAGCTCGAGAGGCTCGCCGCGCTCGGGCGCCTGCCGCGGCGCCCGCTGCTGATCAAGACCGAGGTCACCACCGAGCTGGTCGCGGCGATCGCGCGCAAGTTCGGCGCGGCGATCGCCGGTGACCTGCTGGTCGGCTTCAAATATCACGGCAACGTTCTCGAGCGGATCGAGCGCGGCGACTACCCGGGCGGGTTCACGCTCGCGGACTTCGTCGCGGGCGTGGAGGAGAGCCACGGCATCCTCGTGACGCCCGAGATCCGCGACAAGGACGCCGCGGGCGCGGCGGTCCTGCTCGCGGAGCTGGGCGCCGAGCTCGCCGAGCAGGGCCGGACGCTCTGCGACTACCTCGACCGCATCTATCTGGAGCTCGGCTATTTCGCGAACCGGCTCACGTCCACCGTGATGACGGGTGCTTCGGGGCTCGCCCACATCCGCAAGATCCAGGCCGCGCTGCGCGAGCAACCGCCGGCCGAGCTCGCCGGGCTGCGCGTGGTGGAGGCGATCGATCACCTCGACGAATCGGGGCCGCTCGGGCCGCACCTGTCGGCGACCGATGCGGCGTCGCGCGACGTGCTCGTGTTCCGGCTCGAGGGCGGCGCGCGCGCGATCCTGCGCCCGTCCGGCACGGAGCCGAAGAACAAGGCCTACGTCGAGGTGCCGCTGCCGCCGCTCGGCGTCGGTGCGGGCGTGGCGGCGCTCGACCGCCAGCGCGAGGAGGGCGATCGGCGCACGCTCGAGATCGCCGACTCGCTGTCGCAGCAGATGCTGCGCGTGATCGGCGTCGACCTGCCGCGCTATGCGCTGCGAATCTCCGGCCTGGTCTCGCTCGACAAGCGGATCCACTTCGCACGGCGCTTCGTGCCGGAGCTGGTCGAGCGCGCGCGCGCCAGCGCTCCCGCCGCGGCGCTGTCCGCGTGGATCGACGCCGAGCTCGAGAGCTACGGCGTGGATGCGCGCGGGCTCACGGCCGACGCGCTGCGCGCGTTCCTCGCCGAGGAGCGCGCCGCGGCGCGCACGCCGAAGCCGGCGCTCGACGCGATCGAGCGGGCGTTCTTCCCGGCAGCCTGACCTCGGCTACACTGTTCCGGGTCATGTCTTCGCCGATCCTTTCGTGGCTGCGGCGCCATTGGGCGATCGTACTCGCGGGGCTGCTCGTGCTGTTCGTCGCGGGCGGCGCGTCGATGGCGCGCTTCGCGCGCGTTCCATCGCCGGCGCCGCTGCCCCCGGTGTCGTTGCCGCCCCCCGAGCGCTAAGCGGCCGGGGCCGGGAACAGCACCCGGAAGCGCGTGCCTTCGCCCGTGCGCGAGTCGATCTCGATCCCGCCCTCGTGGCTGCGCACGATCCCGAGCACCGCGGCGAGCCCGAGCCCGCGCCCCGTGAACTTGGTGGTGAAGAACGGGTCGAAGATGCGCGCGAGCGTGTCCGCGCTCATCCCGCACCCGGAGTCCTCGACCTCGAGGTAGACGTAATGGCCCGCGGCGAGCGCTTCCCCGAGGCCGGGCACCTGGTTCGGCAGCGCCTCGAACAGCTCGATCTCCCCGGTGCGGATCTTCAGCACGCCGCCGCCGGGCCCGAGCGCCTCGAGCGCATTCGTGACGAGGTTCATGATCACCTGCCCGATCTGCGTGACGTCGCCGTCGACGCGCGGCAGGCCCTGGGCGAGCTCGTAGCGGATCGCCACGTCGTCCGAGGCGCCGTCGCCGACGAGATGCGCCATCTCGTCGACGAGCTGGGAGAGGTCGACGCGGTCGGTGCGCAGCGTCTCGGCGCCCGCGTTCGCGAGCATCTTGCGCGTGAGGTCGGCTGCGCGTTGCGCGGCGCGCAGGATCCGCTCGAGCCGCTCGCGCAGCGGCGAGGGCACGGGCAGATCGCCGAGCGCGAGGCGCGCTTCCCCGATGATCGGCGTGAGCAGGTTGTTGAAGTCGTGCGCGATCCCGCCCGCAAGCACGCCGAGGCTCTCGAGCCTGTGCACCTGCTCCATGCGCCGCTCGAGCGCGCGCCGCTCCTCCTCTTCGCGGCGGCGTTCGGTGAAATCGCGGCCGACCGCGATGAAGCGGCGCTCGCCGTCGGCGCGCCGGTACGAGAGGCCCGTGCACTCGTACCACATCCAGTGCCCGTCGTGGCGCCGAATTCGGAACGGCCGCAGCTTGACGGTCTCTCCGGAGCGGAACGCCGCGCGCAGCGTCTGCTCGACGCGCTGGTGATCCTCGGGATGCACGAGCGTGAACAGCGACACACCCGACAGCTCTTCGTCGGAGAGGCCCAGGAGGTCGCGCGCCACGCCGCCCTGGAACGTGCTGCGGCCGCGGTCGTCCAGTTCGAGGATCGCCTCGCGGTTCGCCTCGACGATCACGCGGTAGCGCGCCTCGCTCTCGCGCAGCCGCTCCCACGCCTCGTGTCGCTCGGTGACGTCGCAGAGCACCGAGACGCTGTGGATCCGGCCGTCGCAGGCGCGGAAGCGCGCCGCGGACACCGCTTCGAAGTGCACCCAACCTCCACTGCGGTGCTTGGCGCGCAGACGCACGCGCTCGGGCGACGAGCCGCTTACCATCGCGCGCGAGACGTCGATCAGGCGCTCGAGGTCTTCGGGGTGGACGCGATCGCCCACGTAGATTCCGCGGAATTCGTCGGGCCGGTAGCCCGTGATCTGCTCGACGTTCGGGGACACGAACAGGATGCGCGCATCCTGATCCAGCTCGACCATCACCGCGCGCGCCTGCTCGAGCACCCAGCCCAGCCGTTCGTCGCGCTCCGCGGAGGCGAGCCAGCTCGAATCCGGGGAGACCGGATCGGCGCGGGCAGCCGGCAGGCGCTCGCGCAGGTCTGCGAGCTGGGACAGGATCTCCTGGATCGTTCGGTCAGACATCCTGGGCCCCCAGCGAGGACCTACGGCTAGGCCAGCCATTCTATGGATCGTTCGGCAGCAGAGTCAATCCGCACGCGGCCGGGTCGCCGGGACGCCCTGGCTGTTCTGGCGTTGTTCGTGTCGAGCTTCGCGCTCTACGCACCCACGCTTCACTATGCGTTCGTGAATTGGGATGACCACGTGTACGTGCTGGAGAATCCGTGGATTCGGTCGCTGTCGCTCGTGCATCTGCAGGCGATCTTCGGCAACGAGTACCTGAACAACTATCTCCCACTCCACCTGCTCTCCTACCTGTTCGACTACCTGCTTTGGGAGCTCGACCCCTTCGGCTACCACCTGCACTCCGTGTTGCTGAATGCTGCGAACGGTGTCCTCGCCTGGGCGCTGATCGCGCAACTCACGCGTCGCCGCGACGTGGCGCTCGTCGCGGCGCTCCTGTTCACCGTGCATCAAAGCCACGTCGAGGCGGTCGCGTGGGTCTCGGCCCGCAAGGAGATCCTGTTCACCACGTTCCTCCTGCTCTCGGCGCTGGCCTATCAGCGCGCGCGGCGAGATGGCCAGCTGCACCGGTGGGCCTTCGCGGGCTCGATCGCGTTGTTCGGACTGGGGATGCTCTCGAAGACGACGATCGCCGCGTACCCACTCTTCTTCCTGGTGATGGATTTCGTCCTCGATGCGCAGCTGCCCGCCGAGCGACGTCGACCGCTTGCGTTCCATCTCGCCACCAAGCTGCCCTACCTCGCGATCGCGGCCGTGCTGACCGGCGTGAATCTACACGTCCAGGTCACTGCGTCGGATCCGCTGAGCGCGCACCCGCTCACCTACACACTGGTGAAGGGCCAGGCCGGATGGCGCTATTTCTGGCTGCTGCTCGGTCTGCTCCCGGGGCAGCCGATCTACGATCCACCTCCGATCAGTCTGGATGCACTCGTTGCCGCTCTCACGGTGCTGCCGCTCGTCGCGCCCGTGCTGCTCCTCGCGATCGCGCTCCGACGCGGTCAATGGAACGCGGCGCTGGCGCTTTGCTGGCTGATTGCGGGCCTCGTGCCCCCGCTCGCCTTCCCGTTGATCACCTACATGGCCGACCGCTACCTCTACGCCCCTTCGCTCGGATTCTGCTGGCTGATCGCGATCGCCATTGCGCGGATCGCCGACGGCGCGCGATCTCCGGCCTGGCGGTTGACCGTACTCGCGGTGTTCACTGCGGTGCCCGCGCTCTGGTACACCCAGCGCGCATGGGCCTACATGCCCGTCTGGAGGGACAGCGAGGCGCTCTGGACGTACGCCAGTGCAAACAGTCGCGATGGCCGCGCGGCCACCGCGCTCGCGCGCATCTACCGGGAACAGGGGCGTCTCGACGAGGCCGCCCGCCTGCTCGAGAAGACCGAAGTACCCGGCCCGCAGGGATACCTGAACCTCCTCGGCATCTATGCAATCCAGGGCCGGCTCGATGCGGCGCTGCGCACGAGCGACCTGGCGCTGGATGCGCTCGCGAAGGACGGCGCGGATGCGAAGACCGCCTCCGACATACACGCTGCGCGCGGCGCGGTGCTCATGAAGCTCGAGCGTCGCGACGAGGCGATCGCCGAGTGGCAGCGCGCGCTCGCGATCGATCCCAACAACGGGACTGCCCGCGAGCTTCTCGAGCGCGAGCGCACAGGCGCGTCGTGAGCCGCACGACCTTCGACGAGAGCGAGCTCGTCGCCGAGGCGTGCGCCGAGGCGGGTCTCGCGGATCTGGGCGCGGGACATCGCGACGGGCTGCGCGTGCTGCTGCGCACCTACGACGAGAATCCGTTCCACGAGCGCGGCCGCGCGCGCAACCGCCGCCAGGTCGTGCGGTGGCTCGTCACTCGCCTGCGCGTGATCGAGGCGTGGCGCCGCCACCCGGAGATCCGCGCGCGCGCGATCCGCGGGCCGTGGTTCCTCACCGGCCTTCCGCGCTCGGGGACCTCGGCGCTGTTCAACCTGCTGGCCGCTGATCCCTCCGCGCGCGCGCTGCTCAACTGGGAAGCGCGCATTCCGGAGCCGCTCGAGGGCCTCGCTCCCGGCGCGCCGGATCCGCGTCGCGCGGCGCTCGCCGCGTCCTACGAGCGCGGGCGCGCCGAGCACCGGGAGTTCGCCGCGATGCACTACACCTCGGTCGATACGCCCGAGGAGTGCGTGCTGCTCCAGGGATCATCGTTCTCGTGCGTGCAGACGGGTATCGAGGTGTTGCTCGAGCCCTACGGCAGCTGGTATCGAGCACAGCCACTCGGCGGCATGTACGCCTACTACGCCGATCTGCTGCGCCTGCTCGACTGGCAGCGCCCGGGCGAGCGCTGGCTGCTCAAGGCTCCCGCCCATCTCTGGGGGATCCGCGAGCTGTTCGCGGCGTTCCCGGACGCTCGGGTCGTCTGGAGCCACCGCGATCCGGTCGCGAGCATCGCGTCGGTGTGCTCGATGACGCACCTCTTGATGCGCGCGTGGATGGACGTGGACGCGCGCGCGCTCGGGCCGCGCGTGCTCGACTTCTACGCCACCTCGCTCGAGCGCGGACTCGCCGCGCGCGAGGCCTGCGACCCGGCGCGGTTCGTCGACGTCCACCACGACGAGATCGCGCGCGATCCGATCGCGGTGGTGATGCGCGTCTACGCCCGGTTCGGGCGGCCGCTCGAGGGCGCCGTGCGCGACGCGATCGAGCGGTACGCGCGCGCGCATCCCAGAGGCGAGCACGGCGAGCACGCCTACCGGCTCGCGGACTACGGTCTCGCGCCGGAGGCGGTTCATCGCCGGTTTGCCGACTACTGCGAGCGGTTTGCGATCAGCGAGGGGAGGGCACGATGAGCCAGGACGCGGCGGCGAAGGTGGTGGACGGGCGGGCCTGGGCGGAGTTCTGCGACCTGCTGCGGAAGGCCGGCGACGTGATCCAGCGCGAGGACCTCGCCACCACGCCGTTCGATCGCGCCGAGGGGCTGCGATACCTGTCGCGCCTGCTCGCGGCGGGATTCGCGTCGTTCGTCGAGGCGACTTGTCCGGCGCACCCGGTGTTCCGACCGCTGCCGGACATGGTGAAGATGGGGCTCGACAACCCCGACAACTACTACGTCTCCGCATCGATCGACCCGCGCCACGACTATCGCATCCGCGGGCGGCGCGGGACGATCCACTACCTCTCGTTCGCGGCGCAGAACCAGAACTTCGCCGCCCGCGATCGGATCACGGGCGGCGCGGGCCACCTGAACGACAGCGAGCTCGCACTCGAGCCGGACGGGAGCTTCGAGATCGTCGCGAGCGCGCGCGAGCAAGCGGGCGCAACCGGAGGCGAGCGAGGATCATCGAACTGGCTGCGCCTCGCGCCCGACACCAAGCAGATCCTCGTGCGCCAGACGTTCCTCGACCGCGCGCGCGAGCGGCCCGTGGAGATCGCGATCGAGTGCCTCGGCGCGCCCGAGCCGGCACCCGTGCTCGACCCCGCGCGCGTCCCGGGGCAGCTGCTCGGCTCCGCGATGTACGCGATCGGCTGCGCGCAGTGGTTCGCCGACTGGGTGATCGGCTTCCGCGACAGAGCGCCCGTGAATGCGTTCCACCTCCCCGGCGAGGAGGACCACCGCCGGCTCGGCGGCGATCCGAACATCCGCCTCTGGCTCGGTACCTGGCGGCTCGGCCGCGACGAAGCGCTGATCGTCGAGGCGATGCCGCCGAAGTGCCACTACTGGAACTTCCAGCTCGGCAACGTCTGGGCCGAGTCGCTCGACCACCGCTTCCAGCGCGTGCATATCAACGGCAGCCAGGCGGAATACCGCGGCGACGGCTCGTTCGAGCTGGTGGTCGCGCACTGCGACCCGGGGCATCCGAACTGGATCTCCACCGCGGGCCACGAGCACGGCACGATGGGCCTGCGCTGGGTACTGGCCGATTCTCACCCCGAGCCGCGGACGCGGGTCGTGCGCGTGGCCGACCTGCGGCGACGGGCGAGCGCGAGCACTCCGGCGGCGCCCGCGAGCTGACCCAGCCAGCTGGAGGGCTCGGGAAGCGAGCAGGTGTTGCCGGCGAAGTTGGTCGGCGAGTTGACGGCGGTCGTGCGCGTGTTGCTATTGAAGGGCTCGTTCAGCGAATGGACGCCGTCGGTGGGCAGCTCCCCGGCGACGTAGCTGAAGGTGTTCACCGCGGCGAAGTTGATCGTGTCGGGTCCCGCGGTGGACATGAAGTTCGCCGGGAG
>DATFWW010000257.1:0-10400 GCA_035258825.1 Myxococcota bacterium
CGCCGCGCGCACGGTCGCGGTGAGCACGCTCGGCGGATCGGGCGCGCGCCGACCGGCTTCCATGTACGGGAACTGGTAGCGGAACACGGCGATGCCCGAGGAGACGAGCCGCGCGCTGACGGCCTCCATGAACCCGTGCCGCATCCCCGCGCCGGCGCCGTGTGCGAGCGCGATCAGCGCGCGCGCGCCGCGCGGGTGGTCGAGGAGCGCCGACACTTCGCCGGCGCGATCTCCAACGCGGACGCGAAGCTCCGTCAGCGGATGATCCCGCCGCCGCGCACCCCGCCGCCCGGCGGCGGCGGCATCGCCGAGGGCACCACGATCCGAGAAGCCTCGCGGCGGCGGATCTCGCGGGCTTCCTCGAGCAGCCGGTCGACCGCCTCCTGGATCGCGGCCGGGAACTTGCTGGCGGCCTCCTCGAGCGACGCGGCCTCGATCGGCGCCTCGACCGGCAGCGGGCCGGCCTGGGACATCAGTGTCGTCTGGGCGGAGTACAGCGCGGCGCGCGACGTGTCGGGGCTGCCGTCCGGGCGCACCGGGGTGAGGCGCCGGATCGTCGCGATCCGCAGATCCGTGAACACCTCCTCACGGTAGAGGTGGTTCACGTCCACCTTCACTTCGGTGAGGCTCTGGAGCGGCGGCTCGTCGTGGGTGTGTTCGTCGGCCACGGGGGACTCCTGTCGTGCGCGCTATGTGGACCCGAAAGGCTAGCGAAGCCTTTCGCGTTCTGCGGCGTGCTAGCGTTCCGGTGCCTTCTCGATCCTCCCCGGGCCGGGCGTCTCCAATGAACCGCGCAACCCCGCGATCGAGCCGAATCTTGATCGTCCGGCTTTCGGCGCTTGGCGACGTCGTGCATGCGCTGCCGATGCTCGATGCGCTGCGCCGCGCGATGCCGGACGCGGAGATCGGCTGGCTCGTGGAGGAGAAGGCCGCCTCGCTGCTCGCCGATCATCCCCAGATCGACCGCCTGTGGGTGGCGCCGCGCGCGCAGCTCGCGGCGCTCTTGCGCCGCGGCCGCTTGATCGCGGCGCTGCGCCTGTTCGCCCGCTTCGCGCGCGAACTGCGCGCGACCGGATACGACGTCGTGATCGACGCGCATAGCAACGCGCGTTCGAGCCTGCTCGCGTGGTGCTCGGGCGCGCGCCGCCGGATCGGCTTCGCGCATGGCCATGCGAAGGAGGGTGCCGGCTGGCTCTACACCGATCGCGTCGTGCCTGCGGCGCGGCTCCAGCTGAAGGTCCAGCGCGCGCTCGACCTGCTGCGCCCGCTGGGAATCGATCCGCGCGGCGCGCGCGCGGTGCTCGGAATCGCCGAGCCGACCCGCGCCTGGGCGCGCGCCCGGGTGCAGGAGCTGGGCGGCCGGCCCGCGGTGGCGATCCATCCCGGAGTATCGGATTCCGGAGCGATCAAGCAGTGGCACCCCGAGCGCTTCGGCCGCACCGCGGCCCGGCTCGCGCGCGAGTGCGGCGCGCGCTGCCTGGTCACGTGGGGTCCCGGCGAGCGCGAGCTCGCACTGCGGGTCGTCGAGGCCGCGGAGGGCTGCGCGGCGCTCGGGCCCGAGACCGGCTCGGTCCTCGAGCTCGCCGCGCTGTACGAAGCTTGCGATCTCGTGATCGGCGTCGACACGGGCCCGCTCCACCTCGCCGCGGCGCTCGGCATTCCCGTGGTGGGGCTCTACGGTCCGACCGACCCCGCGGTCTACGCGCCGTGGGACGCGCGCACGGGCGCAGCCGCTCCCGTCGTGCGGCACCCCGTGTACTGCAGCCCGTGCAATCGCCGCCGCTGCAGCAACGTGATCTGCATGCCCGCGATCGAGGTCGGCGACGTGGTCGCGGCGGCGGGCGAGGAGCTGGCTCGCGAATTCGACCGAGTTGCGACATGAGGTCTGCTGCGATCAGGGTTCGATGATCACCTTGCCGTAGGTCTCGCGGTTGGCAAGCGCGGCGAGCGCGGTCGGCAGCTCCTCGAGCTTGTAGCGGCGGTAGATCACGGGCGCGATCTGGCCGCGCGCGTGAAGCCGGAACAGCGCGCCGAAGCAGTCGGCGATTCGCCCCGGCTCCTTCTCGGCGTGCGCACCCCAGTGAAGGCCGGTGACCGCGATGTTCTTGAGCAGGATCCGGTTCGCTTTGATCTCCGGGATCTCGCCGCTCGCGAAGCCGATGATCACGAGGCGGCCGTTCCACGCGATGCACTTGAGGCTCTTGTCCGTGATCTCGCCGCCGACCGAGTCGTAGATCACGTCGGCGCCGCGGCCGTCCGTCAGCTCGAGCACGCGGTCGACGAAGTCTTCACCGCGGTAGTCGATTGCGGCCTCGGCGCCCTCGCGCAGTGCGATCTCGCACTTCTCGCGTCCCCCCGCGGTGGCGATCACGCGCGCGCCGAGCGCGCGCCCGATCTGAACCGCGGCCACGCCGACGCCGCCGGCCGCCGCGTGCACGAGCAGCGTCTCTCCGGGCCGCAGGTCTCCGCGGTAGACGAGCCCCGCGTACGAGGTCGGGTAGATCACGGGCAGCGCAGCGCCCTCGTCGAACGACATGCTGTCGGGCAGCACGTGCACGCCGCGCGCGTCGGCCACCGCGAGCTCGGCGAACGCACCGGTGTTGCCCGATGACAACACGCGATCGCCCACGCGGATGCCCGAGACCTCCGCGCCCACCTCGCGCACGATCCCGGCGAGCTCGGCGCCCGGCGTGAACGGGAACTTCGGCTTCACCTGGTATCTGCCCTGCACGATCAGCGTGTCGAAGAAGTTGCAGCCGGCGGCCCGCACCTCGATCAGCACCTGCCGCGGCGTAGGAAGCGGCTCGGGCACCTCGCGCACGGTGAGCTCCGAGGGATCCATCCATCGGTCGACGACGATTGCGCGCATGAGCTCTGTCTCCAATGCTCGTACGGTGCCAGCTACAATGGCTCCCCGCAAAGATCCGGAGGAGCTCGACATGGCCGCCCCCGAGCTCGAGTCGCGCAAAGAGGAAGTCTGCGAAGCGGTGGACCGCATGCGCGGCGATCTCCTGCGCCTCTCGCGCGAGATCCACGCGCACCCCGAGCTCGCGTTCGAGGAGCGCTTCGCGAGCGCGCGCCTCGTCGCGGCGCTGCGCGGTGCCGGGCTCGCAGTGACCGAGGGCGCCTACGGCCTCGCGACCGCGTTCGCGGCCGAGTTCGGCGCGCCGGCGGGGCCTCGCGTCGCGGTGCTCGCCGAGTACGACGCGCTGCCAGAGATCGGGCACGCGTGCGGTCACAACCTGATCGCGGTGGCGGGCGTCGGCGCGGGGATCGCCCTCGCGTCGCTCGGCGCGCGCCTGCCCGGGCGCGTGCGCGTGCTCGGCACGCCGGCCGAGGAACGCGGCTGCGGCAAGGAGCTGATGGCGCGCGAGGGCGCGCTCGCGGACGTCGACGCCGCGATGATGATCCACCCGTCCAGCATCAACCTCGTGAACATGCCGTGCGTTTGTATGGCGGAGCTCGACGTGGTCTATCGCGGGCAGGCCGCCCACGCCGCGGCGATGCCCGAGCGCGGAATCAACGCGCTCGACGCGCTCGTGCTCGCCTATCAGGGAATCGCCGCGCTGCGCCAGCACATACGGCCCACCGAGCGCATCCACGGCATCTTCACCGACGGCGGCCAGGCGCCCAACGTGGTACCCGAGCGCGCGGCGGGACGCTTCTACGTGCGCGCGGCCACTCGGTCCGAGCTGGAGGCATTGAAGCCGCGCGTGGAGGGCTGTTTCCACGCGGGAGCGGCCGCCACAGGTGCGGACCTCGAGCTGCGCTGGGGCGAAGCCGACTATCTCGACATCCGCTTCAACGAGCCGCTCGCGAGCGCGTTTCGCGCCAACGCGGAGCGGCTCGGCCGCCAGTTCTTCCCGTACGACAAGCTGCCGGCGGGCCTGCAGGGCAGCACCGACATGGGCAACGTCTCGCAGCGCGTCCCGTCGATCCACCCGATGCTCGCCGCGTCACCTCCGCACTGCACGATCCACAACGCCGAGTTCGCGAAGTGGGCGGGGTCGGAGATGGGTGACGCGGCGGCGATCGACGGCGCGAAAGCGCTCGCGATGACCGCGCTCGATTTCCTCGCCGATGCCGACCTGCGCGATCGCACTCGCGCGTGCTTCGGAGCGGGCGGATGAATCCGCTCCAGAAGATCGACGCGAGCGCATGGGTCGCCCCGTCGGCGCTGCTCTCGGGAGCCGTGACGATCGGGGCGGGTGTGTCGGTCTGGCACAACGCCGTGCTGCGCGCCGAATGCGAGGAGATCTCGATCGGCCGCATGACCAACATCCAGGACTTCGTGATGATCCACGTCGGATTCACCGCACCGACGCGGATCGGCGAGTTCTGCTCGATCACGCACCACGCGACGGTGCACGGCTGCACGATCGAGGATCACTGCCTGGTCGGGATCAACGCCGTGGTGATGGACGGCGCGGTGATCGGCCGCGGTTCGATCGTGGCGGGCGGCGCCGTTGTGCGGGAGGGCAGCGTAGTCGAGCCGGGCTCGATCATCGCCGGCGTACCGGCGGTGGTGATCGCGCAGCGCGACAGCGCGCGTGCGAACCGGCTCAACGCCTGGGTCTACCACCGCAACGCCGAGCACACGCGGCGCGGCGAGCAGCGCGCGTGGACAGGTAACGAGTACGCGAGCTGGATCGCGAAGAAGCGCGAAGAGATCGAGCGCGACGCCGACGTTTGACCGATTTGCCCCAGCCGGTCGGCGCCGTCCGTCGGGGGGTCCACGTCGCTTCGGGGAATGGCTCGCACCGGACCTAATGTGACGATGAACCCGCGGGTGATAGGCCGCGAAACAGCAGGTCGACCGACTCGTCGATCGCGCGACGGCACGCGGATTCGGAGAGCAGACCGTTCGCCCAGCTGATCCGCGCGCCGCTCGCGACGTGGAACAGCGCGCGGCCCGCCGCGAGCGCGTCGATCCCGGGTGCGAGGTCGCGCCTGCCGGATTGCAGGATCTCGGTGAGCAGTCCGACGGCGCGGTCCTGCAGCGCGAGCGCGCGCCGTGCCACCGGCGCTTCGGGGAAGGTGGTGGCGCGCAGCGCGATCACGACGAGGTCGGCGTCCGACGCGAGCAGCTCGTGCTGCACCTCGAGGAAGCGCTGCACGCGGGCGCGCGTCGGAGCGGTCTTGTCGTCGGCGAGCCGGAAGCGCAGCCACGCCTCTTCCTGGAGCTCGGCGAGCTCGAGCACGAGCAGCTCGTGCTTCGACCGCACGTGGCGGTAGATCGAGCTCGCGCCCATGCCGGCGCGCTCGCCGATCGCGCGCAGCGTGGTGCCGTCGAAGCCGCGCTCGCGGAACAGCTCGCGCGCGGCGTCGCGGATCCGCGCGCGGCTGCGGCGGCCGCGCACGAGCCGCCCATCGTCAGACCTGATGGCCTTCGCTCGCCTTTGGCTCGCTGCGCGCGACTTGCGCAGTCGATCAGGTGACGGCGCGCGCACGCAGCTCGGCCGGCGACGCGAGCAGGAGCTCCGGGCTCTCGAGGCGCACCTTCACGCCATTCGTGTAGCCGAACGAGTAGAGGCCGTCCTCCACGCGCTCGTCCCAGGTCCAGAACACGGACATGATCCGCCGGCCCGCCGGGCCGGGTTTCACGCGACCCATGACGCAGAACGCCGAGCACGTACCGCGCTCCCAGAGGTGGTGGAAGCCCGCGTCGTGCCCGACCGAGCCCAGGTTGGCCACGAACACGGTGGTGAACATCGGATCGGGCTCGATCATCGCGAGCGGCAGCAGCCCGAACCGGTCGAGCCAGTCGGCAGCGCGCACGAGCGCGCCGGTCAGGACGTTCGGCAGCCGCAGCAGGAGGTTGGTCTCCTTGTCGCTCGTGGATTCGACGCCGCGGCGCGCGGGTTTCAGCAGTGCGTAGACGCCGTCGATCGTGTCGTCGAGCGACTCGCGCTCGGGGTCGCAACGGCGCTTGATCGCGACCATCGCCGCCGAGTCGGAGAGCTCGCGCTTGGCAGAAAACGTCGTGTAGACGCCGCGGCGCTGCCAGAGCCGCCCGCCCTTCACGAACCGATTCACGCGCGGGCGCAGCGCGACTCCCTGCCCGATCGCGTGCAGGAGCAGATGGAACAGCGTCGCCGGGCGCTCGGGCGGGCGCGTGCGGTTGTGCTTGTCGAGGAACTCGAGCGCGGCCTCGACCTCGATCTCGTCGGGCAGGTAGAACAGCGACTCGTTCCGGCGCGGCGACACGTGCGGCAGGATGCGCCGCATTGCGGGCGCATCGCGCACGGCATCGGCGTCGGGCCGGCGTCCGAACAGGGCTAGGCGCCCTCGCGCGAAGCAGGTGGTGTGGTGCCCGGCTCCGGAAGGTTGAGCACCTCGCGCGGGAACGCGTTGACGAGGAAGTTCACGACGTCGTTCACCGAGATCACGCACACGGGGCGATGCTCGTCGTCGACCACGGGCACGTGGCGAAAGCCGCCCACCGACATCTTGTTCAGCACATACGCGACGGTCGCGCGCGCGGCGAGGTTCTCGGGGTTCGGCGTCATCACGTCGCCGATCGGCAGCGCCGCGGGGTTTCGGCCCTTGTCGACGATCCGGAACAGGACGTCGCGCTCGGTGAAGATCCCGATCAGCTTGCTGCGCGGCGTGCCGTCGTCGGTCACGAGCACGCACCCGCGGTGCTCGCGCTGCATCGCGCGCATCGCCTCGGTGACGGTGGCGCCCGGTGAGAACGTGAGCGGGCGCTGGACCGGCAGCACGCCGAGCGGCTCGCGCAACAGGCGCGCGTCGAAACCGTCGGACAAGCGCCGCGTGGGCTCCCAATACGGCTCGTCGCCCAGATCATCCCGTACGTCGACCATGGCACCCTCCGATGCAGCCCCCTCCGCGCGGGGGACGGCGCCCGCGCGGCCAGCCCCTTTTGTAACACCGAACCCGGAGACGACCAACCGACCGGCAACTCCGGCACAGATGTGCCGGAGTTCGCCGGGCTTTCACGGGCACCTCACGCGCGCGCGACTCGCGCGCCAAGCTGCGGCGATCGCTCGCTTTTTGGTTGATCGGCGCGCTGCGCGGCGCGTATCGTAGGCGCAGTGCTCGTTCCAGCGGGCCGGGTCGGTGTTCGTTCCGTGGTCGATCGCGCCTCACGGCAGCGGTTCCACGGGTCGGCAGGCGAACACCACCGGGTGTCGCGGCATGCGAGGTGGAGCTCGCGGCAACCGCTGGAACGCCGGCGCCCGGGAGAGGTGAACCGCTCCCGGGCGCCGCTCCCGTCGCTTGAACTCGGGGGCCGCATCGGCCACCGTCCCCGGATCGCAGCCGGGAGAACACCGATGGCGACCGCAGTCGTGAATACGCTCGAGGGCCTCGATCGCGAGCTCGAGACCGTGCTGACCTCGTTCGACACGAGCTATGCGTGGAACTACGGGAGCGTGAAGGAAGGCCTGCGAGACCTGTACGAGAAGAGCAAACGAGAGCAGTGGAACGGCACCACGCAGCTCGCCTGGGACACACACGTCGATCCCGAGGCCGAGATCGTCCCGGCCGCAATCAACCCGCTGAAGGACTATCCGCCGTTCCAGAAGCTGCGCGGCGCCGACCTGGCCCGCGCGCGGCACGGCCAGCTCGCGCTCCAGCTCTCGCAATTCCTACACGGCGAGCAGGGCGCGATGATCGTCGCCTCGCAGCTCGTCGGCGGCGTGCCGTGGCTCGAGGCGAAGTACTACGCGAGCTCGCAGACGATGGACGAGGCGCGCCACGTCGAGGTGTTCAGCCGCTACGTGCGCGAGAAGATGGAATGGGAGTGGCCGATCACCCCGTCGCTCAAGGAGCTGCTCGACGCCACGATCCGCGACAGCCGCTGGGACTTCAAATATCTCGGCATGCAGATCCTGATCGAGGGCCTCGCGATGGCCGCGTTCGGCAACCTGTTCCAGATCGCGCGGGAGCCGCTGCTCAAGGAGCTGCTCAAGTACGTGATGCGCGACGAGTCTCGCCACGTCGCGTTCGGTGTGCTCTCGCTGCGCGACTACTACGACGACATGGCAGCGAACGAGCTCGCCGACCGCGAAGACTTCATCATCTACGCCTCGGAGCTGATGCGCGACCGCCTGATCGGCAGCGACTTCGCGCGCGCGATGGGCTGGAACGTCGAAGAGGTCCAGAATGCGGTGCTCTCATCCGAAGTCGGCCGGATCTTCCGCAGCATGCTGTTCCAGCGCATCGTGCCGAACCTGAAGAAGCTCCATCTGCTCACGCCGAAGGTGCGCGCCGCCTACACGAAGCTCGGCCTGATCCAGTTCGAGGACTTCGACTCGGACGCGGCGGACCGCCAGCTGGGGTTCCTGTAGGGTGGGCGGCGCGCCGGTAATCCACGGCACCTGTGATCCCGCGTTCGCGCGCGTGCGCGAAGCGTTCGAGCGCGAGCTCGAGGCCGGCAACGAGCTCGGCGCCGCCGTCGCAGCCACGCTCGAGGGAGAGCTCGTCGTCGATCTGTGGGCGGGCCATCGCGATCGCGAGCGGACGCAGCCGTTCGAGCGCGACACGCTCGTCAACGTCTTCTCCACCACCAAGGGCCTCGTCGCGCTCGCGCTGCACCGGCTCGTGGACGAGGGTGCGGTCGACCTCGACGCGCCGGTCGCGCGCTACTGGCCGGAGTTCGCGCAGGCGGGCAAGGCGAAGCTGCCCGTGCGCTACCTGCTCTCGCACGAGGCGGGCCTCGCCGCAGTGAAGAAGCCGTTGTCGCCCGAGGCAATGTACGACTGGGACGCGATGACGAGCGCGCTCGCGGAGCAGGAGCCCTGGTGGGAGCCCGGCAAGGCGCACGGCTATCACGCGCTCACGTTCGGCTGGCTCGTGGGCGAGGTGGTGCGGCGTGTGCGCGGGAGGAAGATCGGCGACGTGGTGCGCGAGGAGATCGCGCGTCCGGTCGGCGCCGAGTTCGAGATCGGCTTCGGGCCGGAGCTGGACGCGCGCGTCGCGCCGCTCCACCAGGGGCCGATCCATCCGCCGCAGGAGGGCGTCGACTTCGATCTGGTGAAGGCCGTTGCGCAGAATCCGGAGGGTCTGCTCGCGAAGGCGTTCTCCAATCCGCCGGCGCTGACACCCGGCCTCGTGAACACGCGCGCGTGGCGGGGCGCCGAGATCCCGGGCGCGAACGGCCATTCGAATGCGCACTCGCTCGCGCGCATCTACGCTCCGCTCGCGAACGGCGGTGAGGCGTTTGGCGTGCGCCTGCTCTCGCGCGAGGCGATCGACTGCGCGCGCACCGGGCAGGTGAACGGCCGCGACGAGGTGCTGCCGATGGCGACGCGGATCGCGCTCGGCTTCTTCCTGGCGGCGCCCGACGAGCCGCTCGGCCCGAATCCGCGCGCGTTCGGCCACGGCGGCGCGGGCGGCTCGTACAGCCATGCCGACCCCGAGCACCGCCTCTCGTTCGGCTACGCGATGAACCTGATGCACACGGGCGTCTGGCTGGTCGATCCGCGCGCGCGGCGGCTGCTGGCGGCGGCGTACGAGTCGTTGGGTGCGCGCTAACGCGTCGCGAAACCAATCCACCGTCAGCGCGAAGCCGCTCGCGAAATCGCGGCGCGGCTGCCAGCCCAGCTGAGCGCGGATCTTGCGCGGATCACTGATCCGGAGGCGAACATGATCGCCTCCCACACCGATCCGCAGTTGCACTCCAATTCGCTGAGCAACGCAACTCACCGTCCGATCGGGCCGATCAACTTCTCCGCGAGCACCACGCGCTGATAGGGGCCGTCACCGTAGAGCATCTGGTTGTGCAGGCTGCGCTTGAAGAACAGGTGCAGGTCGCACTCCCAGGTGAAGCCGATCCCGCCGTGCAGCTGTACCGACCGGTCGGAGATGAAGGCACCCGCGTCGCTCGCGGCGCTCTTCGCCATGCGCGCGGCGACCTCCGCTCCGGGGTCGTCGCCGTCGATGCAACACGCGGCGTGGTAGAGCAGCGAGCGCGCGCGGTCGATCTCGATCATCGCGTTCACGAGCGGGTGCTTGACTGCCTGGAAGAAGCCGATCTGGCGGTCGAACTGCTTGCGCTGCTTGGCGTACTCGACGGTGGCCTGGAGCTGCCACTCGCTCGTGCCGCAGAGATCCGCCGCCACCGCGACGAGGATCGCGGGCCATGCGCGCCGCAGCGCCGCGACGCCGTCCCCGGACACGACGCCACCGCGCGGCACGCGCACGCCGTCGAAGCGCAGCGTGGCCTGGTCGCGCGTGAGGTCGTGGATGTGGTCCTGGTGCAGCGCGACACCGGCCGCGCCGGGGCGCACCGCGCACAGCACGAGCCCGCGCTCGCCGCGCGCCGAGGCGACGAGGAAGTCCGCCTTGAACGCGTCCTGCACGAAGTGCGCTGCGCCCGACAGCACCAGATCCGCGCCGTCGGCGCGCGCGGCGACGCCGCACTCCTCGGGATCCCA
>DATFWW010000258.1:0-9939 GCA_035258825.1 Myxococcota bacterium
CGCAGAGCTGGCCGAGCGACACCAGGTGCTCTGCATCACGCACCTCCCGCAGATCGCCGCCTACGCGCACCGCCACTTCCGCGTGGCGAAGCGCGCCGGCGCGCGGCGCGCGGGCGTGGCGATCGCAACCGTGACCGGCGACGAGCGCGTGGCCGAGATCGCGCGCATGGCGGGCGGGGACCGCGCAGGCGACGCGGCGCGCGAGTACGCGCGCGAGCTGATCGCCACGCGAGGGGACCGATAGGAAGCCGCGGAGCGCGTCCCGCGGGGACAAGCTCCCCATCTCAAGAGCGCCCGGGCCCGCGCCGATCCAACTGGACGACGGACGACGGGACGACGCAAGTGACCCTCCGCCTCTGTGTCGGAGGTCACACTGCCTACCCCGGAGGGTGCCGATGGAGACGGAAGCCAGTCGCGCGAGCGCACCCGCCGGGCCGGTGCCCGGGGGCGGCTCGATTCGCGTGCTGCGCGGATTCTACGAGGGGCTCGAGATGCCGGTGGATCGGGACTGGATGGTGATCGGGCGCGGGCGCGGCGCGGACATCGTGATCGCCGAGCCCACCATGTCGCGCGCGCACGCCGCGATCGGCTACGACGGCGTCCACTTCTTCGTCCAGGACCTCGGCAGCACGAACGGTACCCGCGTGAATGGGACCCGCGAGCAGAAGGCGATGCTGCGCGACGGCGACGAAGTCCAGCTCGGCAAGCTCTCGATCGCGGTGACCCTCCCCGCGCTCGAGCCGGGGGCGTGATGGACACCCTGTCGCTGATCGTCGTCTCCGACGAGACCTCGCCGGTCCGGCGGTTTTCGCTGCCCAAGGTGATGCTCAAGCGAGCCGCGATCGGAGCGGGGCTCTTCGCGGTCGCGGTGGTGGGGCTCAGCGTCGACTACGTGCGGCTGCGGATGGACAATCACGAGCTCGCGTCGCTGCGCAAGGAGTCGGTCGAGCGCCGCGCGCAGGTGGCCGCGTTCGAGAAGAAGATGGGCGAGGTCGACGGCCGGCTCGCCAAGCTCTCCGAGCTCGAGCGCAAGGTGCGGATCATCGCGAACCTGCCCGGCGCGGCGGCCTCGGGCGGCGAGGAGGTCACCCCGGTCGAGCCCGAGGTGGAGCCAGGCGGACAGGGCGGAGTCGAGGAGCCGACGCCCGCCGTCGCAACCGCGCACCGCCACTCGCGGCTGCCGGCGATTCCGCCCGGCGCGGGCGTGCTGCAGCGCGTGAGCCTGCTCGACCAGTCCGCCGACTATCTCGGCTCGATCGCCGCGGGGCAGAGCGACAGTCTGGAGAACCTGCTCCACTCGCTCGAGGGCAAGCGCGAGCGGCTCGAGTCGTCGCCGTCGATCTGGCCCTCGAAGGGCTGGCTGACTTCGACGTTCGGCTATCGCATCTCGCCGTTCACCAATCAGAAGCAGTTCCACGCGGGCATCGACATCGCCGGGACTCCGGGCACCGACGTGGTCGCCCCAGCCCGCGGCAGGGTCGTATTCGCGGGCGAGAACGGCGCGCTCGGCAACTGCCTGATCATCGATCACGGCTACGGCGTGCGCACGCAGTACGGGCACAACCAGGCGTTCTACGTGAAGCCGGGGCAGATCGTCGAGCGCGGCCAGCGGATCGCGGCGCTCGGCAATTCCGGCCGCAGCACGGGCCCGCACCTCCACTACATGGTGGAAGTGAATGGGAAGACGCGGAATCCCCTCGATTACATCTTCGACTAGCCGAGGAGATCCGAGGACTTCCGCCACGCGCGCAGGGTGAGGGAATCCCCGCTTCCGTTACACTCGCGCGGCCACGCCATGGCCAATCCTCTGCGGACACTCTTCGGCAGCCACAACGACCGGGTGATCCGGCGGATCGTCCCGACCATCGAGCAGATCAACCGGCTCGAGCCCGAGCTGTCGAAGCTCTCCGACGCCGACCTGCGCGCGCGCACAGCATCGTTCCGCGAGCGCGTCGAGAGCGGTGCGCCGGTCGACGATCTCCTGCCCGACGCGTTCGCGACCGTGCGCGAGGCCGCCAAGCGCGCGCTCGGCCAACGCCACTACGACGTGCAGATGATCGGCGGTCTGGTGCTGCACCGGGGCGGCATCGCCGAGATGCGCACGGGCGAGGGCAAGACGCTCGTCTCCACGCTGCCCGCGTACCTGAACGCGCTCGCGGGCACCGTCCACGTCGTCACGGTGAACGACTACCTCGCCCGGCGCGACGCCGAATGGATGGGCGAGGTGCACCGCTTCCTCGGTCTCGACGTCGGCGTGATCCTGCACGACATGGACGACGCCGCGCGCCGCAAGGCGTACGGCGCCGACATCACGTACGTCACGAACAACGAGCTCGGCTTCGACTATCTGCGCGACAACATGAAGTTCACGAACGCGCAGCAGGTCCAGGGTTCGCTCGACTACGCGATCGTCGACGAGGTGGACTCGATCCTGATCGACGAGGCCCGCACGCCGCTGATCATCTCCGGGCCGTCCGAGCAGAACGTCCAGCTCTACGCGCTCGTCGACCGCGTGGTGCCCAAGCTCGTCAAGGGCGAGAAGGGCGAGGTGTCGAAGGAGATCGAGGAGACGGGCGACTACTGGGTCGACGAGAAGGCGCACAGCGCGACGCTCACCGAGGAGGGCGTCCACAAGGTCGAGCAGCTGCTGCGCGTCGAGAACCTCTACGACCCGAACATGATGCCGGTGCTGCACGCGGTGAGTCAGGCGCTCACCGCACACACGCTGAAGAGGCGCGACGTCGACTACGTGGTGCGCCAGGGCGAAGACGGGCGCCCCGAGGTGGTGATCGTCGACGAGTTCACGGGCCGCATGATGCCCGGGCGCCGCTGGTCCGACGGCCTGCACCAGGCGGTGGAGGCGAAGGAGGGCATCCCGGTCCGCAGCGAGAACCAGACGCTCGCAACGATCACGTTCCAGAACTTCTTCCGGATGTACCAGAAGGTCGCCGGGATGACGGGGACCGCCGACACCGAGGCGCCCGAGTTCGCGAAGATCTACGACCTCGACGTCACGATCGTGCCCACGCACCGGCCGATGATCCGCAAGGACCTCCAGGACGTCGTGTTCAAGACCCAGCGCGAGAAGTTCAACGCCGTGGTCGACGACATCAAGGAGCGCCACGCGGCGGGGCAGCCGGTGCTCGTCGGCACGATCTCGATCGAGAAGTCGGAGGAGCTGTCGAACAAGCTCGGCAAGCACGGCGTGCGGCACAACGTGCTGAACGCGAAGCACCACGAGCGCGAGGCGGAGATCGTCGCGCAGGCGGGCCGCAAGGGCGCCGTGACGATCTCGACCAACATGGCGGGCCGCGGCACCGACATCTGGCTCGGCGGCAACCCGGAGATGCTCGCGCTCGCGAAGTGCGGCGGCGATCGCGCCCACCCCGAGTACGCCGAGACGTTCGCCCACTTCGAGGATCAGTGCAGCGCGGAGCGCGTCGAGGTGGTGGAAGCGGGTGGGCTCCACATCCTCGGAACGGAGCGGCACGAGAGCCGCCGCATCGACAACCAGCTGCGCGGCCGGGCCGGCCGCCAGGGTGACCCCGGCTCGAGCCAGTTCTTCCTCTCGCTCGAAGACGATCTGCTGCGCATCTTCGAGGCCGACCGCGTGAAGCAGTGGTGGGACCGCGTCGGCGTGGAGGAGGGCGAGGCGATCGAGAACCGCCTGCTCACGCGCGTGATCGAGAACGCCCAGAAGAAGGTCGAGGCGCGCAACTTCGACATCCGCAAGCACCTGCTCGAGTACGACAACACGATGAATTCGCAGCGCCAGGCGTTCTACGCGCGGCGCCGCGAGGCGATGGACCAGGACCCGCACGCCGAGATCCTCGACATGACCGAGGGCGCGATCGTCGCGCTGCTCGACGCGCATTGGCCCGAGCGCGAGGGCGTCGAGCCCGAGTCGCTCGCCGACCTCGCGAAGGCGTTCACGGCGCAGTTCGGCGTGCCGTTCGAGGCGACGGCCGAGCCGTTCCAGGTCGGCGACGAGAGTGCCACCGACCGCCAGGCGCTCGGCGCCGCTGCGCTCGACCGCGTCTCCGGGATCCTCGAGGTCAAGAAGAAGGAATGCGATCGCCTCGCCGCGCAGTACTCTGCGGAGGGCTATCCGAATTTCAGCGAGTGCGAGCGGCAGATCCTGCTGCAGATCCTCGACGCGCAGTGGAAGGATCACCTGCACTCGATGGACGGCCTGCGCGCGGGCATCAACATGCGCGCGTACGGCCAGCGCGATCCGAAGCTCGAGTACCAGCGCGAGGGCTTCCAGCTGTTCGAGGAGATGAACGCGCGGATCGACGCGCAGACGCTCGAGCTCGTGTTCAAGTTCGCGCTGCCGCCGCCGCCCGCGAGTTTCGCGCAGCCAGCCGAAGGCGATGCGCCGCGCGCCGTGTCGCGCCCGCTGCGTTCGGCCCCGCCGCCCGAGGCGAGCCCGCCCGCGGCGCGGCCGGCGCCGCGCCGTGTCGGTCCGCCCGGCAGCGCGGGAGCGCCGGGCAAGGTCGCCAAGGTGGGCCGCAACGATCCGTGTCCGTGCGGCAGCGGCAAGAAGTTCAAGAAGTGCCACGGCGCGACTTGAGCGCGCGCAATCCCGAGATCTCGAGCGCGCCGTTGCGCGTCCCCGGCTTTCGCGCCGCGGGCGTGCGCTGCGGGATCAAGACGCGCGGCCTCGACCTCGCGCTGATCGCCTCCGATGCGCCCTGCGCGGCGGCGGGCGTGTTCACGCGCTCCACGGTGGTCGGTGCACCGGTCGAGCTCTCCCGTGCGCGCGTGCGCGCGGGCCGCGCGCGCGGCGTGGTCGTGAACAGCGGGTGCTCGAACGTGGCGATGGGCGCGCGCGGGCGGCGCGATGCCGAGGCGATGGCGGCCGCCGCCGCGCGCGCGATCGGCGCGCGGAGCGAAGAGATGCTGGTCGCCTCGACCGGCGTGATCGGACAGCCGCTGCCGATGGCGAAGATCCGCAAGGGGATCACCGATGCCGCGGCGGCGCTCGCGCCCGACGGTCTCCGCGATGCGGCGCGCGCGATCATGACCACGGACACGGTTCCGAAACACGCGTCGACGCGCGCGTGGATCGACGGCCGCGCGGTGACGATCGCGGGGATCGCGAAGGGCGTCGGCATGATCGAGCCCGACATGGCGACGCTGCTCGCGTTCCTGCTCACCGACGCGGCGGCCTCGCCCGCGTTCCTGCGCGGCGCATTGCGCGCGGCCGCGGACCAGAGCTTCAACCGCCTGACCGTCGATGGCGAGAGCTCGACCAGCGACACAGCGCTCCTGCTCGCGAGCGGCGCGGCGGGCAACGCGCCGCTGCGCAGCGCGAAGAGTCCCGGTGCGCTGCGCTTCGCGGAGGCGGTCACCGCGATCGCCACGGAGCTCGCGCGCCAGCTCGCGCGCGACGGCGAGGGCGCGACCAAGCTCGTGCTCGTCTCGGTGTCGGGTGCCCGCACGGACGGCGATGCCGAGCGCGCCGCGCGCCGCATCGCCAACTCGATGCTCGTGAAGACCGCGCTATTCGGCGGCGACGCGAACTGGGGTCGGATCCTCCAGACGGTCGGCGCGGGCCGCATCGCGCTGCGCCTCGCGCGCACGAGCGTGCGGCTCGGCGGCGTGGTCGTGTTCTCGCGCGGCGCCTCCGCCGGCCGCGCCGCGCGCGCGCGCGCGCGGCGCGCACTCGCTGGCCCCGAGCTGCGCATCGAGGTCGATCTCGGCCTCGGCCGCGGCGCCGCCCAGATCTTCACCTGCGACCTCAGCTACGACTACGTGAAGATCAACGCCGAATACACTACGTAGCCGCCGCGAGTTGTCGCGGGTTCTGCGCACCCAGCGCAGCCGGTCGGGATTTCTCGCTTGCCCCCGGCGCGGTCCCGCCTCCAGGATGTGCGACCTCATGAGGCAGATCGCTTCTCTCGTCCTCCCGATCCTGGTGTCGTTCGCCGCCCAGGGCGCCTCGTTCTCCGTCGCTCCGATCGCGGACGCGTTCGTCACGACCGGCTCGAGCGGGTCGCTCTCGGGCAACAACTACGGCGGCGCCGGCGCACTCACGGTGGCCGCGCCCGGCTTGCCGCAGGGCGAAGCGCAGAGCGTGCTGCGATTCGATCTCTCCGCAGCCGCGAGCTCGTTCGACGGCGCGTTCGGAGCCGGGCAGTGGAGCCTCCAGTCCGCGGTCCTGCAGCTCATGGCCGCACCGGCCAACAACGCCATCTTCAACACGCCGGCAGCGGGATCGCTAGCGATCTCGTGGATGCAGAGCGATGCGTGGATCGAGGGCACCGGCACGCCCGGTTCGCCCGGATCGAGCGGGATCACGATCACGAGCCTCCAGAGCACGTTCATCGGTCCGGGCGACCAGAGCCTCGGCGGGTTCTCGTGGAGCGGCGCGACGAGCGGCGCCTTCACCTACTCGCTCGCGCTGGCTTCGGGGCTCGTCGCGGACGCGCTCGCGGGCGGCCCGCTCAGCCTGCGCCTGTTGGCGGCGGACAGCGCGATGAGCGGCGTGTTCAACTCGCGCAGCTTCGCCACCGCCGCGAGTCGCCCGTCCCTGACGCTCGTGGCCGTGCCGGAGCCGGGTGCGCTCGGGCTGTTCGGGTTCGGCCTCGCGTGCCTCGGGGCGCGACAGCGGGCGCCGAGAGCAACGCGCGGGAAGCGGGGCCGACGCTCGCCGACATGACCTCCGAGGTCATGGACCGGGCGACCCGCCCGGTGCACCCTGACCGGCGATGACGCGATCGCGACCGCCGTTTGCCCGCCTGCTGCGACAGTGGCGCGACCAGCGCGCTTACTCGCAGCTCGCGCTCGCGATGGAGGCGGGCATTTCGACGCGCCATCTCTCGTTCCTCGAGAACGGGCGGTCGGCGCCCAGCCGCGAAATGGTGCTGCGGCTCGCGGCGGCGCTCGACGTGCCGCTGCGCGAGCGCAACGCGCTGCTCGCCGCGGCCGGCTTCGCCTCGGTGTACCGCGAGTCGAAGCTCGACGCGCCCGAGATGGCGATGCTGCGGCGCGTGATCGATTTCGTGCTGGAGCGGCACGCCCCGTTCCCGGCTGTGCTGATCGATCGGTACTGGAACCTGCTCGGTGCGAACGACGCGGCGCCGCGGTTGCTCGGCCGGTTCGCTCGCGCGAGCGAGCCCTGGATCCAGCAGCCGATCAACCTGCTGCGCCTCACGCTCCACCCGGAAGCGCTCCAGCCCCACATCGTGAACTTCGAGGAGGTGGCGACGGAGCTTCTGACCGGGCTTCACCGAAGAGTGTCGCAGGATGGGGAGGACCCCGAATGCGGCGCGCTGCTCGCCGAGCTCACGGCGCTGCCCGGCATTCCCGCGGCTGGAGTCGTGCCCGACCTGTCGCGCTCGCCCAATCCGGCGATCCCGCTGCACCTGAAGGGCGGAGATCTCGAGCTGCGGCTGTTCACCTTCGTCACGCAGATCGCCGCTCCGCAGGACGTGATGCTCGACGGGCTGCGGATCGAGAGCTTCATGCCCGCCGATCCGGCGAGCGAAGCCGCGATCCGGGAGCTCGCCGCCGGGCCCTGAGCTCGGTCCCAGCCGCCCGGCGGATGCTTTGTCTTGCGTGGGTCGGTCTGCTAACCCTCTGCGAATCCACACGTTCCAGGGGCGCCCCGGCGGTGCCCGCGCCGTCCGGTCGCGCTGGGCCGGATCGTGCTCGGGTCGGGGAGGCACACCCCGGAGCGGACGCACAACCGCGAAGGAGAATTGCCATGGCCGAGACCCCGGCCCCCCCGGAGGCCGCGGGCGCGAACCCCGCGCCGCCCTCCACGATGGGCGCTCACGTCGAGCGCGCCGAGCTGACCGTCCGCGACCTGCTCGAGGCCGGTGTCCACTTCGGACACCAGACGCGGCGCTGGAATCCGCGCATGAAGCGCTTCCTGTTCGGCGAGCGCAACGGCGTGCACATCGTCGATCTCGACCAGACGCTGCCGCGCTTCCAGAAGGCACTCGACTTCCTGCGCGAGACGGTCGCTTCCGGCGGCAAGGTCCTGTTCGTGAGCACCAAGCGCCAGGCACAGAGCTTCGTCGAGGCCGAGGCGCAGCGCTGCGAGCAGTACTTCGTCTCCCGCCGCTGGCTCGGCGGCATGCTCACCAACTTCAAGACGGTCCGGAAGTCGATCGAGCACTACAAGGAGCTGCTCGAGCTCGTGGCCGACGCCGAGAAGGTGGCGGACCTCTCGAAGAAGGAGCTCGCCGGCATCAACCGCGAGGTCGAGAAATACAAGCGCTCGCTCGACGGCATCAAGGAGATGACCCGGCTGCCCGACGCGCTGTTCATCGTCGACGTGGGCCGCGAATCGATCGCGGTCAAGGAGGCGAACCGGCTCGGGATCCCGATCGTCGCGATCGTCGACTCGAACTGCGACCCCGAGTCGATCGACTTCGTGGTGCCCGGCAACGACGATTCGACGCGCGCGATCCAGCTCTACTGCCAGCGCGTCGCCGACGCGTGCGCCGAGGGCGCGCGCATCTTCAACGAGCGCGTGCAGAGCGAGGTGTCGGAGCAGGAGCGCACGCGTGCGGCGGGCGAGGTGGCGGAGAAGACCGGCACCGGACGCGTGGTGGTCGAGATCAAGCAGCAGCCGCGGCGCGGTCGCGGGACGCACAGCGCGGCGCCGCGCCAGGATCGGGAACGCGAGCCCGAGCGCGACGACGCCGAGGCGCCGAGCGCTCCGGCGCCCGCGAGCGAGTAGTCGTTCACAGTTCGTTCGGGATTCGAGGGGAGGGCCGGTGGCGGAGATCTCCGCAAAGGACGTGAAGACCCTGCGCGAGCAGACCGGCGCGGGGATGATGGATTGCAAGCGAGCGCTCGCGGATGCCGCGGGCGACTTCGAGCAGGCGACCAAGCTCCTGCGCGAGCGCGGGTTCGCCAAGGGCGCCAAGCGCGAGGGGCGCGCCACGAGCGAGGGCGCGATCTCGATCGCGATCGCGGGCCGCGTCGGCGCGATGGTGGAGCTCGGCTGCGAGACCGACTTCGTGGCGCGCACCGACGCGTTCATCGCGCTGGGCGAACGCCTCGCGCGCGCCGTCGCCGACGATCCGAAGATCGCCTCGGTCGACGCGCTGCTCGCCGCGCCGATCGACGGCGAGAAGGCGTCGGACCGCGTGGCCGCCGCGATCGCGCTGCTCGGCGAGAACGTGGTGGTCAAGCGCACGGCAAGGCTCGCCGTGGACGCGGGCGTGGTCGGCGGCTACGTGCACGCGGGCGGCAAGCTCGGCGTGCTCGTCGCGCTGAAGGCGGCCGACGCGGGCGCGGCGCTCCCGGGGCTCGCGAAGGACATCGCGATGCACATCGCCGCGGCCGACCCGAGCCCGGTCGCGGTGGACCGCGCCGGCATCCCGCCGGCGCTGCTCGCATCGGAGCGCGAGATCTACCGCAAGCAGGCAATGGCGTCGGGCAAGCCCGAGAAGATCCTCGACAAGATCGTCGACGGGAAGGTCGACAAGTTCGTCTCGGAGGTCGCGCTGGTGGAGCAGCCGTTCGTGAAGGACCCCGACAGGTCGGTCGGCCAACTGCTCGCGGCGCACGGTGCCGTGAACGTGACCGCCTTCGAGCGGTTCAAACTCGGCCAATCGGAGGAGGCGCAACCGGAGTGAAGCCGGCCTATCGCAGGCTCCTGGTCAAGCTCTCCGGCGAGCAGCTCGCCGGCAAGAACGGGTTCGGCATCAGCCCCACCGTGATCAAGCGGATCGCCCAGGAGCTGCGGGAGGTGCACGAGCTCGGCGTCGACCTGTGCGTGGTGATCGGCGGCGGCAACGTGATCCGCGGCATCACCGCCGCGTCCGAGGGCATGGACCGCGCGAGCGCCGACTACATGGGGATGATGGCGAGCGTGATCAACGCGCTCGCGCTGCAGGACGCACTCGAGAAGCAGGGCCTCAACACGCGCGTGCTCTCGGCGCTCGAAATCCGCGACGTCGCGGAGCCCTACATCCG
>DATFWW010000259.1:0-3436 GCA_035258825.1 Myxococcota bacterium
GGGCGCGCGCACGGCGGCGCAGGCCGCCCACGCGACCGCCACCGCCGCGAGCCCGGCCGTCGCCATGCGCGACACACGGGTGCGGCGCAGCGCGACCAGACACCCGAGCTGGACAACGCCCGCGGCGGAGAGCAGCGGCGAGAGCGGGATCAGGTAGCGCGAGAAGAACAGCGGCGTTCACGCGATCGTCATCCACCAGATCGCGGCGAGCGCCACCACGAGATCGCACGCGGTGAGCGCCGCGCACAGCTCGGGCGCGTCCGGCCCGACCCGGCGGCGCGCCAGCGCGAGCGCGGCCGCGCCGACCAGGACTGGAGCGGCGAACTCGTACCGCAGCAGGTAGAGCGCGCCGGACGCGAGCTGGTGGGAAAACGCGGAGAGCGGACTGTCGAACGTCGCGAAGAAGTGTCGGCTCTGGGCGGGCAACCCGAACAGCACCGCGATCGGGAGCGCGGCCGCGCACGCGAGCGCATACGGCGCCGCGCTGCGCGCGAGCACTATCGCGCGATCGCGCAGCGGAGCGCGATCGCGCGCGGCGGCGAGTGCGAGCGCGGCGGCAGCCGCAACGACGACCGCGGTGAAGGCGGGGTAGAACAGGTTGAACAGGACGAACAGCACCGGAGCCAGCAGCAGCGCGTGGCGCAGCTGCGGCAGATCGCCGCGCGCGTGGTGCCGGAGCTCGAGGCGGGCCGCGGCGCCGAGCGCCAGCACGACGAGCGGGTAGTAGCGGACCTCGCGCAGGTGGAGCTGGAGCGACACGGAGAGCAGCAGGCACACGCCGAACCCGAGCCAGAACACGGCCCGCGACCCCGCAGCCGCGGGCCACAGGCTCGCGCCGACGGCGCCGACGAGCAGCACGCCGAGCCAGCCCGCGAGCGCGAACGGCACGCGCATCCGCCAGGTCCGCGCGGCGAGATCGCGACCGCCGTCCGACCACGCCACCGCGGGCGCCGCGAAGAGGTACTGGCCCCACGGCGATCCCAGGTACGCGTCGAGCTTCTCGTCGGCGCCGAGCGATAGCGGCAGCGGCGCGCCGTAGACGATGTTGCGGCCGACATGCACCTTCGGAACCCCGTACTCGAGCACGCTGCGGCCGTGGATCGCGGTCTCGGCCTCGTCCTCCCACAGGAGTGGCGCGCCCAGCCGCGCGAAGACCGACGCGGCGAACGCCGCGTGGACGGCGAAGACGAGCGCGTAGAGCGCTCGCGGGCGTGCGGCGCGCATCGGAGCTTTGTAGCATCGGGGCACCTCCCCCGGGCGTGTTGCCCACCTTCGGCTCGCGCCGCCCCCACCGATCGAGGCAACCCCCATGGGCACCGACCCGCGACTGCTGCGCGACCAGTGCGCGCGCACCCTCTCGCGCACCGACTTCTCCGGACTCGGAGAGCGCGAGGAGGGCAAGGTCCGCGACAGCTACGTGCAGGGCGATCGCCGCACGATCGTCGTCACCGATCGCGTCTCCTGCTTCGATGTGGTGGTCGGCACGTTGCCGTTCAAGGGCCAGGTGCTGAACCAGCTCGCCGCGTTCTGGTTCGAGCGCACGCGCGCGATCGCGCCCAATCACCTGATCGCGGTGCCCGACCCGTGCGTCTCGGTGGTGCACGAGCTGCAGCCGCTGCCGGTCGAGTTCGTGATGCGCGGCTACCTCACCGGGTCGACGAAGACATCGATCTGGACCGCCTACGCGCGCGGCGAGCGCGTCTACTGCGGCCACGCGCTGCCCGACGGCCTCCGCGCGCACGAGCCGCTGCCCGCGCCGCTGCTCACGCCGACGACCAAGGCGCCTAAGGGGGAGCACGACGAGCTCGTCTCGCGCGATCAGATCATCGCCGAGGGAACGCTGCCGGCGGAGACCTACGACGCCGCGGATCGCCTGTGCAGCGCTCTCTTCGCGGAGGGACAGCGCTGGGCCGCGAGCCGCGGACTGATCCTCGTCGATACGAAGTACGAGATCGCGCAGCGCGCGGACGGCTCGCTCGTGGTGGTCGACGAGATCCACACGCCCGACTCGTCGCGCTACTGGTACCGCGACCGGTACGAGCGCGCGCTCGGCGAGGGCCGCGCGCCCGAGGCGCTCGACAAGGAGTACGTGCGGCGCTGGCTCGGCGAGAAGGGCTACAAGGGTGACGGGACGCCGCCCGAGCTGCCGGTCGACGTGCGCTGCGAGGCTTCGCGCCGCTACATCGAGGCGTTCGAGCAGATCACCGGGCGCGACTTCGAGCCCGATACCGAGGACCCGCGGCGCCGGATCGCGCGCAATCTCGGGAGCGCGTGAACGGTCTTCACCCCTCGATCGAGAGGATCGCGTAATCCTCGATCACCGGGTTCGCGAGCAGCTTCCCGGCGAGCTCCTCCAGCAGGCGGCGCGCCTCGACCTCGGTCTTCGCCGAGAGCTCGATCTCGAACAATTTCCCCTGCCGCACGCTCTCGATCGCGCGGTAGCCGAGCTGACCGCACGCGGACCGGATCGCCTTGCCCTGCGGATCGAGCACGTCGGGTTTGAGGGTCACCTTCACGAGCGCCTTCACGAGCTCTCCTCCTCGGATGCGGCGAGCGCGAGCGTGCGCTCGAAGATCGCGTCGACGTGGCGCAGCGCCTCGTCGAGGCTGAACGCGCGCTCGATCTCCTCCTTGGCCAGCACGCGCGCGATCTCCGCGTCGGCGAGCACGCGCTCGCGGAAGTCGCCGCCGTGGTCCCACGTGTCCATCGCGTGCTTCTGCACGCGCGCGTAGGCGTCCTCGCGCGTCAGGTTCTTCGCGGCAAGCGCGAGCAGCAGCGCGCCGCTGAACGCGAGGCCGCGCGTCAGGTCGAGGTTCTCGCGCATGCGCTCCGGAAATACCACGAGCGTCTCGACGAGGCCCGCAAGCCGGTGGAGCATGAAGTCGAGCGTGACGCAGGCGTCCGGGAAGATCACGCGCTCCACCGACGAGTTGCTGATGTCGCGCTCGTGCCAGAGCGCCTGGTTCTCGAGCGCGGCCGCCGCATAGCCGCGCATCACGCGCGCGAGCCCGGAGACGTTCTCGAGCCGCCAGGGATTGCGCTTGTGCGGCATCGCCGACGAGCCCTTCTGGCCCGCGCCGAACTCCTCCTGCACCTCGCGCACCTCGGTGCGCGCGAGGTGCCGCAGCTCCACGGCGATCTTCTCGCACGTGGACGCGCATAGCGCGAGCGCGCCGATGAACGCCGCGTGCCGGTCGCGCTGCACCACCTGCGTGGCGGCCGGCTCGAAACCGATTCCGAGCCGTGCGCACACCGCCTCCTCCACGGCGGGCGGCAGGTGCGCGAACGTACCCACGGCCCCGGAGATCTTGCCCACCGCCGCTTCGGAGGTGGCGCGCGCGAGGCGCACGCCCTGGCGCCTAGTCTCCTCGGCGAACACGAGCAGCTTGAGCCCGAATGTGGTGGGCTCGGCGTGCACGCCGTGCGTGCGCCCGAT
>DATFWW010000260.1:0-31402 GCA_035258825.1 Myxococcota bacterium
ACCAGACGCGCGCGCACGTAGTGCTCCATCTCCGCGCGGTCCATCGCGCCTTCGAGCTCGACCGTCACGGGCGCGACACCCGCCTGCGCCAGCTCGTCGGTGTGACGCGCGCCCGTCCGCGCGAGCACGAGCTGCATCGCATCCCCGGTGCTCCGCTGCAGCCGCAGCAGCGCGTGCAGCGTCGCGATCGGCAGCAGGTCGGTGTCGTCGATCATCAACACGAGCGGCCGCTCTCCCGACGCCGCGCGCCGCGCGACCCGCCGCGCGAACTCCTGCTCGGGTGCGGTATCTCCGCGCCCGGCGCGGCCAAGCGCGGAGAGCGCCCACAGACAGAACTCGTCGGGATCGAGCTTCGGGTACGGCACGCGCACCGACGCGAAGTCCCCCGCGATGCGCTCCTCGAGCACGCGCAGGAGCAGCGTCTTCCCGGAGCCCGCGGGACCATCGAGGCACACGACGCGCGCGCCGTCGCGCAGCGCCATCTCGAGCCCTACGAGCGTCGACTCGGTCGCAGTGCGCGGGATGTAGGCGTCGAAGTCGGGAGTGTCCGCAAACGGATCGCGATCGAATTTCGTCATCAGCTGCACGGCTGACATTCCTTCCTGCGGCCGCAGGGTATTCGACGGTCTGGAGATGAAGTGGTTCGCAACCGGGCTTCGTGGTTGAAATGGGCCGCTCGTGCCCCTCGGGGCCGAGGACCGCGGCTACATCCAGCCTCCCCGTTTCAGCAGGACGCCCATCAGCAGCATCACGGCGGCGAACACGCTCAGCACGAACAGATCCGGGTGGGCCATCTCGAGCCCGTCGAGCCGCTGGAAGTTCATTCCGAACCAGCCCGTCACGAGCGAGAGCGGCAGGATGAACGTGGCGACCGTGGTCAGCACGCGCATCACGTGGTTGGTGCGGTTGGCGACGATCGCGAGGTGCGTCTCGAGCAGCGCGATCGAGAGGTCGCGCAGGGTGTCGAGCATCTCGGTCGCGCGGTAGAGGTGGTCGTAGACGTCGCGGAACAGGGGCCACATCCGCTTCGGCACCACGGCGAAGTCGCCGCGCCCGATCCGGTGCACGAGCTCGCGCTGACTGCCGAGGATCCCGCGCAGGTGCGCGATGTCGCGCTTCACCGCGAACACCTTGCGCTCGAAGCCGGGCGGCTGGCGGTCGGCGAACACGACCGACTCGAGCGCGTGCAGCTCGCGCTGGATCAACTCCACCTCGTCGATGTAGTGGTCGGCCTGCGCTGCGAGGATCGCCTGGAGCGCATACACCGGGCCGTGTGCGAGGAAGCCCGCGCGCGACGACGCGCGCTGCCAGACCTCCGCCACGCTGCGCATCTCCGCGTGGCGGAACGTGACGAGCGCGTTCTTCTCGATCACGACGTCGAGCTCGACCGTCTGCATCTCGCCGCGGCGCGCGCCGGCCAGCACGCCGTGGACCACGAGATAGAGGTACTGCTCGAAGTCGTCGATCTTCGGGTGGTGCAGATCGGCGACGCAGTCCTCGACCGTGAGCGGATCGAGCCGGAACGTCTCGGCGAGCAGCTGGACCTCGTCGGGTGTCGCCTCGTGGAAGTCGATCCAGACGGTGCTCTTCTCCGATCGGAGCGCGTCGCGGAGCGCGTCGGCGTCTTCGAGGGGAATGGGCAGCCCGTTCCCCTGTGCCGCCAGCGCACGCCACATGCAGGCCACAGTACACTGGCGAGCGGTGTTCTCGCATCGCTCGGCATTCGAGCGCGCGCCCAATGCGCTCGCGCTCGCGGTCGAATCGGCCCGCGCGCGGCGCGCGCGCATCGTCGACCTCACCGAGAGCAATCCCACGGCCGCCGGATTCGCGGCGCCCCCCGCGCTGCTCGCGGCGCTCTCCCATCCGCGCGGCGCGCGCTACGAACCGCACCCGCTCGGCCACCCCGAGGCGCGTTTCGCCGTAGCCGAAGAGCTCGTCGCTGGAGGGGTGACCGCCAGCGCCGATCGGATCGCGCTCGTGTGCAGCACGAGCGAGGCGTACTCGCTCGCGTTCCGGCTGCTCTGCGATCCGGGCGATCGCGTGCTGGTGCCGCGGCCCGGCTACCCGCTGCTCGAGCACCTCGCGCGCGCGGACGGCGTGGAGCTGTGCCCCTATCGCCTTGCCTACGACGGCTCCTGGCACATCGACCTCGCCGATCTGCGCGGGCGCGCGCGGGAGCCCCGCGCGCGCGCAGTCGTGTGCGTGAACCCGAACAATCCGACCGGCTCGTTCGCCTCGCGCGACGAGGTGCGCGCGCTCGCTGAGCTCGGACTGCCGATCGTCTCCGACGAGGTGTTCGCCGCGTACGCATTCGCGCGCGAGACCCCGCCCGCGCCGTCGCTGCTCGACGCCGCGAACGGCGGCGGACCGCGCGCGCCGCTCGTCCTCGCGCTCGGCGGGCTGTCGAAGTACGCGGCGCTGCCCCAGCTCAAGCTCGCGTGGATGATCGCGGACGGGCGCGAGGCGCCCGAAGCGCTCGCGCGCCTCGAGATCCTCGCCGACGCCTATCTCTCGGTGGCCACGCCGGTCCAGCTCGCGCTGCCGCTGATCTTCGCGCTCGCACGCGAGACGCGCGCCGCGATCGCCGCGCGACTCGCGCGAAACCTCGCCGAGGCCGCGCGCGCGGTCGAGGGCACCGCCGCCACTCTCCTGCGCGCCCAGGGCGGCTGGTATGCCGTCCTGCGGCTGCCCGCCACGCGCTCCGACGACGAGTGGGCGCTAGGCCTGCTCGCGGAGCACTCGGTGCTCGTTCAGCCGGGCTGGCTCTACGACTTCGAGGGCGGTCCGTTCGCGGTGATCTCGCTGCTCGTGCCCGAGCCCGCGTTCGCCGAGGGAGTGGCCGCGATCGCGACCTTCGTCGATTAGCGGGGTCGGCGCCGCGGCGCGACGGCCGGAGCTGGTGCGAAACTTGCGAATCGCCGGTACGGTCGGCTGCTTTGGAGGCACCGCAATGGATCCGATCTCCACCCGACGCGCGCTCGAGATCGGCACCCGCCGACTGGTGCGCTTCGCGGCAGCCGCGCTGCTCGTCGCGTGCACGACTCCCGCGGCCCAGCGCGCGCTGGCCCGGCACGTTGTGCGGCCCGGCGACACATTGGGATGGATCGCCCAGGGGTATGGCGTGGACGTCGAACGGCTCGCTCGCGCCAACCAGCTGCGCGACGCCGACCAGATCGCGGTGGGCCAGCGGCTGGTGATTCCCGACGGCGCGCGCATCGCGCACCGGGTGGAACCGGACGAGACGCTCGAGGAGATCGCGCGTCACTACCGCGTGTCCGTTTCTACAATCGCCCAGCTGAACCAACTGGGGCGGCCGCCGCGCATCGGCGCCGGCCAGCGGCTGATCCTTCCGCGCGAGGCGACCCTGCCTCCCGCGTCGGCGGTGGCCGTCGCGACACCTCCCGCCGATCCGCCTCCGCCGGCCGCGCGCGCGGCCGTGGTCCCCGGCGCCCCGCCGCCGCGCGCGCCCGAATCAGGCGTCGAGCGCGCGAGGGGCCTCGTCGACCGCGCGGAGGCGGATTATCGCGGCGCGCGCTACGAGCGCGCAGTCGCGCACGCCGGCGACGCGGAGGAGATCCTCGCGCGCGCCGGTGATTCGCCTGCGGCCCGGTCGGTGGGCGCGCGCGCCGCGTTCGTGGAGGGCAGTGCGAGGGCGGCGCTCGGCGAAACCGATCGCGCGACCGCATCGTTTGCGCGCGTGCGCGAGCTCGACCCGGGCTTCGAGCCGCCGAAGGGATGGCTCTCGCCGCGGCTCGAGAAGCTCTACGCCGAAGCGAGTCGCTCCTGATCAGCGCGGAATCGTCTGGCCGCCGTTCGCGCGCCAGATCTGGCCCGTGCAGAAGCGCGACGCGTCGCTCGCGAGGTAGAGCACGAGCCACGCCTGGTCGATCGGCTCGCCGACGAGCCCGAGTGGCGAGCGCGCGCGCATCGCGGCGAGGAACGACTCGAGCCGCGCCGGGTCGACGCTGCCGTCGGCGCCGCGGAGATGGCGCTGGGTGAAGTTCGTGAGCGTGGCGCCGGGCGCGAGCACGTTCACGCGGATGCCGTGGCGGCCGACTTCGGCCGCGAGGGTCTGGGAGAGCATCACGACCGCGGCCTTGGTGAGCGCGTAGAGGCCGTAGTTGGGCACCGCGAGATCGATCGCGCCCGAGGCGACGTTCACGATGCTGCCGCCGCGCTCCGCCATCGCGCGCACGGCGGCCTGGCAGCCGAACAGCGTGCCCTTCACGTTGATCGCGAGCAGGCGGTCGAGCTCGGCCTCGTCCACGTCCGCGAGCGGGCCGTCGCTCGGCACGCCCGCGACGTTCGCCATCACGTCGAGCCGGCCAAACTCGCTCAGCGCGAGCGCCACGAGCGCGTCCTGGTCCGCGCGCACCGCCACGTCGACGCGCCGCGCTCGCGCGGTGCCGCCGCGATCCTCGATCTCGCGCGCGGCGGCGCGCGCGCCGGACTCGTCGAGATCGCCGAGCACCACGTGCGCGCCTGCCGCCGCGAGCACGTGGGCCACCGCGCGCCCGATGCCGCTGGCCGCACCGGTGATGGCGGCCACGCGGCCGTCGAGGCGGAACACGTCGAGCAGATCGCTCACCGGCCGTCCTCGCGCGCCGCGCGCTCGCACGCGGCGCGGATCAGCGGGCCGAGCGCCGCGGCCAGCCGCGCGTGGCCCTCGTCGTCGGGATGCACGCCGTCGGCGAACCGCTCCGCGGGCAGGAGCGGCAACCCCGGCACAAGCGTGATCCGCGCGTCGCCGCCGCGGGTGCGCTCGCGGACGACGTCTTCGAACACGAAGCGCAGGTCGGCGAGCGTGGTGCCGAGCCGGTTGCACGTGCTCTCGGCGTCCGGGCGCAGGACCGGGCTCACCGCCACGATCGGGAGCGCGGGGTGCTGCTGCCGCACGATCGCGAGGAAGCTCGCGAGCCCGGCGCGGAACAGCGGCGCGTCGTGGGGCGTGCGCGTCCAGCAGTTGGTGCCGTGCGAGATGCTGATCACGTCGGCGGGGAGCTTCGCGATCTCCTCGGCCGACGCGAGCTCGCCGCGCGCGCCGCCCGCATAGCCCAGGTTGACCACGTCGAGCTCGCAGTCGCGCCCGGCGCGCGCGGGCCACGCGCCCGCGGGCCCCGCGGCGCACCAGCCCTCGGCGATCGAATCCCCATAACACAGCCAGCGCCGCTGCGGAGTTGCGGGTGCGATCTCGCCGCCGATCGCGCGGATCGCCCGGACGACCGGGCGCATGCCCTCGGGCAGGTAGACGATCCCGCGCGAAGGACCCGCGCCCGCCGCCAGTCGCACCGTGCCGCGCCCGAGTAGCGCGGGCGCCTCGGCCACGAGCTTCGAGCCGCGATACAGCGCGAAGGTCGTACCCGCGCCCGCGCCGCGCGGGCCGAGCTCCGCCGTGGCGGTGCAGTAGTCGAGCTGCACCGCTTCCGCGTCTCCGGTGAACTCGAGTCGCACACCGACCGGCAGCGCGGCCTGCGCGCGTGTGTCGGCGGGCAGCCGCGCGCCGGCGGGACCGGGATCGCAGCGCGGATAGACCGCCCAGTCTGCCGCCGGCCACGCACAGCCGCGCAGATAGGGCTCGACCTCCGAGGCCCGCGCGGGCTCAGTCGATGAACTTCGCAAGCCGCTCGGTCCCGGGCGCCGCGCTGCTCTTGGGAGGCGCGGGCCGGTACTTCTCGATCTCCGGCAGCACTTCCCTGCCGAGGATCTCGATCGTGCGCATCACCGTCTCGTGCTCGTGGTAGCCGAACTGCGCGTAGCAGATCAACTGGTCGACGCCGAGGTCGGCGTAGTGCTTCATCTTCTGAAGGCAGCGCTCGGGGTCGCCGACCACGATCATGTCGGCGTCGTGGAAGTGCTGGATCGGGACGTTGCCCTCGAGCAACGGCTTCATCAGCGGGAAGGTCGCGTCCTGCTCGGCCTTGGAGAGGTGCACGAGCTCCCAGTCGAGCGTGAACTGCGCGAGGTGCTGGTACCACCAGGCCACGCTCTTCCAGATTCCATTCGCCTCGGCCCGCGCCATCGAGTCTGCGCAGTGCACGAGCGTGTAGGCCGCCACCTTGTTGGTAGCGACGTCGGTGAGCGGCGTGGCGCGCTCCTGCGCCTGGCGATAGGCCGCGATCTGCTGCGCCATGCGTTCGAGCGGCTGCATGATCGCGAACGAGAGCATGCCGAGCGCGTTCTCGCCGGCGACCTCGCACGAGCCGTCGCTCGTCGCGGCCATCCAGCACGGAGGATGGGGATCCTGGTATGGCTTCGGGGTGACCACGCGCTCGGGGAACTGGAACGTGGGCGAATCCCACGCGAAGCGCTCGTCGCGCCACATTCCGCACACGATCTGGATCGCCTCCTTCCACTGATCGCGCGATCGCTCGCGGTCGACGCCGAAAGCGGTCTGCTCCATCGGCGTGGACCGGCCGGTGCCCCACTCGGCGCGCCCGTGCGAGAGGATGTCCACCGTCGCCACCTTCTCCGCGATGCGCGCGGGATGCGTGAACCCGAACGGCGTCAGCGTCACGCCGAAGCCGAGCCGGATGCGCTCGGTCACCTGCGAAAGCGCGCCGAGCAGCACCTCCGGCGCGGGGCAGTGCGAGCGCCCCTCGCGGAAATGATGCTCCACCGCCCAGATCGTGTTGAAGCCGAGCCGATCCGCGAGCTTGATCTGCTCAATCGCCTCGTAGTAGGCGCGTCGCTCGCGCTCGCGCTGGCCCCAGGGATGTGGCTTCCCCCACGGCTTCGGCGCGTCGACTTCGTAGAGCAGGTCGAGCTTCATCGGCTCCTCCCGAGATCAGGTCATGTGGTAGGGAAAGCGCGCGCTGGTGCCGCCGTCCACGACGAGCGCCTGACCCGTGATGCGGTGCGCGAGCGGCGAGGACAGGAATACCGCCGCGTTCGCGATGTCCTCGGGCTCGGCCATGCGCCCGAGCGCGTCGTCGGCCGGCCGCGCGACCTCGCCGCGCGTCCACATCGCCTCGATCCGCGGGGTGCGCACCATGCCCGGCACCACCGCGTTCACGCGCACGCTCGGCCACCACTCCTCCGCCATCGTGCGCACGAGCGAGAGCAGCCCGGCCTTCGCCGCGCCATAGGCGCCGTGGCGCGGCGCCGAGAACACGCCCGATACCGAGGCCACCACCACGAGGCTTCCGATCGCTCCCGCGCCTTGCCACTGCGCCGCCGCGGCGCGCGCGACGTACCAGTGCTGCTCGAGGTTCACGCGGAAGTCGCGCTGCCACGTGGCCTCGTCCATCTCGAGCAGCGGCGCCCAGCTCGCACTGCCGACGATGTTGATCACGCTCGCGATCCCGCCGAGCTCGGCGTCGGCGCGCGCGACCGCGCGCTGCGCCGCCGACGCGTCCGTGACGTCGGCGACCAGAGGAATGGCGGGGACTCCACACTCTGCTGCTTCGCGCGCCACGGCGAGCGCCCGCTCCTCGACCTCGTCCACGAGCGCCACCCGCGCGCCCGCGCGCGCGAGCAGGAGCGCGATCGCGCGCCCGATCCCTTGACCGGCGCCGATCACCGCGGCCGCGCTGCCAGTCAGACCGAACCCCGCATCGCGCATGCGCGCGAATCCTATCAGCAACGCGCGAGCCAGATCGGATCCACCTCGGCGCAGCATCCGGACGATCGGTCCAGTGGCGCGCCGGGTCGGCTGCAGTGCGAACATCCAACTATGCGTAAATATTACGTTTTATTTCCATCTTCGATCGACGGCCGGCTCCGACACGGCGTGAGGTAGGGTGCCAAAGCTCGGGCTCGGCGCTCCCGGCACCGGATCGCCCGCGAACGTGCCCTTCGATTGATCCGGATGTTCGCCACGTTTGGGTCGACGCCGTTCGCGTTCGCGACCGGGGTGTAGTTGCAGGTGGCCCCGTTGTCGCTCGAGAACGCGACGTCGCCTCGACCGCGATGGCTTCGGAGCTCGCGCAGGGAGCTTCCCCGATGCCGCTAGGCCTCCCTAGGTGACCCCCCAATCCACCGCCGAGCAGAGATCGAGCGAGTTCGGCCGGTCCACGAAGATCTCCTCGTCGGCGATCGGCTCGGTTCCGAAGCCCGACTCCGCGAGCGCGCGCAGGAATGCCTCCTGCGACGCGAGGTGGAGCTCGGAGACGCTGTCGAAGCCCCAGATCCCGAGGCCCGCGCGCGCAGCGGCGCTGCGCGAAGCGCCGAGATCGACGTGGAGCTGCACGTAGCCGAGCGTTCCCGGCGTCGCGATTCCGAAGCGCGAGTGCCGGGTGCGGTAGTACTCGAGATAGGTCTCGTGCGTGAAGCTCGCGTTGCGGCGCATCAGGTATTGGTAGCGGACCGGCGCGCGCTCGGACGCGACGAACACCGCATCGCTGCCGATCAGCAGCGTCGAAGCGTCGGGATGCGCGACGTCGTCGACCTGCGCGCCCAGATCGGCGAGCAGCTCGGTGATCTCGCCGGGCCCGTCTCCTCCGGTCACTTCGATACCGGCGCGGAACGGCGTGTGCTTGCCGAACGCGTCGCGCGCGAGCCGGGACAGCGCGTTCACCGCGAGCCCGCGCGGCGCGGCGCTCGCGCGCAGCGCGGCGACCAGCGACGAGATGCGCGAGCCGAACCGTTCGCCCGCGCCGGCGCGCGGCGCGAAGTGGATCAGCGCTCTCATCGCGAGATCATCCCGCGCGCGTGATCTTTTCGAGCGCGCGGCGCGCCAGATCCGACACGTGGCGATCGGCGTCGCGCGCGGCGCCGCGCAGCTCGTCGCGGAAGAAGGCCGGATCGGCGCGAGCCATCGCGTTCACCGAGTAGAATCGCTCGAGCGCATCCTCCGACTCCTGTGCGGCCACGAGATCGGGCGCGCACGACCCGATCCCCTCGCCGAGGCCCGCGGCGACCACGACGACGTCGGCGCCCGCGGCGCGCTCGGCGGCCGCCGCGCGGATCCGCTCCGCGTGCGCCGTGAGGCACTCGCGGCCGTGCTCGACGTCGGTGCCAGGGCCACCGCCCTCGATGCCGGTGTGGATGCGCTGCGCGTCGGGCAGAGGAAGCGAGGCCAGCTCGGGCTTCGCGGTGTTGAATGCGAGGGCGCGGTAGCCGCGGCGGTGGAACTCGGCGGCGATGTTCCCGCCGGCCTGGCCGAGGCCCAGCACGGCGATTTCGAGAGAGCGATCAGCGGTCGTCATGCTGGAGGTCTCCTGGTGCACGGGGGTGCAGCCCTCTCCGCATCAGTGGTCGCGAGATGTGTTTCGTGTTGCGATCGCTCGGATCACGCCGATCGCCCGGCGAGTGCTGGCGGCGCAGCTCGTGGCCGGCGCGTACGCCGAACATTGGCGTCCTTGTAGTAGTTGGTGAGAGTCTGCGGCGTGAGCTGGTGTCAAGCGCGAGCTCAGACGCGCGCGTCGAGATGGGCGTGCTCGATCTCGTACTCGACGAACAGCGCGAGCGATTTCCGGATCACCTTGAGGCGCTGTTCGAACACCTCGCGATCGGGGTTCGCGAAGTAGTCGCAGAAGGCACCCGCGAGGATCTGCAGCGCGAGCGTCGCCAGGCCCTTCACGCGGTCGGGAGGAATCGGCAGCACGCTCATGCCACGCGCGATCGCGTCGCGCATCACGCCCATGATCCGGGCGACGCCCTCGCGCACCTCTTCGTTCTCGGGGCCGCGCTCGATCAGCGCCGAGAGGATCAGCCGCACGCGATCGGGGCGCTCGTAGAACAGCTTGCGCACGTGTTGCAGCATGTTTTCGAGCCGCTGCGCGGGCTCGGCCTTCACCACGACGGAGGCCTCGAACTCGGCGACCCACTCGCGCGCCGTGCGCTCGAGCGCGGCGATCAGGAGGCCGTCCTTGCTCCCGAAATGCCAGTAGAGCGCACTCTTCACCACGCCCGAGCGGCGCGCGATCGCGTCGACGCCCGTCGCCGTGTAGCCGCCGTCGGCGATCAGCGCGATGGCGGCGTCGAGCAGCGCCTCGCGGCTGCGCGCGCCCTGCTCGATCTTCTGGTGCGTGGTCGCCAACGGTCGCTCCTCACTGTCCCGCTCGACTGACCCGCTCGCGAAGGCCCGGTCGCCACGGTAACGAAAGACGGGAGGTCCGTCCCGACCGCCCGGATCGCTGGCAGAACCGCGCGCTCCTCGTCTGCGCGCACCGGAAGCCAGATCTTTCCGTATTTTCACAAGTTGGACAATCGAATTACGGACCGACCCAGCGGCCGTTACGACCCGCCCATTCGCCCCGTTTCGGGGTTCACGTAGAGCGATCGCTTCGGCAGCGCGAACACCTTGCGCACCATCGGCTCGAAATGGGAGAGCGGCAACGTGTCGTATTTCGGGTCGAAGCTGTTCTGGTCGTAGCGCGCGCAGAACGCCGCGCATTCGCCGAACAGCGGATGGCCGCGATACGCCTCGCGCGCGTTGCGGTCGAGCCCGAGATGGTGGAAGAAGTAGTAACCCTGGAACACCCCGTGGTGCTTCACGATCCAGTGGTTCTCTTCGGATACGAACGGCTCGAGGATCGTGGCGGCGAGCTCGGAGTGGTTGGCGCTCGCGAGCGTGTCGCCGATGTCGTGGAGCAGCGCGCACACCACGTATTCCTGGTCGCGCCCGTCGCGCTCCGCGCGCGTCGCGGTCTGCAGGCTGTGGGTGAGCCGCGTTACCGCATAGCCGCCCGTGTCGGAGTCGAGCAGCTCGAGGTGGCGCAGTATGCGGTCGGGCAGCCCCGCGAAGAACTCCAGACTGTGCTTGCCGATCAGCTGGTAGTCCTCGCGCGTGGCATCCTGCATGCGGGTGAAGGTGGTGTCGGGCATCGCGTCTCCTCCGGCTCGCGGGCGCTCCCAGGCTAGCATCCTGGGGATGGCGGCAGGCGAAGATCCGGCACCCCCCGAGCCCGGCGAAGACGCGCGCGGAACCGACCTCTGGCTCGCGCCGTTCTTCCGCGACTCGACGCTGTGGCCGGTGCTCGTTACGGCGGCCGGGGCGTTCACCGCGCTCGGCGCGTGGTCGCTCCTAGTGGCGTTCGTCGAGCACAACCCGTTCGGCGTGGCCGCGGTGCTCGTGCTGCTCTGGATCACCGTCGACGCGGCGATCCGGTACCGGCGCAGCCCCGGCTCGCGTTTCCTGCTGGGATCGATCGCGGCCTTCTGGATCCTCTCGATCTGCTCCGCAGTCGGAGTGCGCTGGCTGGGGTGGTTCTAGTAGTCTGCTCTCGAGCGAAGGAGACCCACATCGTGTTCATCGCCATGAATCGCTTCCGCATCGCGCTCGGAGCCGAGGAGACGTTCGAAAAGCTCTGGCGCGAGCGCGACTCGTATCTCGACGGCGTGCCCGGATTCCGCGAGTTCCACCTGCTGCGCGGGCCCACCGACGACCAGTGCACGCTCTACGCCTCGCACACCGTCTGGGCGTCGCGCGAGGCGTTTCAGGCGTGGACCGAGTCGGAGAGCTTCCAGAAGGCGCACCGACAGGCGCGCGCGCCGGCGGGCACCTATCTCGGGCATCCGAACTTCGAGGGCTTCGAGGTGATCCTGTAGCGCCGGTGCGGTCACGGCCCGCGCGCGGTCGGGATGTCGGTAATCGAATCACCCGGCACCACGTGGTGCGCCGCGAACCAGCCGCGGTTCATCTCGAGCGCATAGCGCGCGGGCGCGATGCTCGACACGGGCCGCTCGTCGAACGGCTCTAGGTCGGCGATGCGCACGATCCGCCCGTTCGCGTCCGCGAACGCGATCGAGAGCGGGATCTTCGTGTTGCGCATCCAGAACGTCTGGACCGAATCGACCGAGAACAGGAATAGCATGCCGTGGTCGGGCGGGAGGCTGTCGCGGAACATCAGGCCGCGGCTCTGCTCGTCGGGGCGGCGCGCGAGCTCCACGGTGATCCGGTGGCCGCCGACGGTGAGCCAGTCCACCGGCAGGTGCGCGCCCGGCACGGCGGGCGGAGTACCATTGCCGCACGCGGCCCCGCACAGCGAGGCCGCGAGCAGGAGAGCGCGGACGAACCTCGGCATCGCAGCCGCGATGATTCACCAGCTGGAGGGGAGTGGCAATGAAGGTGCTCTGGTTCCACCTGATGCCCTACACCCGGCTTCCCGAGGATTTCGCCCAGCAACACGCGTCGGTGTGGGTCGACATCGACCCCGCCCTGTTCGACGCCCGCTTCGCCCACACGCTCTACAACGAGTTTATGGACGAGCTCGAACACGCCGCCGAGCTCGGCTTCGACGGCATCTGCGTGAACGAGCACCACCAGAACGGGTACGGGCTGATGCCGTCGCCGAACCTGATCGCCGCGAGCCTCGCGCGTCGCACGAGCGACGCCGCGATCGTGGTGCTGGGCAACTCACTCGCGCTCTACAACCCGCCCGTGCGCGTCGCGGAAGAGATGGCGATGCTCGACTGCATCTCGGGCGGGCGGCTGGTGGCCGGATTTCCGGTCGGCACGCCGATGGACACCATGCGTACGGACAGAATCCGAGCCAGCTGCGCGAGCGCTATTTCGAGGCGCACGATCTGATCCTGCGCGCGTGGCAGGCGGACGCGCCGTTCACCTGGAACGGGCGCTACAACCAGCTGCGCTACGTGAACGTGTGGCCGCGGCCGGTGCAGAAGCCGCACCCGCCGGTCTGGATCCCGGGCGGCGGCTCGATCGAGACCTGGCACTGGTGTGCCGAGAGCGACTACGTCTACTCGTACCTCTCGTATTTCGGGTACAAGCAGGGCCGCGCGACGATGAAGGGCTACTGGCAGGAGCTCGCGCGGCTCGGCGTCGAGCCGAATCCCTACCGCGGGGGCTTCCTCCAGTTCGTCGGCGTGGCGGACTCGCGCGAGGAGGCGCTCGAGCTCTACCGCGAGCCGGCCGAGTACTTCTACGGGCGCTGCCTGCACGTCGACCCGCGCTTCGCGACTGCGCCGGGCTACATGAGCGAGGCGTCGCTGCGCGCGCGCGTGCAGTCGCAGGTGGCGCGCGCGGCTGCGCAATCGCGCGAGGGCGCGGCGCGCGGCGGGCCGCGCATCGAGGAGATCGTCGAGCAGGGCTTCGTGATCATCGGCAGCCCCGACGAGGTCGCCGATCAGCTGCGCCAGGTGGCGACCGAACTGAACGTCGGACACCTGATGCTACTGCTGCAATTCGGCAACATGAGCCGCGAGCTCGCGATGCACAACACCGAGCTGTTCGCCAAACGCGTGATGCCGCAGCTCGCCGGCCTGTTCGACGACCGCTGGGAGAACCGCTGGTGGCCGAGACCCGTCGCCGCGGCTGACCGCGCGCGGCCGCGCGAGCAAGGAGGCCGACGGAGTCGGCCGACGCGCAGCGCGCCGCAGGCGAGCGAAGGCGGGCTCCTGCGCCGAGAGGGACCGTGAGCGTGCGCGAATGGCGCGTCTCGCTGCCGCGCGGGATCGAGGCGCGCGTCTGGGAGCGCGGCGCGGGCGAGCCGCTCGTGTTCCTAGGCGGCCTGCGCGGCCTGCCGCGCTGGCCCGCGTTCCTCGACGCGCTCGCGCGCGATCGCCGCGTGATCGCGCCCTCGCTGCCGGGATATCCGGGCGCCACTGGCCACCGCGCACTCGACGGCGTCGCGGACTGGGTGATCGCGGCGCTCGACCTGCTCGACGCGTGTGCGCTCGCGCCGGTCGACCTCGTCGGAGCGTCGGTGGGCGCCACGCTGGCGGCCGAGATCGCCGCGTTCGCACGCGCGAGCGCAAAGCGGATCGCACTGATCGCTCCGCTCGGGTTGTTCGACGCGGGCGAGCCACCCGCGGACCTGTTCGCGCAGCGGCTCTCGGCGATCCCGCGCGGCTCCTGTCCGCGCACCCCGAGCGCTACGAGGCGTTCCTCGCGCGGCCCGACGGCGCCGACGCCGTGGAGTGGGAGATCGAGACCGCGCGCTCGCAGGAGGCGGTGGCGCGCCTGTTCTGGCCGCTCACCGACACGGGCCTCGCCAAACGCCTGCACCGGATCACCGCGCCCGCGCTCGTCGTCTGGGGCGCGAGGACCGCTTCGTGCCGCCGAGTTATGCCAAGCGCTTCGCCGACGCACTCGGCGGCCCGGCCGAAGTGCGCCAGATCCCAGGCGCGGGGCATATGGCCGAGCTCGACGCGCCCGAGGCCTGCGCCGCGGCCGTGCTGGAATTCGTCGGGTCGTGAAATCGCACGCCGCTCTCAGCGGGGACGCGATGTCTCGGGTCTGGCCGACCTCGACAGTACGACCATTCCCAAGGGTGGTACGGCGTCTTTCAATCCTCGATCCTCGCGTCGAGCGCGCGCCGCAGCCGCGCCTCCTCGCGGCGCAGGTGCACGTTCTTGCCGCCGTGCACCTCGACGAGGCCGGGCTTGGCGCCCTTCGGCTTGCGCACGTTCGCGATCGGCACCACGTGCACGTCGACGCGCGAGGCGTTCTTCGCCTTCGAGAAGTGCGCGGCGAGCTCGCACGCGTCGAGGATCGCGTCGGAGGGCGGATCGGCGCGGCCGCCCGTGCGCAGGATCACGTGGCTTCCCGGCGACGCGGCGACGTGGAAGAACAGGTCCTTGCCGCGCGCGAGCTTCGTGGTGAGGTAGTCGTTCGCCTCGTCGCTGCGGCCCACCCAGATCTCGAGGTCTTCCGCCGTGCGATAGCGGCGCGGGCTGAACCTGGTGGGCAGCTTGCGCCCCGCGATCACCGTCTGGGCGGCGTCCGGCCGTGCGACCGGCGCGGGTGCGGGCGCGTACTTCTTCAGGAGCCGCGCGACCTCCGCGCGCTCCGCGAACGCCTCGAGCGCCGCGCCGTCCGCGACCGCCGCGAGCTCGTCCTCGAGACCCGCCACCGCGTGGCGGGCGGCGGCCGCATTCGCCTGCTGTGCGCCCGCCACGGTCAGCGCGCGCACGCCCTTGTGGTAGCGCGCGAAGATCCGCTCGAGGTTCTCGCCCGGAGAGAGCTTCGGGTCGAGCTCGATCCGCACGTCGGCACCCGAATCCCAGTCGCGCACCACGACCTCGCGGTCGCCGCGCTTCACGCGGCCCTGCGCGCTCTTGAGCAGCTCGCCCAAGCGCTCGAGTCGAGCCGCGGCCTCCGCACTCGCGATCTCGCGCGCCACCTTCTCGAGCTTGCGATCGAGCGCCTTCACCTCCTTGCGCAGCGCGGCTTCCGCGCGGCGGCGCAGCTCCCCCTCGCCGGCAGCGAGGTCGCGCGCCGCATAATGCGCCTCGATCGCCTCGAGATAGTCCGCGTCGGGCACGGCCGCGAAGCGATCCTCGCCCGCTCGCGGCAGCGTGCGGGCGGGCGGCTGCCACAGTCCGCCCTGAGCGAGCTCGGGGCGCGTCTTGGCGAGCGGCCGCAGCGTCAGCGCGATCCGGCCCTCGGCGTCGAGCACGGCGAGATTGCTCTTGCGCCCGAAGATCGCCAGCAGGAGCGTGCGCCCCTCCTCCGCTCCTCTCGCGCGCAGCGCGAGCTCGCGCTCGCCGCTCTGCACCTCTACAGCCTCCACCCGCGCGCCGCGCAGGTGCGCGCGCAGGTACTGCGCGAACGTCGGCGCGGCGCCGGCGCCCCCCGGCGACTCGCGCAGCATCCCCACGCGCGCGCGCTCGGGATCGCAGGAGAGCACGAGCCAGCGTCGCCGGCCCTCGCCACCGTAGAGCTCGAGCACCACGCGCATCGCGTCGGGCTGCACCACCTGCTGGATCCGGTGGCCGACGATCTCCCGGCGCAGGATCGCTGCGGCGCGCTCGAGCTCCTTCAGGCTCAGCACGGCTGTCTACTTCTGGCAGCGCGGGCAGTAGTGCGTGCCGCGCGCACCGAGCACCACGCGCCGGATCGGGGTGCCGCACGTGAAGCAGGGCTCGCCGCGGCGCGCGTACACGCGCCGCTCGCTCTGGTACTCGCCGTCGCGCCCGTCCGGCGCCACGTAGTCGCTGATGCTGGAGCCTCCGGTCTCGATCGACCGCTCGAGCACGCGGTGGAGCCCGCGCGCGATCGCGTCGCACTCGCCGCGCGTGACGCGCGCCGCGCTGCGCGTGGGGCGCACACCCGCGAGGAACAGCGCCTCGTCCGCGTAGATGTTCCCGACGCCCGCGAGGATCGATTGATCGAGCAGCAGGTTCTTGATCGCGACGCGACGCTTGCGCGTGGCGGCGAACAGCCGCGCGCCGTCCATCTCGAGCGCGTCGATGCCGAGCCGCGCGAGGCGCGGGTGCGCCTCGCCGCCCGCGAGCCAGAGCACCTTCCCGAATTTGCGCGTGTCGCGCAGGTACACCTCGGGCCCGCCGTCCTCGAACTCGAAACACAGATGCGTGTGGGCGTCCGGGCGGAAGTTCGGCTGCTGCCCGGGCGCGAGGCTCGCGCGCGCAGAAAACAGGCGTGGGCTCTTCGCGCCCTCGGAGAACAGCTGCCCGGTCATGCCGAGGTGCAGCACGAGCCGCGCGCCGTCGTCGAGCTCGGCGAGCAGGTACTTGCCGTGCCGCGCGAGCGCGACCGCGGTGCGGCCTGCTAGCGCACGGCGCAGCCGCGCGGGCGAGGTGACGAAGAAATAGCTCGGCCGCGTCGTGCGCACGCGGCGGATCCGGCGGCCCACCAGGTGGGGCGCGATCCGGCGGCGCGTGACCTCGACTTCGGGGAGCTCGGGCACGGGACCTCCAGATGATCGCCCCCAGGGGCCCCAAACTATTACAGCAATGGGCCCGATCGGCCGATCTACGGGCCCCTCCATCACGAAATCGCGCGCGGGGGCCATGGCGAAGATCGGCTGGCGGGAGCGGATGTTTTCGGGCGAGTTCGATCGCGCCGCATTCATCGTCTATTTCCTCGGCGCGGTGGTGCCGCTGATCGGCTTCGGCCTGGTCGTGGACCAGTTCGCGCTGCCGAACCTCGACGACCACGGAAACGAGCTCGCGCTGATCACCGCGCTGCTCTTCACGGGCGCGCTCACGTTCGGCGCGTTCCTGGCCCTGCGCCGCCTGATCCACGCCGCGCTGTCGCGGATGAAGCGGGACAACGATCGGCTCGCGGGCCTGCTCGATTGGTCGAACGCGCTCGGAGACGCCGAGCACGTGTCGGACGTGCTCGCGTCGGCCACCGAGCGCGCCAAGGAGATGGAAGAAGCCGACGCCGGCTATGCGTTCTTGAAGAGCGAAGGCGACGGGCTGCCCGCGCTCGCGCAGAGCACGGGCGCCGACGCGGAGCGGCTCTACACCGCGCACGCGGGTGCGCTCGAGGAGATCGTGCGCTGCGCGATGGAATCGGGCCGGCCCGCCATGCGCGTCTCGCAGACCGGCGACATGGCAGCGGCGTCGATCCCGTTGCCCGCCAACTCGATCGCGCAGGGCGCGATCGCAGTGCTGCGGCACGGCTCGAGACCGTTCGATGCCGGCGAGCTCGGCGCGCTCGCGACGCTCGCGAGCATGTCGGCGGTGGCGCTCCACAACGCCGATCTGCGTGAGGCGCAGCGCAACTTCTTCTCGCACGTGACCGACATGCTGGTCACCGCAGTCGACACCCATCTCGGCTTCCACCGCGGACACGGGCAGCGCGTGGCGCAGCTCGCGAACCGCCTCGGCCGCCGGCTCGGTCTGGCCGACGAGGAGCTCTCGCGGCTGCACTTCGCCGCGCTGCTGCACGACATCGGCATGCTGAAGATCGACGCGAGCCAGCAGATGACGCGCGCGGCGTGCGACAAGCACTGCGTGTTCGGCCACCGCATGCTCTCGCGGATCCGGCTCTGGCGCGATCTCGCGCCGATCATCTACCACCACCACGAGTGGTTCGACGGCTGCGGCTACCCGGACGGCGTGAAAGGCGACGCGATCCCGCGCGAGTCGCGCATCATCGCGCTCTGTGACGCGGTCGACAGCATGACGTCCGAAGACAGCTACCGGACGCCGCTCGGGCTCGACGACGCGCTCGCCGAGCTCGATCGCTGCGCGGGCAGCCAGTTCGACCCGGAGCTCGTGGCCGCGTTCCGCGAGCTCGCGCGCGACGGCCTGATCGAGATCGGCCCCCCGCCGCGGGCCTAGGGGCCCGGCGCCCGCGCCTTTCACGTCTTTTTCACAGAAAAAGCGTTGACGCGCCGTGGTTTGCCGAGGTAAACAAATGTTCGTTTACCACGCGGACCCCCGGCATGCCCCAGCCCCCGATCACCCGCGACCGAATCCTCGACACGGCCGAGGCGCTGTTCGCCGAGCGCGGCTTCGCGGGCACCGCGGTGCGCGACATCGCCTCTGCGGTCGATCTGACCGCGGCGAGCCTCTACAACCACTTCGCGGGCAAGGAGGCGCTATACGCCGCCGTGCTCGAGCGCGGGCTGCGGCCGCTGATCGACGTGCTCGAGGACCTCGCGGGCCACGAGCACGAGCGCTCTGCGCTCGACGCCACGCTCGGGCGCGCGATGGCGCACCTCGCGCGCCGGCCCAACGTCGCGCGCCTGATCTACCATGAGGCGCTCACGGGCGCCGCGCATCTCGTGCCGCTCACGCGCACGTGGATCCAGCCGATCCTCGCGCGCGCGCTCGGCGAGATGAAGCGCGAGGTGGGCTCGCCGTGGCTCGATGAAGAGCACCGCCGCGTGGTGGCGATGTGGCTGCAGCTGGTCGCGGGTTATTTCGCCGTGGCGCCGCTGATCGGCGAGGTGCTCGGCGAGGACCCACTCGCGCCCGAGACCGTCGACCGCCAGACCCGGTTCCTGCGCAAGCTCGCGCGTCTGATCATGGGCGCGCCATCACCCGAAGACACGAAGGAAGAATTGCGATGAAGCTCTCCGAAGTGAATCTGAACGACCTCGACACCTTCGAGCGCGGCTGCCCGCACGACATGTTCGAGGTGCTGCGCCGCGAGGCGCCCGTGTTCTGGCAGGACGAGCCGCGCGGCTCCGGCTACTGGGCGATCACCAAGTACGACGACCTGAAGCACATCTCGCGGCACCCGATCGAGTTCTCGTCGGAGCGCCAGGGCAGCCTGATCCGAGATCCCGACCCGGGCGCGCTCGCGTTCACCCGGCAGGTGATGCTCTCGATGGACCCGCCCAAGCACCGCAACTACCGCATGCTCGTGAACAAGGCGTTCACGCCGCGAATGGTCGACGCGCTGCGCCCGCGCATCGCCCGGATGTGCCGGCGGATCGTCAACAACGTGATCGAGAAGGGCGAGTGCGACTTCGTCGAGGAGCTCGCCGCGCCGCTGCCGATGCTCGTGATCTGCGAGCTGATGGGTGTGCCCGAGGAGGATCGGCGGCGCGTCTACGAGATCGGCAACAAGATGGTCGGGTTCGACGACCCCGAATATCACGACGGCAAGCCGCTCGAGATGAAGATGCAGCAGAACGACGAGAACACGCAGCTCTCTGCCCAGATGTTCGTCTACGCGGCGAAGCTGCGCGAGAAGGCGCTCGCCCACCCCGGCGACGACCTCGCCACCGGGCTCGTGAACGTGGAGCTCGAGGGGCGCAAGCTCACGCCCGAGGAGTTCAACTTCTTCTTCCTGTTGCTCCTGATCGCGGGCAACGAGACGACGCGCACCGTCACGACCAACGGGATGATCAGCCTGCTCGACCACCCCGACCAGCTGCGTGCGCTGAAGCGGGACATGTCGCTGCTCGACGGAGCGATCGAGGAGATCCTGCGCTTCTCGCCGGCGGTGCACTCGTTCCGGCGCACCGCCACACAGACCACCGAGATCCGCGGCCAGGAGATCCCCGAGAACGCGAAGCTGATCCTCTGGTACCCGTCGGCGAACCGCGACGAGGACGTCTTCCCGGAGCCGCAGCGCTTCGACATCCGCCGCTCGCCCAACGAGCACGTCGCGTTCGGCTACGGCGAGCACTACTGCCTCGGCGCGAACCTCGCGCGCATGGAACTCCAGGAGATCTTCCGCGAGATCGTGTCGCGGATCGACGGCCTCGAGCGCACGGCGAAGCCGCGGCGGCTGCGCTCGAACTTCATCAACGGCGTGAAGGAGATGCGGGTGCGCTTCGGGCCGGGCCCGGTCGTGGCCTGAGCGCTAGGCGCCCGTCCCGATCTGGCAGGCGATGCCCGTTCCGCCGAGGCCGCAATACCCGTGCGGGTTCTTGGCGAGGTACTGCTGGTGATAGTCCTCGGCATAGTAGAATGCGGGTGCGTCGACGATCTCGGTGGTGATCGCGCCGTAGCCCGCCGCTTCGAGCCGCACAGCATAGGCGTCGCGCGACGCCTCCGCGGCGGCGCGCTGCGCGTCGCCGTACACGTAGATCCCCGACCGGTACTGCGTGCCGACGTCGTTGCCCTGCCGCATGCCTTGCGTGGGGTCGTGATTCTCCCAGAAGGTCCGCAGCATCTCCGCATAGCTCGTGGCCTTCGGGTCGAACACCACGCGCACCACCTCGTTGTGGCCGGTGCGGCCGGTGCAGACCTCCTCGTAGAGCGGGTTCGGCGTGAAGCCGCCCGCGTAGCCAACCGCCGTCGTGTACACACCGGGCGCCTGCCAGAACTTCTTCTCGGCGCCCCAGAAGCAACCCATGCCGAACAGCGCGAGCTCGAGGCCGTCCGGGAAAGGCGGCGAGATCGGGTGACCGAGTACGTAGTGCTCGAGCTTCACCGGCATCGGCTGCGAGCGCCCCGGCAGCGCCGTGGCGAGCGTCGGCATCTCGGTCTTGCGCGAGAAGAACCCCATCGTCTGACCCTCCGATTTCGAGGATAGTGGACGGACGCGTCTTGAGACGCCGCTCCAGCGCGTCGGTTACCTTGATCTCCCCACCCAGAGGACCCCAATGCACACCGAGCTCTGCGACCGCCTCGACATCGAATTCCCCATCTTCGCGTTCACCCACTGCCGCGACGTGGTCGCCGCGGTGTCACAGGCGGGCGGCTTCGGCGTGCTCGGCGCGGTCGGTTTCACGCCCGAGCAGCTCGAGGTCGAGCTGCGCTGGATCGACGAGCACGTCGGCGACAGCCCCTACGGCGTCGACATCGTGATCCCCGGCAAGTACGAGGGTATGGGCGAGACCGACCCGAAGAAGCTCGAGGACATGCTCAAGAAGATGATCCCGGAGCAGCACCGCGCGTTCGCGCGCAGGATCCTCGCCGACCACGGCGTGCCGGACCTGCCCGCCGACGAGGAGCGCCGCCACGAGCTGCTCGGCTGGACCGAGGCCACCGCGACCCCGCAGGTCGAAGTCGCGCTGAAGCACCCGAAGGTGAGGCTGATCGCGAACGCACTCGGCACGCCGCCGAAGGACGTGATCGACCACATCCACGGCTCGGGCCGGCTCGTGTCCGCGCTATGCGGCCGCGCGGACCAGGCACTCAAGCACAAGGCCGCAGGCGTGGACATCATCATCGCGCAGGGCACCGAGGGCGGCGGCCATACCGGCGAGATCGGCTCGATGGTGCTGTGGCCCGAGGTGATCGACGCCGTGGCGCCGCTGCCCGTGCTCGCGGCCGGCGGCGTCGGGCGCGGCCGGCAGATCGCCGCGGCGCTCGGCATGGGCGCGCAGGGCGTTTGGACCGGCTCGATCTGGCTCACGGTCGAAGAGGCCGAGGCGTCGCCCGAGCAGCTCGAGAGTTATTTGAAGGCGACCAGCCGCGACACGGTGCGCTCGCGCTCGTGGACCGGCAAGCCGTGCCGCATGCTCAAGAACGACTGGACCGTCGCGTGGGAATCGGAGGAGTCGCCGGGTCCGCTCGGCATGCCACTCCAGGGCATGCTCGTGTCGGAGGCGATGTCGCGCGTGCACCGCTACCCGAAGCCCGCACAGAGGGTCGCGTTCAACCCCGTCGGCCAGATCGTCGGCGCGATGAACGAGAAGCTCGCGGTGCGCGACGTGATCTACACACTCGTCGAGGAGTACGTCGACGCGGTGGATCGGCTGCAGAAGATGCAGGGGTGACCGTCCGCGGCGTTGCGATTCTTCTGATGGCGGGATGCGCGCGCCTTACCGCCCTACTCCTCGCTGCGGACGCGTTGCTCGAACACCGCGTTGGCGTCGCGCAGCGCCTGCTCGGGGTCGATGCCGGCGCGCTCGGCGAGCTCGACGGCCGCGAATAGCATCTCGCCGATCTGATGGTCCGTGACCGGCTTCTCCACGGCGGGCTTCGCGAGCCCGGCGCGGCGCGCGCGCGAGATCAGCTTGCGCGCGCGCGACAGCGCCGGCAGCGCGCGCGGGATACCGTCCATCGCGCTCGCCGCGCCGCGCGCGGCGCGCTCGTCGGCCTTCTGTCGCTCCCAGGCATGCGTCTGGGCCTCCGCCGTCTCGATCCTCGCATCGCCGAACACGTGCGGGTGGCGGCGTTCGAGCTTGTCGCAGATCGCGCGCACCACGTCCGCGAAGTCGAAGCGCCCCGCCTCGCGCGCCATCTGGGAGTGGAACACCACCTGGAGCAGCAGGTCGCCGAGCTCGTCGCGCAGGCCATCCCAGTCCTCGCGCCGGATCGCGTCGTCTACCTCGTAGGCCTCCTCGATCGTGTAGGGCGCGATCGTCGCGAAGCTCTGCTCGAGGTCCCACGGGCAGCCACCGTCGCGATCGCGCAGCTTCGCCATGATCTCGAGCAGGCGTTCGATCGACATCACACCACCAGGAGCAGCGGATCCGCGCGCTCGCCCGTAGCGCGCGCGATCGCGTCGGCGTAGAGCCGCACCTGCGCGGCGTAGGTGGCGCGGCGCGCACCGAACTCGGCGTCGGTCTTGAAATCGACCACCGTCCACTCCCCGCCCGCGCTGCGGAACGCGAGGTCCACCACGCCCTCGGCGAGGCGGCCGTCGTCCTGCGGCAGCGCCACGGGCACCTCGCGGCGCAGCTCGGCGCTCGCCGCCGCGCGCGCGATCACGGGATGGACGAGCGCAGCCATCACCGCAGTGGTGGCCGCCGCGACCTCCTCGGCGCTCGCGCCGAAGATCCTCCCCTGGAGCTCCGCGGTGCGCGCCACCTCGGGCGCGTCCGCGCTCAGATCCACCTCCGCGAGCACCGCGTGCACGAGCGCCCCGAAGCGGCGGCCGCCCGGACGCGCGCCGCGGGCCGCGACCGTCTCGATCCGCACTTCCGCTGCCTCGCGCGCGCGCTCCTCCGCGAGTGCGGTCACGGGCACCACCGCACAGCTCTCGCGCGCGCCCGCGGCGAGCAGCGCATCGCGTTCCTCCTGCCACCGGGCGTGTACGCGCTCGCCATCGGCCGCGGCCCGCTCTCCCCCGTCGGCCTCGAGAATGATCTGCTGTCGCAAGCCGACGCGCTCCTGCGCGTCGAGTGCCAGGGCCTTCGGGTCCCACCACACCACCGAGTGTCGCCCGGCGCGCGGCGTGAGGCGCCCCGCGTTCACGGGCGCCCGGTCGCCCGGGCGCGCATTCTTCGGGCGCTCGGCCACCGCAGCTCCGCGAAACGCCGGGCATCCCGGTGCGGGCTCTCCTTCGCCCGGGGAGCGCGGCGTCGGGTAGAGCGCGGGGTTCAGCGCGGAGAGCCAGGTGTCGGTCGGCTCCTCGTCGGCGACGGCCGTCACCACGAGCAGATCGCGCGCTCGCGTCGCGGCGACGTAGGCGAGGCGGACCGCCTCGGCGCGATCGCGCGCCAGCTCGACCGCGCTCGCCTCGAGCAGCTCGCGCGGCGCGCAGCTAGCGAGCGGCTCCGCCCAGAGCGAGCGCTCCGTATCGACGTGCCGGCTCGGCTCGTCGCGTGTGGCCTTCGCGGTCGGATCGCAGAGCACGACCACGGGGAACTCGAGCCCCTTCGCGCGGTGCGCGGTCATGATCCGCACCCCCTCGGTGCCCTCTTCGACCACGGGCGCGTCTTCGGTCTCGCCGCCTCCGGCATCCTCCTCGAGCCGGTCGACGAACGCGCGGAACGACGACGCGCCTGCGCGCTCGAAGCGGCGCGCGAGATCCATCACGCGCAGACAGTTCGCGAGCGCCTGCTCGCCGGTCGGCCAGATCGCGAGCGCTGCGTGTGCGCGCACCGCCTCGAGCAGCTGGCCGACCGTGTCCGCGATCGGGCGCCGGTTGCGGCCCCGGTGCAGGTGCGCGAGCACGTCGATCGCGTCCGCTACCGCTTCGACTTCGCTCGCCTGCGGCTCGCTGCGCGCCGGCTCCGCCGGCTTGCGGGGCGCAAGCGGATGGAGCGTCCCGTGTTCGGCCTTCCACGCGAGCAACACGTCGTCGTTCAGCGCGAACAGCGGCCCTCGCAGCGCGGCGTACACCGAGAGCTCGTCGCCGGGCCACTCGATCGCGGTGAGCGCGTTGCGCAGCGCGATCACCTCCTCGCGGTCGTGGAACGAACGCCCGCCGACCAGCACGTGCGGAACGCGGCGCGCCTCGAGCGCGCGCTGGTAGGGACGCGTGGCGTCGTCGCGGAAGTGCTTGAAGCGGCGGAACAGCAGACACACGTGGCGCGCGGCGACCGGCGCGCGCGCGCCTCGCTCCTCGACCGTCCAGCCGCTCTCGCGGATCAGCCAGTCGACGAACGCGCCGACGGCGTCCGGCAGCGACTCCTCGATCTTCCAGCGCACGACCGTGCCATAGTCGCCGTACGGCCGCGGCGCGGGCACCACCACGACGGCGGGTTGCGCGGGCACGTCGGCGCGCACGGCTTCGAGCGCGACATAAAGCGCCTGGCTGCGGTCGGCGGCCGCCTGCATCTCGGGCTCGAACGCTGCGTTCACCGCGGCCTGGATCGCCGGCACCGAGCGGAAGCTCGCGCGCAGGAGCACGAGCTCCGCGCCGTGAGCGACCAGGCGCTCCTTGATCTGCTCGTAGATCGCCACGTCGGCGCGCCGGAAGCGATAGATCGACTGCTTCGGGTCGCCGACCAGGAACAGGCGCCCCGGCGCGGGCACCGCGGCCCGCCAGTCGCGCTCGGCGGGATCCCTCGACACCAGCAGCATCAGGATCTCCGCCTGGAGCGGATCGGTGTCCTGGAACTCGTCGACGAAATAATGGGTGAAGCGGCGGGCCAGGTCCTCGCGCACGGCGGCGTCGCGCACGAGCAGGTCGCGCGTGCAGACGAGCAGGTCGACGAAGTCGAGCACACCCGCCGCACGCTTGTGCTCCTCGTACTTCCTCACGACGGGGAGCAGCTCCGGCTGCAGGCAAGCCGCGAGATCGGCGTCGCAGTCGGCCACCAGCTGTTCGAGGCGCGCCTTGGCGGCGTCGCGCTGCGCGAGCGCGGTGGTGCGCGGCACGCCCGGGCAGAACTCGCTCTTGTTCGCACCCCGGTAGTGCCAGCCGGTCTTCCGGTTCCTCGCGAGCTCGCGCAGCTCCGCCTCGAGCGCGTCGTAGTCCCGCCCGCGCACCGCCTCGCGCAGGCGGTTCTCGTTCGCGAACCGCGCCACGCTGGAGAGGTTCTGTGCGAGCCAGTCCTCCGGGTACGACGCGCGCGGCGCGAGCGCGGCGAGCGCGTCGAGGTCGGTCATCACGGCGTCGATCGCCCGCTCGCGGTCGAACGGGTCGCGCCGCCAGCGCGCGGCGTAGTCGCGATGCTCGACGAGCGATCGCGCCGCCCCGAGCAGCGTCTCGCGCGCGCCGCGCGCGTCGGGTCCGCGCGGTCTGCGGCGCAGGAGGCGCCGCACGCCCTCGGGCGGAGCGGCGAGCGCACTCTGGAACCAGTCGTCGAACGCGCGCTCGAGCAGGCGCGCGGCCTCGTCGGGCGGCGCGATCGCGAACAGCGGGTCGACGCCCGCCTCGACCGGCCGCTCCTGGAGCAGATCGCCGCAGAACGCGTGGATCGTGGCGATGCGCGCCAGTTCGAGCTGCTCGAGCGCGTCGTCGAGCCGGCGGCGCTCCGCGCTGCCCGCGCCGGTCCCCGCGCGCGCGAGCTCGAGCTCGGTGCGCAGGCGCAGCCGCATCTCGCCCGCCGCCTTGTCGGCGAACGTGAGCGCCACCACGCCGCGCAGCGAGGTGCGCCCGCTGCGCAACAGAGCCACGATCCTTCCGACCAGCGCCGTCGTCTTCCCGGTGCCGGCCGCGGCCTCGACGAACAGCGTCGTGTCGAGGTGCTCGGCGATCCGGCGGCGCGCGTCGGCGTCGATCGGGTCGGTCACTGGAGACCCCGGAGCTTGTGCAGCGCAGCGAGATCGGGCTGGTATTTGCGCGCAACGCGGCGCTCTTCGTAGGGACCGCACACGGGCCGGTAGTCGCACCAGCGACAGGCGCCGCGATCGGGCGCGGCGGGCAGAAACGGCGCGTCCAGCGCTGCGCCGATCGTCTCCGCCACGGTCCGCGCCGCCGCGCGCGCGCCATCGTCGAGGTCCACAACGCGCTGCGCGAAGTTGCCCGCCGTGGTGCAGTAGTAGAGCCGGCCGGAATCGACCGTCTCGCCGGGGAACAGCTTCTCGAGCGCGAGCGCGTAGAGGACGGGCTGGAGCGTGCGCCCGCCGTCCACGACGGCGCCGGGCTCGAACCGCTCCTTGCCGGTCTTGTGGTCGGTGACGCGCAGGTGGAATCCCGATGGGCTTCGCTCGCCTTCGGCTCGCTGCGCGAGACTTGCGCCCGCCCGCTCGACGAGGTCGATCGAGCCGCGCAGACACAGCCCTGCGTCGATCGTTACGGGCTCGGGCCGCGATGCGGGGTCCGCGTCGCGATCGCTGGGCAGGCCGAACGAGAGTTCGAAGCGCCACGGCACGAAGCCCGAGTCGTCGAGGGTCGCGAGCCGCAGCCACTCGCGCAGGTCGGCGCGCACCGACTCGACGCCGTCGCGCCATACGCGCTCGATCGCGGGCGCGAGGTCGTCCTTGAACTTCGCGGCGACCTTTTCGAGCACGGTATCGAGGTGGTTGCGCGCGGCGCCGAGCCGATCCGTTGTCACGGGCAGCAGCTCCGCGTCGCGCAGCACGCCGAACAGCGCGAACTGCACGGCGTGTACGAGCGAACCGCGCTGCAGCGGGTCGAGCTCCTCGATCGCCTCCGGCTCCTCGCGCGGCGCGAGCTTCCACACTGCATACAGGAAGAACTTGTACGGGCAGAGCGCGTAGTGCTGCAGCGCCGTCGGCGAATAGCTGCGCGCCGTCAGTGTGTGGGCTGCGATGGCGCGCCGCGCCGCCTCGATCGGGCGGACCAGCCCGTCCGAGGTGGTCCAGCCCGCGACGTTCCAGCGCCGCGCGCGGAACCGCAGCGCGCGGGCCAGGTGCGGATTCGCGCTGATCAGATAACGCGCGGCGCCGCGGCTCTTCTCCGGGTCGTCCTCGAGCATCGCGAGCCGCGCGAGGTCGAACTCGGCGGCGTCGATCGCCTGCTCGGGCTGCGCCGGCGCGGGCCAACCGAGGCGGGCTTCGCCGAATGTCTCCGCGCGCCGCGAGAGCTCGTCGAAGCCCGGCAGCACTCCCTCTGCCGCGCGCAGCGCCTCGAGCGCGTAGAACGACGGCACGCGCGGGCGCGCGCCGTCGACGTCGAGTCGCGGGAACGAGAGCACCGCTCGCTCGCGCGCGGCGCCAACCGCGAGGCGCAGCGCAACGCGCTCCGCCTCGAGGCGGCGCTCGTTGGTGGCGAGACCGCCGCCGAGCTCCTCGCGCACCTCGTCGAGCAGGATCGGCTCCTCGCCGATCTTGCGCGGGAACAGCTTCTCGGCGAGACCGGGCACGAATACCACGTCGAACGCGAGCCCGCGGGCGGCGTCGGCCGGCGCGACGAACACCTTCCCATAACGCGTGCCTGGCGGAGGGCTCATCACCTGCTGCAGGCGCGGTGCGAGCACGAGCTGCACCTCGCGCAGCCCGATCGGGCCGACCTGGGCCATCGGTGCGAGCTCGGCGAGCACGGACTGCACGCGTTCGGGGCTGCGCAGCGCGTTGGCCGCGAGCGCACTCAGCGCAAGGGTCCATTCTCCCCAGCGCGCGGCGGCGGGCAGCTTCGCGAGCGTGCCGACGAGCGGCAGCGCGAACGCCTTCAGGTGCGCCAGATCCTCCCGGTCGCGGCGCAGGCGCTGTGCGGTCCCATCCTCGGGATCGTCGAGCGCGGCGATCTTCTGCTCGAGCTCGCGCGCATAACCGTCGATCCGCCGCTGCCAGCGGTCGCTCCCGCCGATCACCGCGGCCTCCACGAGCAGGCGCTCCCAGCGGCGCGGCGCGGGCAGGCTGCCGCTGCCGCGCGCGGGGTCGGGCTCGCCTTCGCCCTCGGGCGGGGCGGCGCCAGCGATCCGCTCGGCCACGAGCTCCTCGTCGGGCGGCACCCAGCGGTCGCCCGGCGAGGGAGCGGCCGGCGGCTCACCGTCCGGCGCGCGCAGCGGCACTTCGCCGAGCGAGAGATACTCTGCGAAGCGGCGCGCCGAATAACCCTCCGCCGCGCACGCGAGCAGCGCGAGCAGCGCGCGGCCCGACGGATCAGGGCGCCGCGCGCCGCGCGCGAAGTGCGCGGGCACGCCCGCGCGGCGCAGCGCCTCGACCAGGAACGGACCGTAGGCCTCGGGCGCGCGCAACAGCACCGCGATCCGGTCGAACGGAATCCCCGCGCGCGCCGCGTCGTGGATCCGGCGCGCGATCTCGACGCACTCGCGGCTCTCACCGGGCGCCGAGAGCATCTGCACCGACGGATCGGCTGGCCGCTCCGGCGGTGTGCTCTCGCGGAACAGGTGCCGCTGCAGCGCGCGCAGCGCCGTCGCCGGCTCCGCGCCCGCGGTGCGCTCGGGCGCGACCCCGAGCACGCCCGCGAGCGCCGCCACGGCGCGCGCGTCGCCTTCCGGGACCGTCGCGATACACGCGGGCGCGCGCGCGATCACGGCTTCGAGCAGCGCGCGCTGCACCGCCGTCGGCGCGGGCAGGTCGAGCAGCACGAGCGGGAGGTCGAGCCAGGGCGCACGTTCGCCCGAGCGCGCGGCCTCCGCGGCGAGCCGCTCCACCACCACGCGGTCGGCTAGGCCCGCGGCCGCGAGCGCGGCGCTGTACGCCTCGAGCACGCGCGCGAGCTCGGGCGACACCGCAGCAATGCGCTCCGCCGCGAGTGATTCGCCGCGCACCTCCTCGAGCACGGAAGCGAGCGCGCGCGCGAGTCCGGGACCGCGGCCCGTGGCGGCGAACCGGCCGAGTGCGCCGCGCTCGCCGAGCTCGTGGATCACGCGCGTCACCACCGCCTCCGAGACGAGCCGGCCGACGGGAACGCAGCCGCGCGCGACGAGCGACCGCGCCGCGAGCGACGCGGCCAGCCGTGCCGTCGTGGCGCGGTGCCATCCGAACGCGCCGCCCGATGCGAACGCCGCGCCGCGCACGAGATCGGACGCGGCGTCAGCGGTAGCGCCCACCACGAGCACCTCTTCGCCCGGACTCCGCGCGCGCAGCCACGCGCGCGCCTCGGCGAGCCGCTCGTCGGCCGACGCCGACACGATCAGGCGGTTCGGGCGCCCCACGCGATGGCCTTCGCTCGCCTGCGCTCCTTCGCGGGAGCCCGCGTTTCGCTCGGCCCGCCTCACCGTCTTCGCTCGCGTCCGGCTCGCTGCGCGAGCCTTGCGGCTCGCTGCGCGGCCGCTTCGCGGCCTTGCGGGCTGCGCTCACCTTGCATGGCGGCAGAGTACACCCTCGGTAGCATCATCCCACGATGAAGCGCGAGGAGATGATCGCCCGGCTCGACCGGGAATCGTTCGACATCATCGTGATCGGCGGCGGTGCCTCGGGCCTCGGTGTTGCCGTCGACGCCGCGAGCCGCGGCTACCGCACACTGCTGCTCGAAGCGCACGACTTCGCCAAGGGCACTTCGAGCCGCAGCACCAAGCTCGTGCACGGCGGCGTGCGCTATCTGGAGCAGCTGAACTTTTCGCTCGTCACCGAGGCGCTGCGCGAGCGCGGGCTGCTCTACCGCAACGCGCCGCACCTCGTATCGAACCTGGGCTTCGTGGTGCCGCGCTACCGGTGGTGGCAGGGCCCGTTCTACGGGATCGGCCTCAAGCTCTACGACAAGCTCGCGGGCGACCTGAACCTCGCTCCGAGCCGCGGCCTCGACCGAGAGGCCACGATCGCGGCGATCCCGAACGTCGAGCAGGAGGACCTGATCGGCGGCACGATGTATCACGACGCGCAGTTCGACGACGCGCGCATGGCGATCCACCTCGCGCGAACCGCGGCCGACCACGGCGCCGCGCTGATCAACTACATGGAGGTGGTCGAGATCCTCAAGGCCGGTGGCGGCGACGGCCACACGTGTGGCGTCGTCGCGCGCGACGTCGAGAGCGGCGCGCTGCGGCGGATCCTCGCGCGCGTGGTCGTGAACGCGACCGGCATCTTCTCGGACACGCTGCGCTGGCTCGACCATCCCGAGGCGATCGCAATGACGGCGCCGAGCCAGGGCATCCACCTCGTGCTCGACGCGTCGTTCCAGCCCGGCCCGAACGCGATCATGGTGCCGCACACCGACGACGGGCGCGTGCTGTTCCTGATCCCGTGGCACGGACGCGTGCTGGTCGGCACCACCGACACTCCGATGCCGTCTCCGGAGATCGAGCCGCGCGCGCTGCCCGAGGAGATCGAGTTCGTGCTGCGCAACGCGGGCCGCTTCCTCGCCAAGGATCCGGGCCGCGGCGACGTGCTCTCGGTGTTCGCGGGTCAGCGCCCGCTGGTGCGCGGAGCCAACACCGACACCAAGAAGATCTCGCGCGAGCACGCAGTGGTGGTGAGCAACTCGGGGCTCGTGACGCTCGTGGGCGGGAAGTGGACCACCTACCGCAAGATGGCGGAGGACGCCCTCGTCGACGCGATCGCGGTGGGCGGGCTGCCGGCGCGGCCGTGCGCGACGGAGACGCTGCGCCTGCACGGGGCCATCGAGCGCAACGACCCGCAGTTCCCCGCCGACTTCCCGCAGCGCGTGTACGGCTCCGACCTCGCTGCGGTCGAGGCGATCGCGAAGGAGAACCCGAGCCTCGCGCTGCCGATGCACCCGCGGCTGCCCTACACGGGCGCGCAGATCGTGTTCGGCGCGCGTCACGAGATGGCGCGCACGCTCGAGGACGCGCTGGCGCGCCGCACGCGCGCGCTGCTGCTCGACGCTCGCGCCGCAGCCGAGGTCGCGCCGCGCGCCGCGAACCTGCTCGCCGCGGAGCTCGGACGCGACGCGGCGTGGGCGGCCGAGCAGGTGGCGTCGTTCCGCGCGCTCGCGCGCGGCTATCTGCTCGATGCCTGACCCGCGTGCTGCCCAGAGCCCGGGCACCACGCGCATTGCGCGCGGCGACCTCTGGAACGCGATCGCGCAACGCTCGGGCAGCGCGCGCGAGGTCGGCGCGCTCGAGCCGATCGAGACCGAGTCGCTCCCGGCGCGCGACGGCGGCATCCCGTTCGTCGTGCGCGTGGCAAGCGCGCCCACCTCGCGCAGGCGCCGGCTCGACGCGCGCAGCAACCGCCCGAACCCGTTCCTGCCCGCCGATCCCGAGCTCGTGGTCGGGGCGGTCGGTGACGCACATCTGTGTGTGCTGAACAAGTTCCCCGTGATCGAGCACCACGCGCTGATCGTCACGCGCGATTACCAGGACCAGGAGGCGCCGCTCGAGCGCGCCGATTTCGAGGCGGTCTGGACCTGCCTGCGCGAGGCCGGCGGGCTCGGGTTCTACAACTCGGGCAG
>DATFWW010000261.1:0-6003 GCA_035258825.1 Myxococcota bacterium
GTCGGCGACACGCCGTGGGTGCACCTCGACATCGCCGGAACCGCGTGGACGACGATGGCCACGTGCGGGTACCAGCCGCGCGGCGCCACCGGCGTCGGGGTGCGGCTCCTGCTCGAGGTGCTGCGACATTGGGACGGCTCGGCGCTTGCCGCCGCTGCCCCCCGCTCCTAACCTCGGCGCCCACTCAACCCAAGGAGACCCCTGCCCCATGAGTCGCCACTCGATCGCCGTTTCCGCCGCCGCACTCGCGATCGCGATCGCGCCGAGCACCGCGCTCGCCGCGGACATCGCGAAGGGCAAGGAGACCTTCAAGATGATCTGCGCCACCTGCCACGGCGAGGGCGGCAAGGGCGACGGTCCGGGCGGTCAGGGGCTCCAGCCGCCCCCGCGGGACTTCACGAAGGGCGATTTCAAGTTCGACGCGAACAAGAACGGCAAGACCGGCGAGGACGCGGATCTTCACGCGGTGATCCACGACGGCGCGGCGGCCTACGGCGGCTCACCGCTGATGGCACCCTGGGGCGGCACGCTCACGGACGCCGACATCGACAACGTGATCGCGGTGATCCGGTCGCTCAAAGCCAAGAAGTAATCCGAGGCGACACCGCGCGCCATCGGCGCGGTGCTACGTTCGAATTTCCGATGGCCGAAGATTCGGGAGACGCTCGCGCCGTCGAGGCCACGAGCCTCCCGATCCCTGCCCCGCGCACGGATCGCTCGGTCGGCCCGGCCGACGCGCTCACCGCGTACATGGCGGAGCTGCGCAGCTACCCGCCGATCTCGCGCGAGGAGGAGCACGAGCTTGCGGTGCGCTGGGTCGAGCACGGCGACCGCGACGCCGCGCGCCGGCTCGTGCTCGCGAACCTGCGGCTCGTGGTCAAGATCGCGATGGAGTACCGGCGCGCCTGGACCAACGTGCTCGACCTGATCCAGGACGGGAACGTGGGCCTGCTCGAGGCGGTGCAGCGCTACGACCCCTATCAGGGCGTGAAGCTCTCGACCTACGCCGTCTACTGGATCCGCGCGTACATCCTCCAGTACATCCTCGACAACTTCCGGATCGTGCGGCTCGGCACCACGCGCGCGCAGCGCAAGCTGTTCTGGCGCCTCAACAAGGAGAAGCGCGAGCTCGAGCGGCAGGGGTTCGAGGTGGAGCCGCGACTGATCGCCGAACGGCTCGACGTGTCCGAGGCCGAGGTCGAGGACATGGACATGCGCCTGCGCGAGAGCGATCTCTCGATGAACATGCCCGCGCGGCGCGACGAGCCCGGCGCGGAGATCGGCGACTTCATCCGCGGCGGCGAGACCAGCGCGGAGGAGCACGTCGCCGACGAGGAGCTCAAGCGCGTCTTCCTCGAGAAGGTGCAGGAGTTCGCGAAGACGCTCGACGAACGCGATCGGATCCTGGTCGATCGGCGCATCCTCGCGGACGAACCCGCGACGCTCGCGCAGCTCGGCAAGGAGTTCGGCGTCTCGCGCGAGCGCGTGCGGCAGCTCGAGGCGCGCATCGTGGGGCGCCTGCGCCAGTACCTGAAGGACAACCTGGTCGACTTCGAGTACTACGCGCTGCCGGCCGATGAGTAGCGACCCGCTGCGCGTTCGCGTGATCGTGCGCGGCCGCGTCCAGGGCGTCGCGTTCCGCGCCTACACCGCGGACGAGGCGCGCCGCGCGGGCGTGGCGGGCTGGGTCCGCAACTGCGCAGACGGCTCGGTGGAGGCGGCCTTCGAAGGCCCGCGCGGCGGCGTGGAGGTGCTGCTCGCGTTCGTGCGCCGCGGCCCGCGGTCGGCGCGCGTGGACGACGTCGAGGTGATCGAAGAGCCGCTCGCGGGGGACCGCATGTTCGAGATCCGTCGCTGACCCCCGGGGCCCCGCTGGCCGGGTAAAGCGGCGGCACGGGATGGCCGACGTTTCGGTCATGCCGAGCGAAGCCGCCGCGATGCTGTTCGCCCCTCCGCAGCCGCCCGTCTCTCTCCCGCGCGAAGGCGAGGTGGTACTCGGGCGCAGCCGGGAGTGCGAAGTCCGCCTGCCCGACATCGACACCTCGCGGCGTCACGCCAAGATCGTCTGCTCGGGAGGCCATTTCGTGCTGTACGACCTCGCGAGCACGAACGGCACGTTCGTGAACGGCGAGCGGATCGCGCAGCGCGAGCTCCGGCCCGGAGATCGCCTCCAGATCGGCGCCAACGCAGTCACGTTCTGCGAGCTGTCGGGCGGTCTCGACCAGCCCGACGACGCCGCCCAGACCGTGCTGTTCGAGCGCAGCCTGGGCGGCGCGGTGTTCCGCGGCGATCTCGCGGAGATCCCGCCGTTCGCGGTGCTCCAGGTGCTCGAGATGGGGCGCAAGACGGGACTCCTGCGCATCGACTCGGACGCGACGCCCGGCAAGCTCTGGTTGCGCGGGGGCGATCCGATCCACGCCGAGACGAAGAGCCAGGTGGGCTTCGACGCTGCGATCGCGCTCGTGCACGCCACGACCGGGCAGTTCGCGTTCGAGCCGAACGCCGCGCCGCCCGAGACCACGATCGAGGCGTCGGTCACGCACCTCTTGCTCGAGGCCTCGCGGCAGCGCGACGAGGGGCTCTGCTGAAGATCGGCGCTAGTGGGCGACGTCCGCGGGCCGCGGCAGACGGCCCGCGAATTCGGACCCGATCCACTCTCGCACCGCGGCGTCCACGGCATCGGTATCCATGCCGAGCAGCTCGCGCAGCGCCTGGTCGGTCGATGCGCCCGTGCCGATCCGCTCGATCAGCCGGCCGCGCACCGCGCGATCGGTGCGCCCGCCGAGCCAGTCCGCCGCGGCGGTCGACTCGAGGTAGGCGACCCGGGCGTCGTCGTCCTCGAGGCCGCTGAAGCTCGGCGCGAGTCGCCGCAGCGCGATCCACTCGCCCGCGTCGATGCGGCGCTTGAGCTGCTCGCGCTCGGAGCGCGTGAGCCCGGGCTGGCCGCGCGCCTCGCGCTCGGAGAGCTCGGCGAGCCCCTCGTTCAGCCAGTAGGGCTGATCGCCGCCCGTGCGCTCGCGGAACACCGCGTGCGTGTATTCGTGGAACAGCAGCGCGCGCAGCTCCCCGGCAGGATGCGCGGCCGACACGACGTGGATGCGCCCGTCGAAGAAGCCGACCGTGCGGAACGAGAAGCGATCGCGGTGAGCCTCGTCGTAGGCCGCGCGGCCGTAGAACACGACCCCCATCGGCTCTTCGGGCTGCGCACCGAGCCGCTCGGCGACCGAGGTGCGCGCCTCCTCCAGATAGCGCAGCACCGTGCTCGCGTAGTCGGGCGCGGCGCGGCCGAGGTCGGGATCGAGCTCGACCCGGAAGTTCGGGCTCGCGAGCGCGGGCCACGGCCCGCCCGCGCTGTGCGTCTGCTCGGCGAGGCGCCGCTCGTCCGCCAGCGCGGCGAGGCGTGTCCGCGCCGTCTTGCGCCAGGGCTCGAGCTCGTCGCCCGCCGTGGCGAGGAACGCCTCGAGGTGCTGCCCAGCCGAGTCGTAGCGCCCGCGGTATCGGTCGAGCTGCGCGAGGTACCAGTGCGGCTCCGGCCGGCCCGGCTGGTCGCGCAGAATCGCGCGCAAGAGCGCCGCGGCGCGCGCGTTCTCGCCGCGCTGGAGGTCGTCGACTGCGGCCTGGAGCGCGCGGCGCGTGCGATCCTCCTCGCGGTCGACCGCGGCCCCGGTGGGCGGCGTGGTCGGGCGGCCGACCGGGCCATCCCAGAGCGATCGCAGGGCCTCGGCGTCGTTTGCATGCCCGCGCACGGAATCGGGCACGCGCGCGGGGTCGTCGGTGATGTGGGTGACCCCGGCCTCGTCCACCCAGACGAAGTTTTCCGCCGCGCCCGCCAGTGCAATCAGCACCAACAGCGTCATCCAGACGGCGATCCTTGCGCGCACGCTTCTCTTTTCGGAACCGGATCAGCGCGCCTTGACCGCCTCCGCGGCCAGATGCCCGAGCTCCGGCAGAACCAGCCGCTCCATGGCGAGCCGGATCGCCGCGCGCGAACCCGGCAGCGCCACCACCACGCGGCCACGCGCGATTCCCGCCACCGCGCGCGAGAGCATGGCCGCCGATCCGATCTCGGCGAACGACAGCGCGCGGAACAGCTCTCCGAAGCCAGGGATCTGGCGCTCGAGTCGCGGCGCGATCGCCTCGGGCGTCACGTCGCGCGGCGCCACGCCCGTGCCACCCGTGAGCAACACCGCGGCGACACCCTGGTGCGCGAGCGCCTCGTCGAGCGCCGCGCGGATCGCGTCGGATTCGTCGCGCGCGATCTCGCGCCCGACCACGGGGTGCCCCGCGCCCGCGAGCAGGTCGGCGAGCAGAGCTCCGCCCGCGTCGGTCTCCGCCGTGCGCGTGTCGCTCACGGTGATGATCCAGGTCGCTACCGCCGACTTCGCTGCGCGCCGGTGGTGGTGATGCGGCGACTCCGGGCTGGGACTATCCACCTGATGGGCTCACGGGCGATCGTCCACCCAATACTCGCCGTCCGCGGCGACTTCCTTCTTCCAGATCGGAACCGTCTGCTTGAGCGTGTCGATCGCGAAGCGGCAGGCCTCGAACGCCGCCGCGCGATGGGGTGCCGCCGCGGCGATCACCACCGCGATCTCGCCGACCTCGAGGTGACCCGAGCGGTGACCGATCGCAACGCGCGTGCCCGGCCACCGCTGCGCAGCCTGGTCGGCGATCTTCTCCATCTCGCGCACGGCCATCTCGGGATAGGCCTCGTACTCGAGGTGGCGGATCTCGCGGCCGCGCGCCTGGTCGCGCACGGCGCCCACGAACGTCACGATGCCACCCATCCCGGGCCCTTTCACCCGCGCCACCGCGTCGGCCTCCGAGAGCGGATGGTGGGAGATCCAACATTGCCCCACGCCTCCCGAGACCGGGGGCAGGAACGCCACTTCGTCGCCGTCGCGGAGCCCGGTGTCGAGCGGCACCACCTCGAGCTGCACCGACACCGCCAGCCGATCGCCGAAGGTGTGGAAGACGGGATAGCGCTCGGCCAAGCGCCCGCGCAGCTCGCGCGCCGAAGCGCCATCGGGCAGCTCGACCGACAGCTCCTTCTCGCCAACCGCCTCCCGGATCGCGCCGAACAGCTTCACCGCCACTCGCATGCCGACAAGCTAGCCCCCGCTCTCGGCGCACGCTTTTGCTCCGCTGCGCTTGCCCATCGTTTCGCGGGCTGCGTAGAATCGCGCTGCACACGGCGCCGTGTTGGCGTCTCGTGGGAGGGAACACATGGCGGCTCGCAAGAAGAGCAACCGCAAGCGTGCGGCGCGAAAGTCCGCAGCGCGCAGAAAGCCTGCGCGGAAGAAGAAGAGTTCTGCGCGGAAGAAGTCGGCCAGGAAGGCCGGCAAGAAGAAGAGCGCGAAGCGCAAGGCGGCGCCCAAGCGCGGCAGCAAGAAGAAGGCCGCCGGCAAGCGCAAGAGCGCGCCGGAGAAGAAGTCGGCGAAGAAGGCGTCGGCGAGCGCAAAGGTGGTGTCGTCGCCGCCCGCGAACGCGCCGGCCGCGGCGAGTGCAGCCGCCGCGGAGGTGTCGCGCCCTTTCGCACCGAGCGTCATCCGGCGCCCGCCCAGCCGTCGCCCGCAATGGGCTCCGGCTCGGCGGGTCTGGGTGGCGCGAAACCGGTGGAGACCGGGACGGGGGTTCCGTCGCCGCTAGGGCCGGGCGACGTCTCCGACACGGAGCCACGTCGGATCGGCGTCGTGACGCACTACTACGAGCACGCCGGTGCGTGCGTGGTATCGCTCGACGGCGGCGGGCTCCGCGTGGGCGACACGATCCACGTGCGCGGGCACACCACCGACTTCTACCAGCGCGTCGATCGCCTCGAGCGCGACCGCGTCGCGATCGAGGCCGCCCGCGCCGGCGAGGAAGTGGGAGTGCAGGTGAGCCAGCGCGTCCGGGCTCATGACATCGTGTACCGCCTGAGCGGGCGCTGAACGCGCGGGGTCGGGCGCGGCTACCGCCGCCCTCGGCCCCGCGTTCGCGTACGGCGGGAACGCCGAAGGTGCA
>DATFWW010000262.1:0-11745 GCA_035258825.1 Myxococcota bacterium
CCAGGGACTGTTCGAAGCGGCGCTGCGCAACGTGCACGTGCCCACGCTGCTCGTGCGCGGGAAGATGTCCGACGTGGTGACGGAGGAGGGCGCCAAGGACTTCCTGGCCAAGGTCCCGCACGCGAAGCTCGCCGACGTGACCAACGCCGCGCACATGGTGGCGGGCGACCAGAACGACGTGTTCTCGAACGCCGTGATCGACTTCCTCGAGCACGACGTGCGCCCGGCGCTGCACAGGACGGGCGGCGCACGATGATCGCGCCGCTGCTGTTCCTGTTCGTGAGCTGCCTCGGCGCCGCGCTGACCGCGTTCGCGGTGCTGCCGTCGCGGCGGCCCGGCGCGATCTCGACCGCGTTCTTCGTCGGGGGCCTGTTCTTCGGCGAGCTCGCCGCCGTCCAGATCGGCTGGCAGGCGGCCGCGACGATTGGCTTCGGCCTCGCGGGCGCGTTTCGGGCGTGGCCCGGTTGGCTCGGGCTCGCGATCTCGCTCGCGTCGTGGGCCGCGTTGGTGCGCTCGATGCGCGCGTGGCGCGAGGCGGCGCCGATCTGTGAGCGGGCGCTCACCGAGAGTCTCGGCAGCGGGTATCGCGCGGCGATCGCGCCCGCGTGGGCGTCGCGCTGCGAAGACGAGGTGGTGCGGCCGTGGAGCCTGCCGTATCGCCGCTCGCATCCGGACATCGAGCGGATCGCCGACCTGCGCTACGGGCCCGAGCCGCGCAACCTGCTCGACGTGTACCGCCCGCGCCGCGGCGCGGCGAATGCGCCGGTGCTCCTGTTCGTGCACGGCGGCGCGTGGACGATGGGCGACAAGTTCGGCCAGGGGCTGCCGCTGATTCTCTATCTCGCGCAGCGCGGATTCGTGTGCGCGTCGCCCAACTATCGCCTGAGCCCGCAGTCGCCGTTCCCGCACCACCTGATCGACCTCAAGCGCGCGATCGCGTGGATCCGCGCGCACGGCCCCGAGTACGGCGCCGACCCGGGCTGGATCGCGGTGACGGGCGGATCGGCGGGTGGCCACCTCTCCGCGCTGCTCGGCCTCACCGCAAACGATCCCGAATATCAGCCCGGGTTCGAGGACGTGGACACTTCGGTGGCGGCCGCCGTGCCGTTCTACGGCTGCTACGACCTGCTCGACCGCAAGGGGCACCGGCCCGACCGCATGCAGATCGAATTCCTGGCCGAGAAGGTACTTCAGGTCTCGCCCGAAGCGGACCGGAATTCCTGGGAAAAAGCCTCTCCGATCTCGCGTGTCAACGCGGGTGCGCCGCCGTTCTTCGTGGTCCACGGCGCGCGCGACTCGCTGCTCTTCCACCCCGATGCCGACTCGTTCGTCGAAGCGCTGCGCACGGTGTCGCGGCAGCCGGTGGCCTACGCGCTCGTGCCGGGCGCCGAGCACGCGTTCGACGTGTTCCGCACGCCGCGCACCGCGGCCGCCGTGGGCGCCGCGGCGCGGTTCCTGTTCTGGGTGCACTCGACCGGCGCGAAGGCGTCGAGCGCGTAGCGCTCGCCGGGTTCGGTAGCGCCTCAGGCGTCCCCGAACAGCTTCTTTGCGGCGGGGTAGTCGGCCTTGCCGTTCGGCGCGCGCGGGACCACGGGGACGAGCACGAGCCGTTTGGGGAGCTTGAAGCTCGCGAGGCGCGTGCGCGCGTCGGCGACGATCGCGTCGGCGGTGGACGAGGCACCCGGCGCGAGCGAGGCGACGCCCACCACACACTGGCCGAAGCGCTCGTCGGGCACGCCGAACACGAGCGCGTCCTCGACCGCGGGGTGGCCCTTGAGCGCCTCCTCCACCTCTTCGGGAAAGATCTTCTCGCCGCCGCTGTTGATGCAGTTCGAGCCGCGGCCGAGCAGCGTGATCGTGCCGTCGGCCTCGACCGTGGCCATGTCGCCCGCGAAGCCGTAGCGCACGCCGCCGATCGTGCGGAACGTGCGCGCCGTCTTCTCGGGATCCTTGTAGTAGCCGGTCGGCACCATTCCGCCGTTCGCGACCATGCCGATCTCGCCCGAGCCGGGCCGGACCTCGCGGCCGTCCTCCGTGAACACGCGCGTGGTGGGGTTCATCGCGAAGCGCGCCGTCTCCGCGGAGGCGCCCGCGCGCACGAGCGAGCTGCCCATGCCGCCCTCGGTGGCGCCGAGCACATCGGCGATCGCGAGGCCAGGGATGTGGCGGATCAGGCCCTGCTTGATCTCGAGCGAGAACATCGCACCCGACGACACGATCGTCTTCAGGCACGACGCGTCCCAGCGTCCGCGGTTCTCGTCGAGCGCGCGCAGCATCGGGCGCGCGAACGCGTCGCCCACGATCACGAGCAGCGTGACGCGCTCGCGCGTCACCGTGTCCCAGAGGTCCACCGCGTCGAGCCCGCGCTTCTCGAGCAGCGCCGCGGTGCCGCCGAGCAGGTGCGGCACCATCATGCCGAGCCAGCAGCCCGTGCCGTGCATCAGCGGCGGCCCCGACATCGAGACCGGGCTCGTGCCGCTCGCGCGCATCTCGCGCGCGAGCGGCGGCAGCGCCTCGGCCCCGGGCAGCTTCGCGAGGCCGATCATCTGCGGGTAGGTCTTCAGGAAGAACAGCGTGAAGTCGCGCATCGCGTACATCACGCCCTTCGGCATGCCCGTGGTGCCGCCCGTGTAGAGCATGTAGATCTCGTCGCCCTGCGGCGCGATCCGGTCGGCGGGCGCGAGCAACGCCTGGACCGCCTCGTAGCGCTCGGCCCCGTCCACGTCGCGCGATCCGTCCGGAGGCGGCCCGTCGTCCACCTCGACGAGCAGGCGCAGCTTGGGCAGCTGCGACTGCACGCGCGCGACGCGGTCGCCGAGCGAGCGATGGAACACGAGCGCCTCGGCGTCGGCGTTGTCGAGCAGGTAGACCAGCTCGTGATCGAGATAACGGTAGTTCACGTTGATCGGAACCCCGCGGATCTTGATCGCGGCGAAGTTCGTCTCGCAGTACTCGGGCGAGTTGTAGAGGTACATCCCCACCTTGCTGTGGGGTCCGAGGCCCGCCTCGAGGAACGCGCGCGCGAGCCGCGCGGCGCGCTGCTCGTAGGTTCGCCAGTCGAACCGACGCTTGCCCTGGACCACGGCCGGGGCGTCGGGGACCGCGTCGGCGATCGCCTCCCAGATGGCTCCGAAATGTGTATGCACGCCCCTGCACTCTATCACCAACGGCACTACCGTATCGCGGGGGGCGAGCGAGGAGGCGGCCCTGGCTGCGAAACGCTTTCCGGTGGAGGCGGGACACATCCTTCTGTTTGCGCGCTCGATCGGGGACCCCAACCCGATCTACGCCGACGAGGCCTACGCGCGCGGCACCGAGTGCGGCGGCATCATCGCGCCGCCTACCTTCGCGATCGCATCGGCGCAGTTCGACGACAGCTATCCGCTGCGCCCGCAGCCGGGCGCGCCGTGGCTGGGATCGGGGCGCGAGCCCACGAGCCGGCCGCCCTCCGCCACGGACGCGCGCGATTCGCGCGGCCTGCACGCGGAGCAGCACTTCGAATATCACCGCACGATGCGCGCGGGAGACGTGCTCTCCGCCACCACTCGCCCGGGCCGGAGCTGGGAGAAGGAGGGCCGCCGCGGCGGGAAGCTGCTGTTCTCCGAGACGATCACCGAGTACCGCGACCAGGAGGGCGAGCTCGTCGTCACCACACGCACGGTCGGCGTGCTCCCCGAGCGCGTCGTCGAGAAGGAATAACGGCATGGCGCTTCGAGCGAGCCAGCTCTCGGTGGGCGACGTGCACGAGGCGCACGTGGTGCGCAACCTCACGCGCACCCAGCTCGTCCAGTACGCGGGCGCGTCGGGTGACTACAACCCCGTCCACACCGACGAGGTGTTCGCCACCAAGGTGGCCGGCTACCCGACCGTGTTCGCGCACGGGATGCTCACGATGGGCCTCACGGGCCGCATGTTGACCGACTACGTCGGCGACGGACGCCTCACCTACTACGGGGCACGCTTCGTCGGCCAGGTGTGGCCCGGCGACGACCTCGTGGCCACGGCCACCGTGAAGGCGCTGCGCGAGGAGGGCGGCCAACGCCTCGTGGATCTCGCGATCGTCACGCGCAACCAGAACGGCCAGGACGTGCTGCACGCGAACGCCACCGCGCGGATCGATCCATAGAAGAGGGGGACTAGCATGCGGCGTTCTCCGAGCCTTCTCTCGACCGGTCTCTCGATCGCTCTCTCGATCGGCGTGCTCCTGCTGATCGACTGCGCCACCGAGAAATCGCAGACGATCCCGGGCGGGCTCGTCCGCCTGTCGTCCTGGGAGCCGGGGAGCCTCTACTCCCATCCCTCGCGCTCGATCGACGACTACGACGACATCCTGGTCGGCGACGTGAACCTCTCCTACGCGCCGAACCAGCAGGCGCTCTCGGATGCGGACGCGCAGCGGCTGAGGATGGGCGTCTTCGAGATCGTGGGGCGGCAGATCCCGGCGGCCGGGCAGCTCGCCGTCGCGAAGCCGGGGCCGTGCACGGTGAAGCTCCAGGTGCAGCTCAGCCAGCTCGAATGGCCCGCCGCGAAGAAGAACGGCTCGACCACCGTGGTGCTCGAGTTCCGCGACTCGATGAACGACGATCCGATCGTGCGCTACGAGCAGCACCGCGAGCTCTCGATCGGTCCGGCTACGCCTGCCGGCGGGCCCGATCTCAAGCGGCTCGCCTCGACGCTCGAGATCGTGGCCGAGGACGTGCGCCTGCGCCTGCGCGACGTGCTGCCGCTCAACCGCACGGGCGCGCGCGCAGACGAGGGCTGCAAGGGTCAGATCGGCGAGGTCCGCAAGAAGGCGAAGCAGCGATGAACCGAGCCGGCCTCCTCCCGCGCGCCGCGGCGCTGCTCGGGCTCGGCGCGCTGCTCTTCGGCTGTGCGTCGCGCGAGCCGCAGCGCGACTCGAGCGGGCTCGTGAAGGTGGTGTCGCGCAAGCCCGGGAACCTGTTCGTCCACCCGAGCCGCTCGATCGACGACTACGACGACGTCTGGATCTCCGAGGTCGGCATCGCCTACGCGCCCAAGCAGCCGCCGATGTCCGAGGAGGACGCGAAGGCCGTCGGCAAGATGGTGCACGACCTCGCGAGCGAGAAGTTCCCCGTGGTCGGGCAGCTCGCGGTTCCCGGGCCGGGCCCCTGCACGCTCACGCTCGGCGTCCACCTCGTGGCGCTCGAGTTTCCGCACGCGGGCGCGCACAACAACGGCTCGGGCACGATCGTGCTCGAGTTCCAGGACGCCCAGACGGGGGATCCGCTCGTGCGCTACGGGCAGCGCCGCGAGCTCGGCACGCGCACGGCCAGCAAGAAGATCGGTCCGGACCTCGAGCGCATCGAACAGACGGTGGAGTCGGTGCTCGAGGACGTCGGCCAGCGCCTGCGCGACGTGCCCGTGAAGCAGACGGGCGCGCTCGCCGGGCGCGGCTGCTCGGGCAAGATCGGTGCAGTCCGCAGACAGGCGCGGACGAGCTAGAGGCCCCCGTCCACGCGGATCAAGGCGCCGCTCGTGAACGACGACGCCGGCGAGGCGAGATAGAGCGCCGTCGTCACGATCTCCTCGGGCCGCCCCGGCCGACCGGCCGCATTGGGCTGCTTCTCGCGCCCGATCGGGTCCCAGGCCTTCGCGATGTCGGTGAGGAACGGCCCCGCCGAGATCGTGTTCACGCGTACATTCGGCGCGAACTCGCGCGCGAGCGAGACTGTCATCGCGTTGAGCGCCGCCTTCGACGAGCCGTAGGGCACCACCGCGGGCAGCGGCATCAGCGCGCCCGACGAGGACACGTTGATGATCGAGCCTCCCCCGCTCTCGGCCATGCGGTGGCCGATCTGGCTCGCGAGGCGGAACGGGCCCTTGAAGTTGAGGCCCACCACCTTGTCGAACAGCTCCTCGGTCATCTCGTGGCTGGGCATCGCGGGCGACATCCCCGCGTTGTTGACGAGGATGTCGACGCGCCCGACCTCGGCGTAGACCTTCGCGATCATCGCGTCGATCTCGCTCCACTTTCCGCAGTGCGCCGAGATCGCGAGCGCGCGGCGTCCGAGCTGGCGCACCTCGTGCGCGACGCGCTCGCAGGCGTCGAGCTTGCGCGAGACGATGATCACGTCGGCGCCGTGCTCGCCGAACGCGCGCACCATCTGGTAGCCGAGCCCGCGGCTCCCCCCCGTGACGAGTGCGATCTTGCCGGACAGGTCGAACAGCGGATCCACCCCCTCGTTTCTCCTCGCTTTTTGGTCGCCGCGCCCCCGGATCAGGCCCGATGCGATCTCTGAGTGTGGCGCCACGAGTGCCGATGTGTCGAAAAATTTTCTCACATCGCGCCGCGATCCGTAGTAGGGGGGTCCCCGTACCGGCCTCCGACGGGAAGGGGAGGACGCTCTAGCTGTCTCCCATCCCGAAGGAGCACCCGATGAACGCGCTGCGGGTTACCGCCGTTTCGCTTCTGATCGCGGCGGGCATGCTGTTCCCGTCCATGTCCCGGGCCCTGGGCCTCTACGACCTGTCGCTGCCTCAGAGCTCCCGACCTCGAACCTGACGTACGTCCTCGACCACGGCCGCACGACGGCGGGCACCGAGGTGGCGCTCGCGCAGGCTCTAGATCAGGGGCTGGCGTACGTGAACACCCTGTCGAGAGTTCTCCCGAACGACGAGATCCAGGGCCGCATGCTGGTCCTCGTGCCCGAGCCGGAAACCGGCGCACTCTTCGCGCTCGGGATCGCGCGGGGCTCGGCTCGCGTCGCGGCGCCGCCGCTAGGCGGGGACGATCCGGTCGATCCACGCGAGGAGGTCCCGCTCGACCTCCTCGCGGTTCGTCTCGTTCAGCACCTCGTGCCGCGCGCCGGGGTAGTAGATCGACTCGACCGAGAGCCCCGCGCCGCGCATGCGCCGCTCGAGCTCGCGCACGTTCGCGGCGCCGTTCGAGGCGGGATCGGCCTCGCCCGTGAGCAGCAGGATCGGCAGCTGCGCGGGGATCTTCGCGATCGCTGAGGGCTCGAGCGACGGCGCAGCCATCTCCATGAGCTCGGCGAGGAAGCCGTACGTCATCGGGTGGGCGTCGCCGCAGTAAGGGTCGGCGAGGTAGGCATCGACCTCGGCGGGATCGCGCGAGAGCCAGTCGTAGGGCGTGCGCGCGGGCTCGAACGCGGTGTTGAACGTCGAGAGCGCGGCGGCCGGCTGCTCGCCCATGCCCGCGTCGACGGCCTGACGGATGCCCCTGGCCATCTCGGCGACCGCGCCGTCCGCGCCCGGCGAGCCCGAAAGCGCGAGCCCGACCAGCGACGCGCCGTGTCGCTCGGCGAAGGCCAGCGAGATCATCGAGCCCATCGAATGGCCGAATAGCACGACGGGCAGCGCGCCGACGTCGGTGCGCGCGATCTCCGCGAGGCGCGCGAGATCGGCGAGCACGCCGTCCATGCCGGACGGGCCGGTCCTGCCGACGCCCGTGGACTTGGACGTGCGGCCGTGGCCGCGGTGATCGGGCGCGTACACGGCGTTGGCGCGCGCGACGAGCTTCGCGGCGACGCGCGCATAGCGCCCGGAGTGCTCCGACATGCCGTGCGCGATCAACACGATCCGCCGCGCTGGGCCGGTGGGCAGCCAGCGCCGGTAGAAGATGGTGAGGCCGTCGCCGTCCCGAAACTCGAGCTCGTCCACGTCGATCTCCGGAGCTATGCGTCGCCGCGCTTCTTGAGCATCTTGAGGATCTCGGCGACGTGCATCTCCTCCGCGCGGATCATGCCGCGCGCGTACTCCTCGAGCGCCACGTCCTTGCCCGCCACGACCTCGAGCAGGCGCTCGTAGAGCTCGATGCCGCCGCGCTCGTGCTCGACGAGCTCGCCGAGGATCTCGTCGACGTGCGCGTGGTGGGTGCCCACGAGCTTGCCGATCCCGAGCGAGACGCGCCCGCCGTGGCTCGTCACCTCTTCGCCGGCCTGAGTGGCGTGCGCGAGCGCCTCGGCCGCATGGCCCTGCATCCAGGAGATGATCGGGATGCGCGCGTGGCCGAAGATCATCAGCGAGTACTGCGTGTAGCGGACCGCGCCGGCGAGCTCGTGCTCGACGATCTGGTTCAGGAACTCGACCGCCCCGTTGTTACCCTTCGCGACCCTGGGCATTTCGGCTCCTCCTCCTCCTCGATGCGCGTTTCGCGCGCGAGCGGAGGTCTGTACAAGGGAGTTCGCGCAGTTATACCATCCGCGCGCGAGGCGAGGGAGGAGTATCGCGCCGTGAACCTGATGATGCTGCTCGAGATGACGGCCTTGGGCTTCCCCGACCGCGTGGTGCTCACGCACGGCTCGGATCACTTCACCGCGGCCGAGCTGTTCGCGGCCGCGGGCGCCGCCGCCGCAGAGATCCGCGCCTCCGGCGCCGAGAAGACCGCCTTCCTCGACGTGAGCAGCCCGGCGCTGCCCGTGGCGATGTTCGGTGCCGCGTGGGCGGGCACGCCGTTCGTGCCGCTCAACTATCGCCTCACCGGTGCGGAGGTGGACCGGCTGATCGACCAGATCACGCCCTGCTACCTCGTCACCGACGCGCCGCGCGCCGCCGAGCTCGGCGGGCGCGAGGGCGTGCAAGCGATCTCGAGCGCCGAGTTTCTGGCGCGCGTGCGCGGCGCAGCAACGCCCGACCCGACCTGGAACATGGACCCCGACGAGATCGCGGTGCTCCTGTTCACGAGCGGCACCACGGGCCCGCCGAAGGCCGCCGTGCTGCGCCACAAGCACATCGTGTCCTACATCCTGGGCACCGCGGAGTTCGGCAGCGCGCCCGACGGTGCGGCTGCGCTCTCGTGCGTGCCGCCTTATCATATCGCGGGCGTGTCGGCGATTGCGAGCTCGCTCTACTCGGGCCGGCGCATCGTGCAGCTCTCCAACTTCGACGCCGACGCGTGGATCGACCTCGTTAGGAACGAGGGCGTCACGAACGCGTTCGTGGTGCCGACGATGCTCGCGCGGATCGTGGAGGCGCTCGAGAAGCGCGGCGGGGGGGGGCTGCCGTCGCTGCGGGCGATCTCGTACGGCGGCGGGAAGATGCCGCTGCCCGTGATCGAGCGCGCAATGCGCGTGTTTCCGCCGCACACCGATTTCACGAACGCCTACGGGCTGACCGAGACGAGCAGCACGCTCACGCTGCTCGGCCCGGAAGACCACCGCACGGCCGCGGCGAGCGAGGTGCCCGAGGTGCGCCAGCGGCTCGCCTCGGTGGGCCGCGCGCTGCCGGGCGTGGAGCTCGAGATCCGCGACGGGGATGGCAAGAAGGTGTGGCCGGGCGAGCGCGGCGAGATCTGTGTGCGCGGCGAGCAGGTGTCCGGCGAGTATCTCGGCAAGGGCACGCGAGTGGGCAGCGACGGGTTCTTCCCGACGCGCGACGCGGGCTGGATCGACGAGGAGGGGTATCTCTTCCTCGAGGGCCGCGCCGACGACATCATCGTGCGCGGCGGCGAGAACATGTCGCCGGGCGAGATCGAGGACGTGTTGATCGAGCACCCGGCGGTTGCGGACTGCGCGGTAGTAGGCGTGCCCGACGAGCAGTGGGGCGAGGCCGTTGCGGCTGCGATCGTGGTGAAGCCCGGCGCGAGTGTGGGCGCCGAGGAGCTGCAGGAGTTCGTTAAGAAGCGGCTGCGATCCTCTCGCTCGCCCCAACACGTCGTGTTCCGCAACGAGCTGCCCTACAACGAGACGGGCAAGCTCTTGCGCCGCGTGGTGCGCGAGGACCTCGCGGGCGAGGTCGGATAGGCGGCGCGCGTACCGCGCCCGCAGGGCTCAGGCCATGCGCACCTCCCCGGGACCGTACGCGAGCAGCGGGGACTGCTTCGGGCGCAGGCCCAGCGCGAAGTGAAGCGCGTGGGGAGCGCGGCCCGTGCAGGACACGACCCGCGCTGCGCGGAGGACGCTGCCGTGGATGCCGCGCTGATGGTGCCAAGCGCAAAGCGTGGTGAGGTTGCTGAGCGCGTTGGACCCGCGATGCGAGCGGAACACGATGTGGTGGCCGTGCAGGTTGCGGTAGGAGGAGCAGCCCGGGACCGTGCAGCGCCAGCCATCGCGCTCGAACACGCGGCGATCGCGCGGGGTGGGATCGCGCGGATCGTGGGTGATCCAGGTGTCGACGGCGTGCGCGAGCATGGCCGCAAGCGCCTCGCCTGGGGAGGCCGGGTGGCGATGGAGGTGCTCGAGGCGGCGCTGCACGATGGCGAGCGCGGCGCGGAAAAGCTGGGCGACCTCGAGCGGAGCGGCGAAGAAGATCCGCACGCGCTCCGGCCCAAGCTCATCTTCTGCGCGCGACCGTGGGATGGCACCGATTTGGAGATCGCCGGCGTCGCCCGAGCCCGGCCCCGGTGCGAGCGACGGCGCCGCAAAGGTGCCCGCGGCGAGGGCCCGTTCGATCTCGTCGGACAGGCGCCGCACGCTGACGCGCTCGGCGAATCGCACCCAGGTGGCGCGATGGCGCGCCGCGGCGGGCTCGAGCAGGAGCGGGACCAGGGCGTGGGCCTGCACCCAGGAGATCCGCCCCATGGCGAAGGCCTTCCCGAGCGCCGGACATTCGGAGGCGGCGCGCGCGATGCGCAACAGCGCGCGCGCGCGACTCGGCGCCATGCCCAGGCGGTCTTCGGCGTAGGCGTCGATGCTCGCGAACCCGAGCGCGCGCGGGAGCCCGAGCACCACCACCTGCTCGAGCCGCGCGGCCAGGCGCGCCCACCGGCGCGATTCCAGACGCACGGCGCGGCGCAGGCGCGCATCGAGCTCGAAGGCATCGGCGGTCTCGAGATCGCGCGTGAGGGCGGCGACGAATTCGGGCGGCTCGAGGGACGGGTCTTTGGTGGCAGCGCGCGCGGTGTCTTCCTGCAGCGAGATATGCCGCAGCACCGAATGGGCGTTCGCACCGGTCTCGCGCGCCTCGACCTCCGGGGCGAGAGGCGAGCCCGTCCCCGGGATCTCTTCGGCTCGTGCCTCGCGCGGGATCGGGTCGATGGTGTCGAGGGGCGATTCGCCTTCGAGCCCGACCGCCGAGAGCACTTCGGCGGTGACCGCCTCCATGAACTCGGCCACCGAGAGCCGGTGCCCCGCCACGCGATGGGCGACCTGGCGCGCGTGCCACCAGCGCGCGCGCGCGGCAGGCGTGCAGCGCACGACCACCCCGGCGCGGCGCTCCTCCGGCTCGTCCGCAAGTGCGAGGCCCGCGGAGGCGTCGCGCGCGCGCTGGTCCACCTTTCGCACTTCGCGCGCGAGGTCGGACGCGGTGAGACGCGAGGCGAGGGCGATCCACGCGCATTCGTCCTGTGGCCGCGCGGCGCGACACACGAGGCGCACCTGGGTCCAGCCGAGGTGGCCGGCGAGGAAGGCCTGCTCGAGGCGCGGCAGCGCGGCGAGCGCGCGATCGACCTGGGCGAGGTCGCGCAGCTCGCGCGCGGACATCCCGGCGCGCTCGACGGCGTAGTCGGCGAGCCGGGCGAACCCGAGCCGCTCCCAGCCGCGCGTGGTCACCATCTTGCCGGCCACCCGCGCGAGTGCGCGCCGGAGTGGACCGGATGCACGGGCGAGGCGATGAGCCTCCAACTCTGGGTTGCAGCGCTCATTCGGACCGACAACCACCCTGGGTTTCGGCGGCCGTGGCGCAACTCGAGCTCGCTGCTCCCGCCTCGCCTCCATCCACCGCACGCGCGGCGGATCCAGGACGGACTCGCCTGCATCGACCATCGCGTAGCGCTCCCAGGGACCAGACGAAGCGATGCTGCACGATGGGTGTGACAGATCCGGTCAC
>DATFWW010000263.1:0-6112 GCA_035258825.1 Myxococcota bacterium
GCACCGCGACACCCCGCGCACGGCAGTCCGCGAGCAGCGCCTCGACGTCGGCCGCATACGCGGGCTGGCAGAGCATCGGGAAGTTGTACGGCAGCAGCACGCTGTCGAACGCGAATCGGGCGAGGCTCTCGCGGTGCCGGCGCGCCACCGTCGTGCCGTGGCCGGTCACGCCGATGAACCGCACGTGGCCCGCGTCGCGCGCTTCGCAGAGCGCGGCCAGCGCGCCGTCGGCCGCGAACGCCGCCTGCCAGTCCCGCTCGTTCACGAGGTTGTGCAGCTGGATCAGGTCGATCCGGTCGGCCTGGAGTCGCCGGCGCGACGCCTCGATGCTCGCCGTCGCGCCCGCGTAGCTGCGCTCGCCCGTCTTGGTGGCGAGGAAGAAGCGGTCGCGGTGCCGCGCCATCCACGCACCCACGCGGAGCTCGGAATCGCCGTACGCGGCGGCCGTGTCGATGTGGTTGATGCCGAACTCGAGCAGCTGCTCGAGGATCGCGTCCGCGCGGTCCTGTCGCATCGCGCCTAGTGCGGCGGCGCCGAACAGGACGCGCGAACTCTCGTGGCCGGTGCGGCCGAAGGGCATGCGCGGGATCATGCGCGGCTCTCCCGGAGTGAGGTCTCGCGGAGCGCCGGCAGCACCTCCTCCACGAAACGCGTTTCGCAGGCGCGCGCCTGCTGGCGGTCGGCGCCCAGCGATGCGCCGACGATCAGGAGCCGCTCGAGGCCGAGCGCGAACAGCGCGCGCAGACGCGCGACGCAGTGCGCCGGAGGGCCGAGCACCGCGAAGCGCTCGGCGAAGTCGCCATCGAGGACCTCCGCCTGGCGGCTGCCCGTGCGCGCGTGCCGGTTCATGTCGTAGGCGTCGTGCACGCGGCGCAGCAGCGCGCGGTCGGCCTCGGACGCGGGGCCCACGGGCGTACCGTGCATCGCCGAGAAGCGCGCGAACAGCGCGACGCCGCCCTCGCCGAGTGCCCTCGCCGCCGCGCGGTCGTCGTGCACCACGACGCTCACCCACGCGCCGAGCGAGACGCCGGCGGGGTCGAGGCCGGCCCTCGAACGCGCCTCGCGCGCGGCGTCGATCGCCCAGCGGATCCGGGCGGGATCGGCGCCGACCGCGAAGCTCACGCGCTCGGCGAGCGTCGCGCCGATCCGGATCATGCGCGGCCCGGTGGCCGCGACGTCGACGGGCACCTTGGGCAGATCGGGCCGCAGCCAGGTGAGCCGGCTCGCCTTGGGCGCATCCGCGAGGCGGAGCGTGGCGAGGTTCGCGTCGGCTTCGAACGGGACCTCCTCGCCGCGCAGATATCCCTGGATGCGCTCGAGGGTGCGCTCGAACGCGGAGACGGGCACAGGCGCGTAGCCGAGATGGGCGAGCGCGGAGTCGCCGCGCCCGATGCCGAGCACGGCGCGGCCGCCCGATTCGGCCTGGATCGCCGCGATGGCGGCAGCGGTCGCCGCCGGGTGGCGCGTGACCGGATTCGTGACGCCGGTGGCGAGCCGCAGGCGCGCCGTCGCCTTTGCGGCGAGCGCGAGGCCGACATAGCAGTCGCCGGCGAGGTTCTGCGAGTCCACCAGCGCGAGGCCGTCGTATCCCGCGGCCTCGGCGGCCGCGGCGTGGCGGGCGGCCAGGCCGGGCACGCCCGCGCCCGTGGTCCAGATCTCGAGCGACATGCCGCTCTTCGTAGCAGTGGCATACTCGCGCGGCCAATCGAGGTCCCGCGATGCGCAACCCGATCGCCACCGAAGACCAGCGGATCACCGAGCTGCGCGCGCTCGAGCTCGCCGCGCATCCCGGGCTGTTGAAGACGAAGGCCGAGGTGCGCGAGTGGTGGCTGCGCGCGGTCGATCCGGGCGCCGACATGCGCGCGTGCTTCGAGTGGGCGTTCGAGGAGGTGATGTTCGCGGCGATCGTGTGGTCGCTGAACCAGGATCCCCTCTACCCGCGCGTCGTCACGATCACGCGGCTGGCCCACCGGCAGGGCGGGCGCGACGTCCCGGGCTCGCGCTGGGGGCTCGACAACCCCGACTCGGTCTACCGCGTGATCCCGATCAGCGGCGGCGAGCGCTACGAGATCCGCGGGCGCGTCCCCGAACACCGTCTGACCGAGAACTACTTCACGCTCTGGGACGCGAACATGAATTCGATCGACGTGCTCGACGGAAAGCGGCTGGTGCTGGACGCCGCGCGCCGCTTCACGATCACCGTCGACGGCGAGCCCGCGAACGGCCGGTCCAACCACGTGTGCTCCACGCCCGCGGCGCACGAGTTCTACATCCGCGACGTGATGCTCGACTGGGAGCGCGACCGGGCGAACGAGCTCTCGGTGGTGCGGCTCGGCCCGCCGCCTGCGCGTCCGCCCTTCACCGAGGCGGAGCAGGTCAAGCGCGCCGCCGCCTACATGTGGAAGTGGGCGAAGAGTTCCGACCGCTGGAACGCGCAGTCCGCGGACAAGCCCGTCAACAAGCTCGAGTTCGTGATCGACCGCCAGACCGACGGAGCGCTGCGCAACCAGGTCTACATCCTCGGCCGATTCCAGGTCTCGGACGAAGAGGCGCTGATCGTGAACGTCGCGCTCGGCGGCGCCGAGTACTTCGTCTGTCCGGTCACCAATCTCTGGGGCACGACGAACGACGTCGTCCACCGCACCGGCAGCCTGAACAGGGCGCAGTCGCAGCCGAACCGCGATGGCACCTACACCTACGTCTTGTCGGCGAGCGATCCGGGCGTGCACAACTGGATCGACACCTCGGGCACGCACGAGGGTATCCTCACGCTGCGCTGGGCCGAGTTCCCGGACGGGCGCCCGGGCCCCGACCTGCGCGCCGAGAGCCGCCTCGTGCGGCGGGGCCAGCTGCGCGCGCATCTTCCGCCGGAGACGCGGTTCGTGACTGCCGGAGAGCGCGCGCAGCAGCTCGAGCGGCGCGCTGCGAGCTATGCCTGGCGGCTGCTCGAGCAGTAGGCGATGGCCGGCGCGCGCGACAAGGTCTGGTTCGTCACCGGCTGTTCGACGGGGATGGGGCGCGACATCGCGATCGCGGCGCTCGAGCAGGGCTACCGCGCCGTGCTCACGGCGCGCAACCCCGACGCGCTCGCGGAGATCCACGCGCGCTTCCCGCAGCGTTCCGCGGTGGCGCGCCTCGACGTGACCGACCGCGCGCAGATCGACGCGGCCGTCCGCTGCGCGCGCGAGGTGTTCGGCCGGATCGACGTGCTCGTGAACAACGCCGGCTACGGCTACATCTCGGCGATCGAGGAAGGCGACGAGGCTGAGGTGCGCGCGATGTTCGAGACGAACTTCTGGGGCCTGCTCGCGGTGACGCGCGCCGTGCTGCCGGAGATGCGCGCGCGCCGCTCGGGCCAGATCATCAACAACTCCTCGCAGGCGGGCCTGATGTCCTACCCGGGCACGGCCTACTACAGCACGAGCAAGTTCGCGGTGGAGGCGTTCTCGGAGGGCCTCTCGCGCGAGGTGGCGCCGTTCGGGATCCGGGTGACCGCGGTGGAGGCGGGGCCCGTGCGCACCGACTGGGCCGGTCGTTCGATGAAATGGAATCCGACGCACCTCGCCGACTACGCCGGGGTGGTCGGCGCCCGCGTGCAGATGATCGCGGACATGGACGGCAAGCAGCCCGGCGATCCGGCGCGCGCGGCCGCGGCGATCGTGGCGCTCGCGGAATGCGAGAATCCGCCGCGCCAGCTCCTGCTCGGGCGGGGCGTGCTCGCGGCCTATCGCGCGAAGCTCGCCGAGGTGAGCGCGTCGCTCGACGAGTGGGAAGGGGTCACCCTCGGGATCGACTTTCCCGCTGCGTGAGCATCGCCGCGGGGGGCCGGTGGTTCCGGCCGCGACGTATCGACCGTCTCGGTCTCCGGGCTCGACCGGCTCGGCCTTCCAGGACGGCTTCTACGGCCAGGTCCACACGGACCTCGCGCGCGTGCTAGGCGAGCCGATCCAGTCGCCGACGTCGCAGATCTACTGCGGCTCGCCCGGCGTCGGCGTCGATGGCAACTCGTCTCGTGCGCGAACGCGCCCGCCGCATCGCTCGAGGCGATCAGCCCGAGCAACGCGAGCGCCCAGCGAGCGGATCGATGCACTGGGTGAACCGGTCCACCACGCAGGGGCTCGCGATCTTCGCGGAGCCGTCGCGCGGGCTCATGCTTCTAGTCGCCTGTGCCACGCCGGGCGGGCTGGATTCCCCCGAGCAGATCTTGGATCGCTACGCTTAACGCCGTTACGGCAGCAGAGACGGCGATCGCGCGCCTCCGAGGACGCGGAGGCGCCTCCCAAGGGATGTGCGCGTATCTAGTGGACCGGTCGGGATGGAGTACGCGCGAGCGCGAAGAAGATCTTGTAGTGGAAATCCGGACGGCGTCGGTGCGCGCGACGACGCGAGCTCGACGGAATCGCGGAGCACGGCGCGACGAGCTCCGACGAGAACGGAGCTCGCTGGATCCGTCGCGTCTTCCGCCTAATGTCGTTGCTCGCTACGACTCTGTTGGACCCGAGTGTTTGACCCGAGTGGCGCTGCGCGACTAGAATGGCGCAGACCATTCGAATCCACGCGGGGCCGGGGACGCGGACGGGATCGCTGTCCTGTGGGAGGAGCCGTCGTGAAGAGTTTCGACTGGTTACAGCTACTCCGGCGCCACCCTGTTCTCTCGAGCCTCGACGAGAAGCATGCGCATTGGCTCGTGAGCGACGCCTCCACCGAGCGCCGGTACGGACCTGGAGCCCTGATCTTCCGTCACGGCGACGGGGGCGATTCTGTCTTCCTGATCGGATCGGGCTCGGCCGAGGCGGTGCTCGAGGCCGGACCGGCGCAGAGCATGCTCCTCTCCGTGATGCACGAGGGAGAGACCTTCGGTGAGATGGCGTTCTTCGAGGACAAGCCGCGCTCCGCGACGGTCCGGGCCCGGGAAGCCTGCGTGTTGCTCGAGATCGAAGGCCGCGCACTGCGGCGCCTTGCGGAGGCTCGCCCGGACGTCGAGCTCGAGATCCTGCTCACGGTTAGCGAACGGCTGCGAAACAAGAACGAGCAGCTCATGGCGCTGCACCTCCAGGCAGTCGAGAGCGCGAGCCGCGCCAAGGACGAGTTCTTCGCGATACTCGGTCACGAGCTCCGCAACCCGCTCGGCGCCATCTGCGCGGCCGTAGAGGTCCTGAACCTGCCCGGGAACTCGGAGGAGCAGACCGCTCGGCTGCGCGCGATCATCGTCCGGCAGACGCAATACCTCTCTCGCCTGGTCGACGAGCTGCACGACGTCTCGAAGCTCGTCTCCGGCAAGATCGCGTTCGACCGCACGGCAGAGGACCTGAGGGCTTTGGCCGAGCGGGCGCTCGCCTCCTGCGAGGAGGCCGGCAAGACGGCGCAGCACGTGATCTCGCTCACTGGTGAATCGGTGCCGGTGGAGGTCGACCGCACCCGATTGGAGCAGGTCATCACGAACCTGCTCGACAACGCGGTGAAGTACACGCCCGCGGGAGGTCGGATCGAGCTGGAGGTCGGCAGCGAGGGCAGCGATGCGGTCCTGCGCATCCGGGACACGGGCGTCGGCATCGATCGCGAGACGCTCCCGCTGATCTTCGATGCTTTCGTCCAGGCGGGTCCGACCCAGCACCGCTCGGCGGGAGGGATCGGCCTTGGTCTCACGCTCGTCAAGCGCCTCGTGGAGCTCCACGGTGGCACGGTCTCCGCGGCGAGCGAAGGGCCCGGGCGCGGCAGCGAGTTCGTCGTGCGCCTCCGGAAGGCCGCCCCGAGGACGACGCCGACACCGTCCCCGAGACGGCGGTCATCGCCGCTCGCGCGCCACGTGCTGATCGTCGAGGACAACGCCGACGTGCGGGACGGGCTCCGCATGCTGCTCGAAGCCTGGGGGCACCGGGTCGAGCAGGCGGAGGACGGAGAGCGCGGGCTCGCGGTTCTGCGGGCGTCCCGACCCGAGGTCTTGCTCGTGGACCTGGGACTTCCCGGCATCGACGGACACGCGATCGCGCGGGCGGCACGGTCGGCACCGGGTGGGGAGAGCCTGCTGCTCGTCGCGATCAGCGGTTACGGTGGGCCCGGCGATCGCCGCCGGGCGAGGGAGGTGGGCTTCAACGCCTACCTCAGCAAGCCC
>DATFWW010000264.1:0-4822 GCA_035258825.1 Myxococcota bacterium
CGGAAGCCCGGAAGAAATGTGGTAGCGGTGGTTGGACTCGAACCAACGACCTACGGCTTATGAAGCCGCCGCTCTAACCGACTGAGCTACACCGCCCCGCAAACGCGGCGGGAAACCATACCCTACGACTCGGGCGGGGGCGCCATTTCCTTCGCCGCCGTGCTCGCGCCGTCCGCGCCGCCCTGGGCCGACGGGGCGGCGGCCGGAGCGGCCGGCGCCGCGACCGGAGCGCTCGCGGTCGGAGCGGCCGCTGCGGCCGGGCCCGACTTGAAGACGGCCTTCTCGAGCGCCTCGAGGCGCCGCGTGAGATCGCGCAGCGCTTCCGGCGACACCGCGGGCGGCGCCGACGCCGTGGCCGGCGACCCCGGCGTAGGCTCCGACCGCGCCACCTTCGTGTACACCGCCACGCGATCCACGATCTCGTCGAGCTTCGGGATGATGTCGCCCATCGTGCCGCTCGAGATGAAGATGCGCCTAGCGGCCGCCGCCTCGGCTTCGTTCTTCACGTCGAGCGGCAGACAGTGCACGTCGAGGCTCGCGCCGTCGCCGAACTGCGTGAACGCGCCGAAGATCAGATAGTCGCCGCCGCGCGCCTTGCCCCACTCGAGCGCCTTGCCGAGCACGGTGGTGGCCGCGCCGGGATCCTCGACGCGCTCCACCTGCACGTGGCCCGTCTGCTCGAGCCGCGACGAGATCATGTCGGTGACGCCGCGGCTCACGTAGGACGAATCGGACGCGGCGCTGTGCACGACGATCGGCAGGATCACGATGCGCGTGCGATCGGCCGCCGACGCCGCGGCGGCGAGCAGGATCGTTCCCAACAGGGCGGCCAAGCGCATGAGCTGCCGAGCGTAGCGTAGGGCGGATGTGCCCGAAGGCCGGCGATCCGCCAGATCAGGCCGCGCTGGCGCGCACCTCGCGCGCGTCGAGCGGCAGCCGCACGACGAATGCGGTGCCGCGACCCTTGCTGCTCGTCACCTCGATCGTGCCGTGGTGATCGGTGGCGATGCGGTGGCACACCATGAGGCCGAGGCCCGATCCGCTGTCGGGACCCTTCGTGGTGAAGAACGGGTCGAAGATCTGCTCGAGGTGCTCGGGTGCGATGCCGGGGCCCGTGTCGCGCACCTCGATCTCCACGCCGTCGCCGCCCGTGGCGGCATGCGTGCGCAACGACACCTCGCCACCGGGTGGCGTGACGGAGAGCGCGTTCAGCACGAGGTTCAGCACCACCTGATGGATCTGATCGCGCGCGGCCACGATCTTCGGCGTCGCCGGGTCCACCGCGAGCTCGAGCTTTACGCGGCCGAGCTCGGCCTCGCGCTGGAGCAGCGTCACCACCTCGCCGGCCACCTCGCCGGGCGCGAACAGGTCGTGGGGCATCGTGCCCGCGCCGCCCTGCCCGAGCCGGCGCATCGTCCGCACGAGCTCGCGGATGCGGTCCACCTCGCGCAGCGTGAGCGCGTGATACTCGCCCCAGAACTCGAGGTCGTTCACGGCGCGCTTGGCGGGCGCCATCGCGAGGAACGTGTTGATCGCGACGAGCGGGTTGTTGATCTCGTGCGCGAGCCCGGCCGCGAGCATGCCGAGCGAGCCGAGCCGATCGGCGCGACGCACCTGCTCGCGCGAGCGGCGCAGATCCTCGACGAGTCGCGCGTTCTCCACGGCGATCGACGCCTGGTTCGAGAGCCCCTCGATCAGCGTCACGTCGTCGGGCAGGAAGCGCCGGCCGCCGCGCCGGTTGTCCACCGTGATCGCACCGATCAGACCGGGTTTGCCGAACAGCGGCGCCACGAGGATCTCCTCGGCCGCCACCTCCGTCATCCACTTGCGCACCACGCCCGAATACTCGAGCAGGTGCTCGCTGCGCAGCGTGAGCGAGCGGCCGTCCTCGAGCAGAGACACGAAGTCGCGCGCGTTCTCGGGCGTGAAGGTGATCTGAGCGAGGCGGTCGTCGGCCTCGTCGCGATCCGCGTACACCACCCACTCGAGCGCGCGGGTCTTCGGGTTGCGAAGCAAGAGGTTCGCGCCGTCGTAGCCGAGGTCTTCGCGCAGCGTCGTGAGCAGCAGGCCGAGCAGGCGGTCGAGCTCGAGCTCGCGCGTGAGCGACGCGGAGACGCGGTTGAGCACTGTGAGCTCGTTCAGGAGCTGGGTGCGCTCGCTGTCCATCGCGTAGGCCTCGATCGCGCGCGTGAGCGTGGCGCGTACGTTGTCGGGCTCCCAAGGCTTCGCGATGAAGTGGTAGATCGAGCCGTTGTTGATCGCGTCCTGCAGCGTGGCCGCGTCGCCGTAGGCGGTGACCATGATCCGGATGGTCTTCGGATCCACGGCCACCACGCGCGAGAGGAACTCCGTGCCGGTCATGCCGGGCATCCGGTGGTCTGACACCACCACCGCCACGGGCTTCGTGTTCAGGATCTCGAGGCCCTGCTCGCCGCTCAGCGCGGTGAAGATCGTGAAGTCGCGGCGGAAGGCGAGCTCGAAGATGCGCAGGTTGTCGGGCTCGTCGTCGACGTAGAGGATCGGGTACTCGCGCAGGTCGCGGAGCATCTCCGGGTTAGGCCGCATCGCGCCCCTCGCCGGAGCGGCCCGGTAGCGGGAAGTGCAGCGCCACGCGCGTGCCAGCGCCCGGCGAGGTCTGTAGCTCGAGCCGGCCGCCGTGCTCCTCCACGATGCGCCGTGAGATCGAGAGCCCGAGCCCCGACCCGCGGCCCTTCGTGGACACGAACGGCTCGAACACGCGCGCCTGCACCTCCGGCGCCACGCCCGGCCCGTCGTCGCGGATCTCCACGACCAAAGCGCCCTCCCCGATGCGAGCGGCAACCCAGACCGCTCCTGCACCCTGCTCGAACGATTCGGCGGCGTTCTTGAGCAGGTTGAGGAAAACCTGGTTGAGGGCGCGCGCATCGCCCGTAATGGACGGGAGCCCCTCGGGGATGTCGGCGTGGACCTGGACCCCGGCCGAGACCAGCGTGTGGCCGATCAGGCGGAGGGTGGTTCGGAGCCCGCGCGCCACGTCCACGGACCCGCGCTCGCGCGACCCGGGCGCAGCGAAGTCGCGCAGGTCGCCCACGAGGCTCGCGGTGCGGTCGAGGCCCTCCGTGACGATGTCGGTGAGCTCGGCGAGCGCGGCCGCGCGCTCGTCGAAGCCGAGCCGGCGCCGCAGCGTCTCGAGCGCCTCGATCTGGCGGCGCAGCGCGTCGGTGTCGCCCGGGTCGATCGCGGCCACCTGCTCGGCCACCGCGCGCACGTCGTCCACCACCGCGCGCAGCGTGCGCGCCGCGTTCATCGCAAAGTTCACGGGGTTGTTGATCTCGTGCGCCATGCCCGCGGCCAGCTCGCCCACCGCCGCGAGCCGCTCCGCGTGCACGAGGCTTGCGCTCGCCTCCTTGAGCTCCTCGTTGGTGTGTATGAGCTCCTCGTTCGCGCTCTCGAGCATCGCGTTGCGCACCGCCAGCTCCTGCTGCGTCTGGCGCAGCCGCACGAGCGACCGCACCCGCGCGAGCAGCTCGCGCGGGTGGAACGGCTTGGTGACGTAGTCGTCCGCGCCGTACTCGAGGCCCTGGATCTTCATCTCGCGTTCGGCCTTCGAGGTGACGAGCACCACGGGCACGCTCGCGAGCGCGGGGTCGCGCTTGATCTCCGCGCACAGCTCGATGCCCGACATCTCGGGCATCATCACGTCGGTGAGCACGAGGTCCGGCGTGCGCTCGCGCGCGGCCGCGAGGCCCTCGCGCCCGTCGCGCGCCACGCGCACGCGAAACTCCTGGCCCACGAGGTGCCATAGCAGCCGCCGCATGTCCACGTTGTCTTCCACCACGAGAACCTCGGCGGTGCCGGGCGGATGCTCGACCTCGGCAGGCCGTTTCGTGCGCTTCCACTCCCCCTCGGCGCGCTCGGCGTTGCGCTCAAGCTCGGCGAGCTTGAGGCGATCGCCGTACGCCGCATCGCCCGGCTCGCCCTGCTGGATCTCGGCGCCCATCGCCGCCATCGCGTTGCGCAGCGCGGGCCGCACCTCGGCTTCGAGCGCCTCCGCCACCGCGTCTTCGCCCGCATCGCTCTCGCCGAGCGGCAGCACCAAGTGCATCTGCGCGCCGCGTCCCACGCCCTCGCTCGCCGCCCACACACGCCCGCCGTGCAGCTCCACCAGCTCCTTCACGAGCGCGAGGCCGATGCCGGTGCCCTCGTACTTGCGCGTGGTGGAGGCATCCACCTGGGCGAACCGGTCGAAGATGCGCTCGAGCTGATTGGCCGGGATGCCCACCCCGGTATCCGCCACCACGATGTGCACGCCCTGCCCCTCGCGCACGCCGTGCACGCGGATCGCACCGCCGCGCTCGGTGAACTTCAGCGCATTCCCGAGCAGATTCACGAGGATCTTCTCGAACGCCTCCGGGTCCACGTGGATCTCGGGCAGGTCCTCCAGCCCCTCCACCTCCAGCAGCACGCCCTTGCGCTCCGCGAGCGGTCGCGCGCCCGCCATGATCCCGTTCGTCAGCCCCGCGAGCTGCATCGGCACCCGGTGGATCTTCAGCTGGCGGCTCTCGATCTTCGCGAGGTCGAGCAGGTTGTTGATCAGCTTCAGCAGCCGCAGCCCGTTGCTCTGCACCGTCTCGAGATAGCTGCGCTGGATCTCGGTCAGCGCGCCAAAGTCCCCCGCGAGCATCGCCTCCACGGGCGCGAGCGTGAGCGTGAGCGGCGTGCGGAGCTCGTGGTGGATGTTCGCCGTGAAGCGCGACTTCGCCGCGTCGAGCTCCTTCAGCTCGTCCCGCGCCGCCTCGATCTCGCGGCGCTGGAGGAAGTCGGCGAAGCGCATGCGGTCGAG
>DATFWW010000265.1:0-24473 GCA_035258825.1 Myxococcota bacterium
GTCCCAGCTGCGCGCGTGGTCGCGCCCGCCGTGCACGAGCAACAGCAGCGGTCGGTCCTCGTTGCCCCAGTCGACATAGTGCAGGCGCAGCCGCTGCGAGACGAAGAAGCGCGACGCGGGTCCGACGATTTCGGTGCTGGCCATCGCGGCCACGATAGCCGTATGCTGGCGGGGTGTCCGCCACCGATCCCCGCGTGAAGCAGCTCCAGCAGACCGCGCTGTTCGGTGCGACGAGCGACGAAGCGGTCGAGTTCCTGCTCGCGAAGGGACACTGGATCTCGGTCGACGCGGGCCGCTGGTTCTTCCGCGAAGGCGAGCGCGGCGCTTCGATCTACTGGCTCGAGCAGGGTCGCGTCGCGATCTGCATGCGGCGCAGCGGCAACGACGTGGAGCTGCGCCAGCTCGGTCCGGGCGAGTGTTTCGGAGAGGTGGCGCTGTTCGATTTCGGGCCGCGCAGCGCCTCGGTGCTCGCGCTCGAGCCCTCGCGCGCGCTCGAGATCACGACCGGGCTGTTGCGCGAGATCTCGCGGCGCGATCTCGAGCAGTACACGCTGCTCACGATGAATCTCGGGCGCGAGCTCGCGCGCCGCGCGCGCACGGCCGAGCACCGGCTGTTCGAGCTGGGCCGCCACTGGGACGCCGCCACGCCGGTTCCATCGACCTGATCGCCGCGGTGAAACAGCGGCTGCTGCTCGGGTACCTCGCGCTCGCGCTCGTTCCGATCGCCGCCTGCCTCGCGCACTTCGGCGCGGAGATCCGCACCACGGGCATCGCGAGCGGGCCGCTGCTCGCCGCGACCGGGCTCGCCGCGCTCGCGCTGGCGCTCGGCGCCGCGGCGCTCCTGCGAATCCGCCGGGCGACGCCGGCCGACCTCGGCTTCCTAGGCGCGCGCTACGCGCGGATCGCCTTCTCCGCGGCGCTGATCGCGTTCGTGATCGCGCTGTTCGGGAGCCAGAAGGAGGCGCCCGCGCGGGTCGCGGCGCACCTGCTCGCCGTGATGGCGCTGCACCGCCTCGCCCTGCTGTTCCCCGCGCGCCTGTCTGCCGCGCTCACCGCGATCGCGCGCCGCCCCGCCCTGCGCGCCGCAGAGATCCTCGTGTTCAACACGTGCGCCGCGATCGTGCTCGCGGAAGGCGCACTGCGAGTGTATTACTCGGCCGGATCAGGTCAGGCGTTCCTCGGCGCGCAGCGCGAGCACCCGTTCACGCGCAAGCTGGCCGCCCCGCTGTTCGGATTTGCACCCAACTCGTCCGGCTACAACGACGGCGAGTTCACGCGCGAGAAGCGGCCCGGCGTCGCCCGGATCGCCGCGGTCGGCGACTCGTTCTTCGTCGCGCAGGTTCCGCGGCCCCAGGGCGTGATCGCGCGCGCCGGGGCGCTGCTCGCCGCGACCGGGGCTCGCGCCGAGCTCTACAACTTCGGCGTCGTCGCGAGCGACATCGACGACTACCGGATGCTGCTCACGGACGAGGTGCTCGGCTTCGATCCGGACCTCGTGCTGCTCGGCGTCTACATCGGCAACGACCTGCGCATCTCGAAGACCTCCACGGTGTTCCACCACGGCGGCTATGCGCTCGACCGCGCGATCGACGACATCCGGCGGCGCCTCGAGGAGCGGCGGCTCGCGCGCACGGGCGAGTTTCGCGACGCCACACGGGGCGCGCCCGACCTCGACGCACCGATCACCACGCGCGCGCGCTATCTCGAATCGGTGCGCCGCGAGCTCGCGTTCTTCCGCGGCGATGGATCCGCGCCCGCGGCGCGCGCGTGGTTCGACGCGCTGGCCGGGCTCACCCGGATCATCGCGCTGTGCCGCGAGCGCGGTGTGCCGCTCGCGGTGGTGCTCTCCCCGTCGCACGTCCAGGTGTCGCACGTGCTGCTCGAGGAGGGCGCGCGCAGCGCGGGACTCGATCCGGCCGGCATCGACGTCGCGCTGCCGCAGCGCCGCCTCGCCGCGTTCTTCGCCGAGCGCGGCGTGCCCGTGGTCGACCTCCTGCCCGCGTTCCAGCGCGCCGCTCGCGAGCGCGACCCCGACGGCTTCTACCTGAACAACGACACGCACTGGAGCGTGGCGGGCAACGAAATCGCGGCGCAGGAGATCGCGCATTTCCTCGCCGATCAGCTCCGGCGGGGCGCGTGATAGCGGCCCGGCTCGACCTCCTTCACGCGGCCCTGGGCGCACAGGCGCTCGATGTGCTGCGCCATGCTGCGCCGCTCGACCGCCTCCGCGAACGCGACCGCGTCGCCCGGGCGGTAGACGAAGCGGTGCTCGGCGATCTCCGCGAGCGTGTGCGGCTCGGCGAGATAGGCGACGAGACGTTCCTCGCGGTCGCGGATCACCGCGGCGTAGCGGTCGAGCCGCGCGAGGAGTGCCGCGCGGCCGTCGATCACGCCGATGTGGTGGAAGGTGATCCAGGTGCGCGCCTCGATCTCGCGCACGAGCGCGAGGCTGCGCTCGAAGTCGGGCAGCGACGACCAGGCGTCCCCGTAGTAGGGCCCGAAGCTCGAGAGATCGATGTCGCCGAGGTAGAGCGCGCCGTCGGGCTCGACGAGCAGCACGCAATGGCCGCGCGTGTGGCCGGGCGCCGGGATCGCGCGCACGCGCACGCCGCCGCCGAGCTCGAATACGCGCTCGCCCGTGAAGCCGCGCGCGTCCGGGCGCGGCGCGTAGTGGAACTGCTCGACCAGCGCGCGGCGCCACGGCGATTCGATCGGCTCGGAATAGCCGTAGATCGCGAGGAAGTCGTCGAGCGACTGCAATCCGATCCGGTCGGCCTCGTGCACGTGGCAGGCCGCATGCGGGAACAGGAACAGCCCCGCGAGGTGATCCTCGTGGCAGTGGGAGAGCACCGCGCGATCGACGTGCGGGAGCTCGTTCCGCCGCGGCAGCAGTCCGAGCGAGGGATCGATCAGCAGGCTCTCCTCGCGCCCCTGTACCAGCAGGCTGTTGCCGTCCGGATACTTTCCGCCGCGCGGCCCGAACAGGACCGTCGCCGAGCCCACGCGGCGCGACTCGAGCGCGAGCGAATCCGCCACGGCGTGTCAATGTACGGTACCCGCGCGGAGGATCCATGAGCGAAGACCTCGCCGCAAAGCTCCAGAAGACCACCGAGGGGATGTTCCCGGGACTGATCGGCGTGCGCTTCGTCTCCGCCGCGAAGGACCGCGTGGTGGCCGAGCTGCACGTGCGCAGCGACTTCTGCACGCTGCCCGGCCGCGCGCACGGCGGCGTGCTGATGGCGTTCGCCGACACGCTCGGCGCCTGCGGCGCGTTCATCAACCTGCCCGCGGGCTCGGGCACGACCACGATCGAGTCGAAGACCAACTTCTTCGCGGCGGGCGCGGAGGGCAGCGTGCTGCGCGGCGAGGCGACGCCGCTGCACATCGGGCGGCGCACGATGGTGTGGCAGACGCGGATCACGCAGGGCGACGCGCTCGTCGCGCTCGTGACGCAGACGCAGATGGTGCTGGCGCCGCGCGACGCCTGACGATTCGCGCGCCGGCGCGCGGCGATCGCCGCGAGACCCACCGCGCAAGCCCGCTGCCCGGTTCGCGGACCGGGACCACCAGCTTCCTCCGGACCGCCAGGGCATCGAGATACCCACCGATGATGTGGCGAGCCGGCTCGCGAAGTGTCGAAAGGTAGTTAGGCCGCCTCACTGCCGTGGGCGCCAGTCCGCATAGCGGTCGTACGCCGGGTGCGCCTCCTTCTCCGCGCTTTCGCGGTCGAGCTGCTCCGCCAGCCACTGGAACCACTCGGCGAACGAGCGGTGATTCTGCTCCCGGCGCACTGCCGCCACCCACGGCGCGAGCTTGCGCCACATCACGACCGTGATCCCTCCCGAGAGCTCGCGAACGATCGAAAACGACGCCATCTCGCGGAACACGAGCAGGCCGATCGTCTCGTAGGTGACGGCGATCATCGTGGCCGCGCGCTCGTACTCGCGTCCCTTCGCGCGCAGCAGCTCGGCGGTCGCGCCGTCGGGCAGCTCTTGAATCAGGTTCATGGCGTTCGCGTGCTCGGGTTCACTGAACTTGCGGACCAGCTCGGCCGCCACCGCCTGGCGGCGCTGCTCGCGGAATTCCTGGAGCTGCACGACTGCGAAGATCCCGCCGCTGACGATCGCCAGGCTCCCGACGATGTTCGCGAGGTTCGCGAGCGTTCCGAGATCGACCACACACCCTCCCGACCCGCGCGGACGTTAGCTCGGACGTGCGAGCGCAGCGCGGATCGCCTCGGCCACCGCCGCATACTCGGCGCGCGAGGGGCCGTGCGTGGCGGTCAGGCGGATCGCACCCGATCTGCTGCGCAATGCGAGGCCATAGTCGACGCGCAAACGGCTCGATCCGGGCTCGCCGTCGCTCGCTCGCTCCGCCGTCACGATCACGCCCTCGACCTCGTCGAACGGCAGCTCGCCGCCGCGTGCGCGCAGCCAGCTGCGCTGCTGCCAGCGCACGGTGCGCGAGCGCACGTCGAACAGCGTGCGATGGTCGGTGACGGCCGAGGCGATCGAGAACAAGATCAGCCCGCCGAGCGCCGCGAGAGCGAGCGAGCCGAGCGGCAGCGGATCCTCGCCCCAACGGGACCACGCGACCGCGAGCGGAATCGCGACAGCGCCCGACGCGCAGCCGAGCCGAAGCAGCGTCCAGCGCTCCTCGAGCTCGAGCGATCCGTCGGCCAGCGAGCGCAGCTCCACCCTAACAGCAGTCCCCACTGCCGAACGCGCCGTCGAACGCGTCGTGCCAGTGCGCGCGCCCGACCATCGCGCTCTCGCGCGCCGCGCGCGCGAGCACGGCCTCCACGTCGATCCGGCGCGGGCCGTCGCGCGACACGGCGAGCACCGCGCGCTGGCCCGGCGCGAGCGCGCGCTCGCGGTCGCCGTCGAACGCGAGCACGCCGGGCCCGGCCACCGTCACGGCCTCGCCCAGATCGACGCGCCGCACGGCCTGCACGTGAACGGTGCGGAAGAGGCCGGGCGAGATCGGCGCCAGCAGCGCGCGCCCGCCGTCCGCGTGCGCGCAGCACGTCACTGCCACGCCGAACTCGTCGCCGTCGCCGCACGGGTGGAGCAGACCGCCGATCGGCGACATGCCGACCGCGGCGGGCTCCGCACGCGCGAGCACGAGCTCGCGCAGCCGGCCCGGCTCGAACGGCATGAAGTTGCCGACCGCGTCGCCCTCGAGCAGCGCCGCATCGATCAGTGCGAGATCGGGCGGCTCTCCCTCGATCGCGGCGTTCACCATCTTCACGGGCCGCGACACGTCGGCGATCGGCACGCGCGCCGACGCCACCAGCCCCGCCGCGAGCCCCGCGGAGGTGGCCTCGACGTGGAGAGGAAACACGTTGTTCGTACCGGTAGACAGCGGCACGAGCGGCGCGTCGCGCCAGGTCTTCGCCACCGCGCGCTGCGTGCCGTCGCCACCCAGCACCACCAGCGCGCCGCAGCCCGCCTCGCGCATGCGCGTCACCGCGCGCTGGGTGTCTGCGGCGCGCAGCTCGGCACCCACGTCGAGGACTTCGATCTCGAGATCGAGGTGGAGGTGCTCGACTGCGCTCGTCGCGATGCGGAACGGTTCCGCCACGACGAGCAGTCGCTTCGCGCCGCCTGCCGCCGCGCCGATCGCGACGCGGGAGACCTGGTCGCGCTTGATCTCGAGCGTGGTGGTGCTCGCGCGCGCGGCGAGCCTGCGCACGTCGCGGCCCGACATCGGGTTGGCGAGGATTCCAACCGTTGCCACGCGTGATCTCCCGGCGTGATCGTGGCCTACTCGAGGCGGCCTGACTACCCTGCGCGCGTGCCGCCTGCCCTGCCCGGCGCGCTCGTGCTGGGCGCGCTCCGCCGCCTCCCGGTCCACGCGCTCTCGCGCGCCGCGGGTCGCGCCGCCGCGGTCCGGCTGCCCGCGCCGCTGCGTGTGCCCGCCTGGCGCGCGTTCGCGCGCGCGGTGGGCGCCGATCTCTCGGAGGTGCGCGACCCGCTCGACTCGTTCGGCTCGCTCCAGGAGTTCTTCACGCGCGCGCTGCGCGCGGACGTGCGCGCGATCGACGCCGATCCGGCCGCGCTCGTGGCGCCGTGCGACGGAACCTGGGGTGAAGCGGGCCGGATCGAAGGCGGCGCACTGCTGCAGGTCAAGGGCCGCCCCTACTCGCTCGCGGCGCTGCTCGGCGATGCCGATGCCGCCAAGACGTTCGAGGGCGGGTGGTTCGCGACCTTCTACCTGGCACCGCGCGACTACCACCGCTTCCACGCGCCCTGCGACGGGTTCGTCGCGCGCGCGGCCTACCTGCCGGGCTCGCTCTGGCCCGTGAACCGGATCGGCGTCGAGCGCGTGCCGAACCTGTTCGCCGAGAACGAGCGCATCTGCGCATGGGTGCAGCTGCGCGCTGGGGACGCGGGCGAATCGCTCGCGCTCGTCGCGGTCGGCGCCACGCTCGTGGGCAAGGTGCACGTGGCGTTCGACACGCTCACCACCAACGCGCGCGACCGCGCGCCCCGCTGGCGCCGCTACGACCCGCCGCCGCGACTGGTCAAGGGGGTCGAGTGGGGCCGCTTCGAGTTCGGGTCCACGATCGTGCTCGTGTCGGCGCCGGGTGCGATCGAGCTCGCGCCGCGGCCGCCGGGGTCGCGGCTGGAGCTCGGCGAGCGGATCGGGACGCTCGCGGCGATCAACGCTTGAGCGGCTCGAGGCGCTCCCACCCCTCGGATTCGATGCATGCGGCGCGCTTCTCGAACACTTTCGATTCGCGCAGGCAGCGGCTCGCGGTGTCGTAGGCGGGCGGACCCGGCGGTTCGGGGACCTCGGGCTTCACGAAGATCGCCGGCCGCGCCGAGCCCGGCGCGTCGAGCGCGATCCAGTCGGCGTCGCGTTCGAGGCAGCGCTCGTACTCGCGCTCGTAGACGCCGTAGGCACCCGGTGCGACCGCGTTGCGCACCGTCGTGGGACCGCCCTGCGTCTCGCGCGTGATGCGCGTCTGCTCCTGGCAGCGCGTCTGACGATCCATCGCCTCCGCGAGCTTCGCCTCGTACCGGTGGAGATCGAGCCGGTGGCCGGCGAGGCAGGCGGGGGCCGGCGGAGCGGCGAGGATCGCGTCGAGGTTCTCCGCGAGCGCGCGCCGCGCGGTGTCGCTCCCATACCCGGGAGCCTTCTCCACGCATAGCGACTTCACCGCCGCCGTGACGTCGAATTCCACCCGCACCATCGCGCGTTGCGCGCGTTCGCCGAGGCGTTCCTCGAACCCCGCCGAGAACTCGGCGAGCTCGCGCGCGTCGCAGCTCTGCGGCGCGGGCAGCGGCGCGAGCGAGGCGAGCGGGCCGCACAGCGGCACCCGCGCGACGTCGACATCCGGCGACGCGCACGCGACGAGCGGCGCGCCAGCGAGGATCAGGAGCCATCGTCCGCGCATGGCGGCCCCTCCCCCGTGCACCCCGGCCCCGTCATCCGCTCGAATTCCGCAGACGGGAGCAGCTCGTATCCCGCGGCCTGGAGACATTCGTTCTGCGCCTCGAAGCCCCACGCCGTGCGCTCGCACCTTCCGACCGTGTGGCCGGCGGACGCGTCCGCCGTCGCCGCATCGTCGCGTCTCAGATACAGATACTGCGAGCCGGCACCGGGCCGGTCGTAGAGGATCCAGTCGGAGCGGAACTTCGGGCACTCCTGGAGCGCCGTCATGCGCCCTCCCACGTACACGCCGCACCACCGCCTCGCTTCCTCGATCTCCGCGAGCTTGGCGCGATAGCGGTTCAGGTCGAGCCGTCTGCGCGCGAGACACTGCGGGCCGGGCGCGCGATCGCGGATCGCGTCGAGCTTCGGCGCGATCTCGGACCGCGCGTGCCACGCGTGGTTGCCCACGCCCTGATCCACGCACACCGATCGGACGCGCGTCCCGCCGTCGAACTCGACTCGCACGAGCGCCTGCGACATCGGCTTCACCAGCATCTCCGAGAGCGCCGACGCGTATCCGGCGAGCGCGCCCTCGTCGCAGGCGCCCGGCGCGGGGAGCGGCTGCAGCGACGCCTCGGGCGCGCATAGCGGGACCTTTTCGATGTCGACCGTCGCACAGGCGGCCAGCGCCGCGCCCGCCACTGCGAGCAGCGCGTTGCGCCACGCGCTCACTGCGCGGCCTCGGGCGATTTCAGCGCGCGCGTGGCGATCTCGAACACGTCCTTCGAGATCGGCTTCGCATCCGCGATGCGCTCGAGCTGCGCGCGCATCGCCGCCTGCTGCGCGGGCGCGAAGCGCCGCCACGGGCCGAAGCTCGCGGCGAGCCGCGCGGCGACCTGCGGGTTGCGCCGGTCGAGCTCGAGCACGACGTCGGCGAGGAACGCGTAGGGCCGTCCGTCGGCGGCGTGGAAGCGCACCGGGTTGCCCGCCGCGAAGCTGCCGACCAGGGCGCGCAGGCGGTTCGGGTTCGCGAGCGTGAAGTCGGGGTGCCGCGCGAGCAGGACGACGCGGTCGAACGTGTCTTCGCGCGTCGAGAGCGCCTGCACCGCGAACCACTTGTCGAGCACGAGCGGATCGGCCCGCCACTCTTCGTAGAAGCGGGCCAGCGGCGCCTCGCGCGCCTCGCCGGGCAGATCCACGAGGATCTGGAGGGCGGCCTGGCGGTCGGTCATGTTGTCGGCGCGCTCGAACTGCTGCGCGATCCGGGAGGTCCAGCCGGGGTCGCCGAGCGTCGAGAGATACCGCAGCGCCGCGTTGCGCAGCCGGCGGCGGTCGATCGCGGCGCGCTCGAGCCGATACGGCCGGTCGCCTGTGCGCTCGCGCGCGATCTCCTCGAACTGCGCGCGGTGCGCGCGCGCGAGCTCGGCGATCGCGAACTCGCGCGCGGCGTGTAGCGAGGCGTAGTCTATCGTCTCCATCCGATGGTCTTCGCTCGCCGAGACCTGCGCCTCACCGAGCACGCGCAGGTTCGGCAGCGAGAGCATCAGCGCGCGCAGCGATCCGTCGAGCGCGGGGTCTTCGAGCACGCGCCCGATCGCCGCGGCGAACTCCGCATCGAGCGCGAGCGGCCGGCTCGCGGCCGCGTCGGCGGCGAGCGCGAGCAGCAGCTCCTGTGCGAGCGCCTGACCGGCGTCCCAGCGGCTGACGGGATCGGAGTCGTGCGCGAACAGGAAGGCCAGCTCGCCGCGCGGCCGCGGCATCGCGAGCACGACCGGCGCGGAGAACTGGCGCAACAGCGAAGGCACCGGCTGCTCCGCGATCCCCTCGAACCGGAACGAGGCTGCGCGGTCCTCGAGCAGCAGCACGCGCGTGGTGGGCGCGTCGCCGCGCTCGCCCGCGAGGCGCAGCGGGAGGTCGCGCCCGTCGCGGCCGAGCAGGCCCATGCGCACGGGGATCGGCAGCGGGTCGGGCGGCCCACCTGATGGTCTTCGCTCGCCTTCGGCTCGCTGCGCGAGGCGCAGCGTGTAGGCGCGCGCTCCTTCGTCCCACTCGCCGATCGCCGACAGGCGCGGCGTGCCCGCCTGCGAATACCACCGCTCGAAGCGCGTGAGGTCGGCACCGTTCGCGTCGGCGATCGCGGCGCGGAAGTCGTCGCAGGTTACCGCGTGGCCGTCGTGGCGCGCGAAGTAGAGGTCCATCCCGCGCCGGAAGCCGTCGGCGCCGAACAGCGTGTGGTAGAGCCGCACCACCTCGGCGCCCTTCTCGTACACGGTGGCGGTGTAGAAGTTGTCCATCGAGATGTACGACTCGGGCCGGATCGGGTGCGCCATCGGCCCCGCGTCTTCGGGAAACTGGTTGGTGCGCAGCGTCACCACGTCGCGGATCCGCTTCACGGGCGCCGAGGTCTGGTCGGCGGTGAACAGCTGATCGCGGAAGACGGTGAGCCCCTCCTTGAGCGTGAGCTGGAACCAGTCGCGGCACGTCACGCGGTTGCCGGTCCAGTTGTGGAAATACTCGTGGCCGATCACGGCCTCGATCGCCTCGTACTCGTCGTCGGTCGCGGTCTCGGGCGCAGCGAGCACGTACTTCGCGTTGAAGATGTTGAGGCCCTTGTTCTCCATCGCGCCCATGTTGAAGTCGCCCACCGCGACGATCATGTACACGTCGAGCTCGTACTCGCGCCCGAACACCTGCTCGTCCCACTGCATCGCGCGCTGGAGCGAGCGCAGCGCGTGCTCGCACCGGTCGGCGTTCTGCGGCTCGACCCAGATCTCGAGCCGCACGTTGCGCCCGGAGCGCGTGGTGAAGCTGCCCGCGTGGCAGTGCAGGTTGCCGGCGACGAGCGCGAACAGATACGAGGGCTTGGGCGACGGGTCGCGCCAGCGCACCGCGTGGCGGCCGCCCGGCGCGCTCTCCTCGGCGATCCGGTTGCCGTTCGAGAGCAGCACCGGGTAGCGCTCGCGGTCGGCTTCGATCCGGACCGCATAGCGCGCCATCACGTCGGGGCGGTCGAGGAACCAGGTGATGCGCCGGAACCCGTGCGCCTCGCACTGGGTGCAGAAGTTGCCGCTGCTGCGGTACAGGCCCGAGAGCGCCGTATTGCGCTCGGGGTGGATCCGCACGAGCGACTCCAGCGTGAAGCGCTCGGGCGGCCCCGGGATCTCGAGCGATTCGTCGCAAGCAGCGTACTCGCGCTCGGAGAGGCTGCGTCCGTCGATCGCGAGCGAGAGCGTCTCGAGATCCTGTCCCGCGAGCACGAGCGGCGGGACGCCGCCCAGCGCCACCGCATCGCGGCGCACGGCGAGCCGAGCGCGCACGAGCGTCTCGTCCTCGCGCAGGTCGAAGTCGAGGTCGACGCTGTCGATCCGGTAGTCGGGGGGCCGATAGTCGCGGCGGTAGACGACCTGCGGCTTTTCGGCGCTCATCGCGTTCCCCCGGACGTGCGATGGTAACCTCCCGGTCCCGATGCTCCATACGCACCGCACCGGAACCGTCTCGCTCAAGAACGAATCGCAGCTCACCGCGATGCGCGCGGCGGGCCGCCTCTCCGCCGAATGCCTGGCGCGGGTGGTCTCGCGCGTCGCGCCCGGCATCACCACGCTCGACCTCGACGACCTCGTGGTCGCCTTCGCGAAGAAGCACGGCGCCACGCCGGCGCCGTTCGGCTACCGCGGGTTCCCGCGCAGCGTGTGCACGTCGATCAACGAGGTGATCTGCCACGGAATCCCGGACCGCACGGCCGTGCTGCGCGAGGGCGACATCGTCGGGATCGACGTCGCGCTGATCCTCGACGGCTTCCACGGCGACAACGCGGCGACGGTGGCGGTGGGCGCGATCGACGAGCCCGCGCGCAAGCTGCTATGCGCGACGCTCGAGGCGCAGCGGCGCGCGGTGGCCGCGGTGCGGCCGGGCGCGCGGCTCGGCGACATCGGCCACGCGATCCAGTCCCACGTCGAGCCGCTCGGCTATTCGGTAGTGCGCGACTTCGTCGGACACGGCGTCGGTCGGCGCTTCCACGAGGAGCCGCAGGTGCTCCACTACGGCGCGCCCGGCACGGGCCCGCGCCTGCGCGCGGGGCTCACGTTCACGATCGAGCCGATGATAAACGCGGGCTCGCCCGGGATCCAGATCCTCGCCGACGGCTGGACTGCGCTGACAGCCGACCGCAGCCTCTCGGCGCAGTACGAGCACACGCTCGAGGTCACTGCGGATGGCGTGCGCGTGCTCACGGTGCAGAACGACGAAGGCACCTGGGAGCCGCCCGGCCGCTGGTGGCCGCCCGGGTTCGAGACGGATCAGCGCACGCGAGCGTAGAGCACCACGTCGATCAGCTGGCCATCCTTGAACGCGCCGCGCCGCAGCACGCCCTCGCGGGCGAATCCGCACTTCTCGAGCACGCGCATCGAGGCCGGGTTCCACTCGAACACGGGCGCTTCGAGGCGGACCAGGTCGGACGTGGCGAACACGTGCTCCGCGCAGGCGCGCGCGGCCGCCGTCGCGATGCCGCGGCGCCAGAACGGCTCGCCGAGCCAGTAGCCGAAGTGGGCGCTCCGCGCGTAGATCCCCTCGCCGGGGTCGACGCCGATTCCGCCGACCGCCTCGCCGCCCACCTCGATCGCCCAGTGGGTGGGCACGGAGGTCTTTGCCAGCTCCGCGAACCACCCGTCCGCGCGCTCCCCGGTGTAGGGGTGCGGAAAGCGGTGCGTGAGGTTGCGCCAGACGTTCCGGTTGTTGGCGGCGCGCACGAGCGATTGCCGGTCGCTCGGTCGCCAGTCGCGGACGATGCACGCGCCGCAGTCGAGGTGCATCCCGCTAATCCCGCTCCGAGTCCTCGCAATGGAGCCGATGCATGATCCGGTGCGCGACCGGCGCGAGGATGATGCCGGCGACCACGAGCACGACCAGGCCGCAGTAGAGCGCGTACCAGCCCGCGAACAGCTTCCCGCCCTGCGTCTGCGGCGTCGCCACGGGTCCCATCCCGCCGAGCAGCATTGCGGCGTTCAGGAAGGAATCGAGCCAGGAGAGCTGCTCCAGTGCGTGATAGCCGACCATTCCGGCGATCAGCGACACGCCGATCACCGCCGCTCCCACGAGCCCGCTGCGCGCGACGCGGCCGAGGAACTCGCCCGGAGAGAGCAGCGGCTCCGATTTGTGTTCGAACGTGGGCTCAACCCGCGATCGCGCGGCGCAGCGCGCCGTGCGACTCGATCCGGCGCCGGTAGCGCTCCTTGCAGTATCCGTTCTCGACGAACCAGGTCGCGGCCTTGGCGATCGCCACGCGCGCGCGCGAGGGCTGATAGCCGAGCTCCTTCTCCGCCTTGCCGGAGTCGGACGCGCGGTTCGCCATCGCGTGCAGCGCCGACTCGACGTCGACGATCGGCGTCCGGTGCGTGACGTGGTTCGCGATGAACTCCGCGATGTGGCCGAGCACCCAGATCAGGCGCGCGGGCAGCACCACGCGCGGGGCGGGGATCCCGGTGAGCTCCTCGAGCACTCCGCATACCTCGCGCATGGTCATGTTCTCGCCGCCGAGGATGTAGTTGTGCCCGCTCTTCCCGCGCTCGAGCGCGAGCGCGTGGCCCTCGGCGACGTCGTCCACGTCGACGATGTTCAGCATCGTGTCGGCGTAGGCCACCATGCGCCCGTTCAGGAAGTGCAGGATCAGCGTGCCGGTCGGGGTCGGGCGCCGGTCGCCGCCGCCGATCACGGTGGTCGGGTGCACGACCACGATCGGAAGTCCCTGCGCGGCGCGGCGCATCACGCCGATCTCCGCGATCACCTTCGAGACCTTGTAGTGCCCCTGGAAGCTGCGCAGGTCGAACAGGCTCTCCTCGGTCTCGATCTCGCGGTTGATCGACGGCGTGAGCGTCGCCGTGCTGCTCGTGTAGACGATCTTGCGGTAGCCGTGCTCGGCGGCGGCGTCGAGCACGTGCTGCGTGCCGTCGACGTTGACGCGGTAGATCAGGTTCGGATCGGGCTGCCAGAAGCTGTAGCAGGCCGCGTTGTGGATCAGCAGCTCGCCGCCCTCGAGCGCCGCGCGCACGCCCTCGCGGTCGAGCAGGTCGAACGGACGGATCTCGCAGCCGACGCCGTCGAGGTTGTGGTTGTCGAGGTCGGCGCCGACGAGCGCCGTCACGTCGTACCCGCGCCCGACCAGCTCGCGCACGATGCGCGAGCCCATGAACCCGTTGCCGCCGGTTACGAAGACTCTGGTCATGACTCACTTCCCCGCCTTGGTTCGGATCGCCGCGCTCGCGAGCGTTTTGCCGAGGTCCCAGATCGCGCCGCCGACGTTCTGCGTGTCGGCCACCACCGCGTCCACGGCGCGCGCGATCCACTGCCGGTCCGAGTCTCCGACCACGAGCGGCGGCAGGAACTTCACCACGGGCTGATCGTGGCCGGCGGTCTGCGACAGGATCCGGTGCTTCTGGAACAGCGGCACGGTCACGAGCTGACTGAACAGCCCCTTCTGCGCGACGTCGAGCAGCTTGTAGGCCGCCTTGTGCGCGATCCGGTTGGGCGGCCCGAACTCGATCGCCTGGATCAGGCCCTTGCCGCGCACCTCGCGCACGAAGTCGTAGCGGCCGACCATGGCGCGCAGGTCGGAGAGGATCCCCTCCCCCACCTTCGCCGCGTTCTCGACCAGACCCTCCGCCTCGATCACCTCGAGTGTCGCGATGCCCGCGGCCATTGCGAGGTTGTTCTTGGCGAACGTCGAGCCGTGGACCGGCGAGCGCACCATGTTCGAGAACAGCGAGTCGAACACCTTCTTGCGCAGCATCACCGCGCCGACCGGCACGAAGCCACCCGAGAGCGCCTTCGCGGTGAGCAGCATGTCGGGCTCGACGCCCCAGTGCTCGATCGCCCAGAACCGGCCCGTGCGGCCGATGCCGGTCTGGATCTCGTCGGCTACGAACAGCGTGCCGTGCGCGCGGCACAGCCGCGCCGCTTCGCGCAGGTAGTCGTCGCTCGGCACGTTCACGCCGTGGCCCTGGACCGGCTCGACGAAGAACGCCGCCACGTCGCGCGGGGCGAGCGCGCGCTCGAGCGCGGCTAGGTCGTTGAACGGAACCTGGCGGTTCCCGGGCAGGAGCGGGCCGAAGCCCTCGCGGAAGATCTCGTCGCCGTTCAGCGACAGCGCGCCCATCGTGAGGCCGTGGAAGCCGTGATCGCAGTACACGAGGCCGGGCCGGCCCGTGTGATATCGCGCGAACTTGATCGCGGCCTCGACCGCCTCGGCGCCCGAGTTGGCGAAGAACACCTTGTCGAGCCCGCCCGGCGCCGTCGCGAGCAGGCGCTCGGCGAGGATCCCACCGAGCACCGAGACGTCCATCTGGACCAGACTGGCGAGCTCGCCCTCGAGCACCTCGCGCAGTGCCGCGATCACCGCCGGGTGATTGCGGCCGACTGCGAACACCCCGAAGCCCGAGAGCAGATCGAGATACTGCTGCCCCTGCTCGTCGTAGAGATAGGCGCCGCTCGCGCGCACGTAGTGGCGGTCGAAGCCGATCGTCTTGAGCACGCGGACGTGCTGCGTGTTGAGGTGGCGCTCGTGGAGATCGAACTTCTCGCCCTCGCGCTCGCGGATCAGATCCAGAATGCTCTTCGCCATGCAGTCCGGGCCTCACACTCAGTAGTCGTCCGGCGTTCGGACGGTTTGGACGGGTTTGGACGGGGGATGGAGACGGGGATCAGGCGGTGGCTGCGGTCTGGTGACGCGCGCGCCGCGACAGCGCACCCGGTCGCTCGGGCGGCTCGACCGTCGCCATGCGGCGCCACGTCCACAGCCGCTCGATCGCGTAGATCGCGTGAATTCCCAGCCGCAGCGCGGCGCGCTTCGCGCGCGACCAGCCGAGTACCGCACCGACGCGCTCCACCACGACGAGCGAAACGTCGCGATAGGCGGCGATCTCCACGAGCGCGTACTCGCGCAACATGGCGCGGATCCGATCGCGGTAGCCGCGCGCGCTGAAGCGCCCGAGCTCCTCGCGGGTGTAGGAGAGGTGGTTCACCTCGTCGTCCGCGATCATGCGCACCGCGCGCCCGAGCTCGGGGTCGTCGGCGAAGATCCGGCGCTGCTGTTCCACCTCTTCGTGCGCTCGCTGCTCGGTGACCCGCGAGTGCACGAGATAGCGGAGCAGCTCCTCGTCGCTGAGCGGCTCGTCGCGGCGGAGCCGCGCGTGCGGGAGGCCGATGCCGCAGCGCTCGAGCAGCATCGTGTAGTTCGCCGCGTCCGGCACCTCGCAGGCCTCGAGCCTGCGTTTGCGCAGGAGCGCTGCGAACAGCCGCCCGTACTTGTCCTCGTCCTCGCTGTGGCGGCTGATCTTCTCGCGCAGCTCCGGATCGCGCGTCAGCTCGGCGATCCGCCCGTTCTCCCAGCCCCCCTGGGCCTCGCCGCTGGCCGCCACGCTGCAGAACAGGCCGAAGATCGCGTCGTTGTTGCGGATGTCCCGATAGATCGCGCGCGCAGAGATCACCCGACCACCCTCCTGACCCCCAACCACGCGAATCACCAGCACAATCGTATCGGCTTCGCCCGCGCTCCTCCAGATCTGCGCCGGACGCGCCCGAGAGCGGCCCTGGGTCCGGGCGATCGCGCCCGTGATAGGCTGGTGAAGCGCCTGGAGCACGCTGTGGTGATCATCGCGGGGTCCATCCGAATCGATCCGACCGCGCGCGACGAGCTGATCTCGACCGCGATCGCCGTGGTGCGCGAGCTGCGCAAGCAGGTCGGCTGCACGCAAGTGACGCTCTCCTCGGATCTCGAGGATCCGGGCGTCCTCCACCTGTTCCAGACCTGGGAATCACAGGAGGCGCTCAGCGCGGCCATCGGATCGCGCCACATCGACGCGGTCCGCGACCACGAGGGGAGGACCGGCGTGCGGGAGATGGCGCTGTTGAAATACGCTGTCGCCTCGGTCGGCCGGCTCGTGTGAGCGAGCCGGACGGGGCTTCGGCGGGCGGGAATCCGTCGTTGGTGCTCGCGGGAATAGCGCGGATCGATCCGACCCGGCGCGACGAGGTGATCGCGCGCGCGGTCGACATCACGAAGCGGACGCGCCAGGAGCCCGGCTGCATCTCGTTCGTGTGCTCGGTCGACCTCGAGGATCCGAACCTCCTGCACGTCTTCCTGGAATGGGAATCGGCCGCGGCGTTGTTCGCGATCCTCGCCCCGGATCGCGTCTCGGAGGTGCGGCAGAACGCGGAGAAGCTGGGGATCCGGGCGGTCGCGATCCAGCGCTACGAGATCCAGTCCGTCGGGTCGATCGTCTGAGGCACGCGTGAGCGAAGCGGCCGCGTGGCTGGCGCTCGCGGGCGCACTTCGCCACGCCGCACAGCGCGGCGTGCCCGCGCAGTTCGCGCGAACCGCAGCCCATTCCTCGCACCCTGTGAAGTGGTTCACAACACCTCCCGTCGACTTCGGCCGACCCTCCCCATCGGCCAAGCGACGGAGGCAAGCCGATGGACCAGATCCGAGATGTCGAGGAGCTCTATCGCCGCTATCACGGCCGCGTGATCGCGTTCGCGCGCAAACGGCTGGCCGATGCAACGGAAGCCGAAGACGTCGCGCAGGACGTGTTCCTCCAGGTCCACCGCTCGATCGATCGCTACGAGGGGCGATCGAGCGTGCTCACCTGGATCTTCGGCATCGCTCATCACGAAGTCTGCGACCGCTTCCGTCGCCGCGCGCCGGAGCCGGTGCCGCTCGACGGCGCGGCCGACGAGATCGCCGCCGCGGAGCCGCCGCCCGACCGGGTGATCGACGCCTCACGTGCCCTGCACCGTTGCGGGGTGACCCTCGCTCGCCGCGCGAGCTCGGCTCAGTATCGCATCTTCGCGATGCGATACGCCGAGTCGCGCTCGATCGAGGCGATCGCGCGCGACACGGGCCGCACCTCCCCAGCGGTGCGGATCGCCCTCCTGCGCGCGCGCCGCGCAATCGCATCCGCGACGCCGGATCTGGAGGACCTGCTCGCCACCTGACCCCGGGTGTACAGTTCGCGCCGGAGGATCCGCGGACATGGGCGAACTGAAGCTGGGGGTGCAACTCGGATACTGGCAGCGCGATCCGCACGCGAACTTCGTCGAGATCGCTCAGGAGGCGGAGCGGCTCGGCTACGACTCGGTGTGGACCCCGAGGCCTGGGGCTCGGACGCCTTCACCCCGCTCGCGTGGATCGGCGCGCACACCTCGCGGATCCGGCTCGGCACGGCGATCGTGCAGATCAGCGCGCGCACGCCCGCCGCCACCGCGATGGCCGCGCTCACGCTCGACCACCTCTCGCGCGGCCGCCTGATCCTCGGGCTCGGCGTCTCGGGGCCGCAAGTGGTCGAGGGCTGGTACGGCCAGCCGTTCGCGAAGCCGCTCGCGCGCACGCGGGAGTACGTCGACATCGTCCGGCAGGTGCTGCGCCGCGAGAAGCCCGTGACGAGCGCGGGTCCGCACTATCCGCTGCCCTATCACGGCGAGGGCGCGTGGAACCTCGGCAAGCCGCTGCGCTCGATCACGCACCCTCTGCGCGCCGACGTGCCGATCTTCCTCGGCGCCGAGGGACCGAAGAACGTCGCGCTGGCCGCCGAGATCGCCGACGGCTGGCTGCCGCTCTACTACTCGCCGTTCCGGCCCGAGGTGTACGCCGACTCGCTGGGCGTCCTGAAGCCGGGGTTCGAGATCGCGGTGACGACGATGGTCTCGGTGACCGATGACCTCGCCGCCGCCTACGTTCCGCAGAAGGCCGCGCTCGGCTTCTACATCGGCGGGATGGGCGCGAAGGACCGCAACTTCCACAAGGAGCTGATGGCGCGGATGGGATTCGCGGCCGAGGCGCAGCAGATCCAGGACCTGTTCTTCGCGGGCCAGCGCGGTGAAGCCATCGCCGCGGTACCGGATGCGTTCGTCGACGAGATCTCGCTGATCGGTCCGCGCGAGCGGATCCGCGACCGGCTCGCCGCGTGGCGCGAGTCGCCCGTCACGACGCTGCTCGTACCGGGCACGAACCTCGACACGCTGCGCGCGGTCGCGGAGATCGTGCTGGGATGATGATCAAGCTCGGCGCGATCTTCCCCACGACCGAGATCGGCACCGATCCCGCCGCGGTGCGCGACTGGGCGCAGGCCGCCGAAGCGCTCGGCTACAGCCACATGATCGTCTACGACCACGTGCTCGGCGCCGTGCACGCGGGGCGCGAGCCGAAGCTGCTCGGCCCCTATACCGAACGCGACGCGTTCCACGAGCCGTTCGTGCTGCTCGCCTATCTCGCCGCGATCACCGAGCACCTCGAGCTCACCACGGGCGTGCTGATCCTGCCGCAGCGGCAGACCGCGCTGGTCGCCAAGCAGGCGGTCGAGCTCGACCTCCTGTCGCGCGGGCGCCTGCGGCTCGGGGTCGGCACGGGCTGGAACCACGTCGAGTACGAGTCGCTCGGCGTGCCCTACGCGGACCGCGGCGCGCGGCTCGACGAGCAGGTGGAGCTCCTGCGCCGGCTCTGGGGTGCGAGCGTGCTCGACTTCCGCGGACACTTCCACCGCATCGACCGCGCGGGCCTCCTGCCGCTGCCCGCGCGGCGCATCCCGATCTGGTTCGGCGGCTTCACGCCCGTGGCGCTGCGGCGAGCCTCGCGCACGGGCGACGGCTTCCTGTTCGGGACTGCGCCCTCGCGCATGCTCGGACTGCTCGCGAATCTGCGCGAGCAGCTCGAAAAGGAGGGGCGCGCGAGCGCCGACTTCGGCACCGAGGCCGTGGTCGACTTCTCCGCCCCGCGCGATTCGTGGGGCGCGGAGATCGAGCGCTGGCGCGCGGCCGGCGGCACGCATGTCTCGCTGCGCGCGATGGACACGGCGTCCGAGCAGGTCGGTGCGAAGCGGGTCGGCTTCCGCGGCCCGCGCGACTACATCGACGCACTCGAGACGTTCCGGCGCGAGGTCGCCTGATCGCTCCTGATCATTGACATCCTTGGACATCGATTGTAATCGGTGGACACGGTCGATTCGGATTCCGGGGGGATTCCGGTGAAGATCAGCGTCCGCGAGGCCGCCCGCATGCTGGAGGTCTCGGAGAAGACGATCTATCGCTGGATCGAGCAGAAGAAGCTCCCCGTCCACCGCATCAACGATCAGTACCGGTTCAACCGCGCCGAGCTGCTCGAATGGGCCACGACCCAGCGCGTCCCCGTTTCGGTCGAGATCTTTCGCGAGCCCGAGGGAGAGCCGCTTCCCTCGCTCTCCGAGGCGCTCGAGACGGGCGGAATCCACTACCGCGTCCCGGGCGCGACGCGCGACGAAGCACTGCGCCAAGTGGTCGCGCTGATGCGCCTGCCCGAGGAAGTCGACCGCGAGTACCTATACCAGATGCTGCTCGCTCGCGAGACGCTGGGCTCGACCGGCGTCGGCGACGGGATTGCGATCCCGCACGTGCGCAACCCGGTGGTGCTCCACGTGCGCGCCGCCGCGACGCTGTGTTTCCTCGAGCAGCCTGTCGACTTCGGCTCGCTCGACGGGATGCCCGTGCGCGCGTTGTTCCTGCTCGTGAGCCCGACGACGCGTGCGCACCTGCACCTCCTGTCGCGTCTGTCTGCAGCGCTGCACGATTCCAAGCTCAAGCGCCTGATCAGCGAGCACGCTGGACGGAGCGAGATCCTAGCCGCGTTCGCGCGGGTCGAAGCGAACTTTCCCAAGAGCCAGGGGGCAGGCCTGCCTCCGATGCCAACGAAGCGATCACGTTGACCGCGATCGCAGCTGCGCTCGCCCTGCTCGTCTTCGCAGGCCTCGGCAGCGCGCTGGCCCGCCCGGGGTCGCGCGGCGCGGCTCGTCTCAACGCGCTGCTCGTCGCCACCGCCGCGATCGCGTGCGCCATTCCTGCAATCGGCGTTCTCGCCACCGGAGCGCCGCTCGATCTCGTGCGGGCGTGGCCGGTGCCGGGCGGCGCGCTGTCGCTCGGCCTCGATCCGCTATCGGCGTTCTTCGTGCTGCCCGTGGCCGCGCTCTCGGCGCTCACGGCGTGCTATGGCGTCGGGTACCTGGACGGCGCGCCGCGGCCGGTGCGGATCTCGTGGCCCGCCTTCGATGCGCTGGTTGCCGGGATGCTGCTCGTGCTGGTCGCGCGCAACGCGGTGCTGTTCGTGGTGGCATGGGAGGGCATGTCGCTGGCCGCGTGGGCGCTGGTCGCGAGCGATTCGGAGAGCCGCGAAGGACGCCGCGCAGGATGGATCTATCTCGTCGCGGCGCACTTCGGTTCAGCGGCTCTGCTATTGCTATTCGCGATCCTCGCGCACGCCTCGGGCGATGCCGCGACGTTCGGCGCGTTCCGCGGCAGCACCACGTCGCTGCCCCCGGTCTGGCTGCTCCTGCTCGGACTGGTGGGCTTCGGGGTGAAGGCCGGCGTGGTTCCGTTCCACGTCTGGCTGCCCGAGGCGCACGCCGCGGCGCCCTCGCACGTCTCGGCGCTCTTGTCGGGCGCGATGGTGAAGCTGGGTGTATACGGACTGCTGCGGATTGCCGTGCTGCTCGGCCCGCTGTCGGCAGGGGCTGGTGCGTGCCTCGCCGCGCTGGGGCTCACCGGCGCATGGCTCGGCATCGCGCTCGCGCTGCAACAGCGCGACCTCAAGCGCGCGCTCGCCTACTCGAGCGTCGAGAACCTGGGCCTGATCGCGATCGGGCTCGGGCTCGCCGCGTGGGGAGGCGCGCACGGCAACGGGGCGCTCGCGCTGTTCGGCCTGGTCGGTGCCCTGCTCCACGTCTGGAACCACACCGCGATGAAGGGCCTGCTCTTCCTCGCTGCGGGTGCGGCCGTCCACGCGGCGGGCACCCGCGATCTCGAGCGCCTCGGCGGACTGCTGCGCCGGATGCCGTTCACGGGCACGTGCTTCGCCGCTGGTGCGGTCGCGATCGCCGGTCTGCCGCCGCTCAACGGGTTCAACAGCGAGTGGCTCCTGTATCGCGGGCTGTTCGGCGCAGCACTCCACGCGTCGGGCGTCGCGCGCGTCGCGGCGTTCCTCGCCGCGGCGATTCTCGCGCTGGTCGGAGGGCTCGCCGCCGCGTGCACCGTGCGCCTGCTCGGAATTGCATTTCTCGGTGCGCCGCGCGATCGCGGTGCAGACCACGCACACGAGGGCGGCCTCTGGCTGCGAACACCGCTCGCGCTCCTCGCGCTCGCCTGCACCGCGCTCGCGGTCCTGCCCTCGTTCGCCGTGAGCTCGTTGTGTGGTCCGGTCGCGCATGAGGTGCTCGGGCCCGACCTCGCGAGCAGCGACGCGCTCGCGCACGCGGCGGGGGCGGTCGCGCCGGTCGGCGCGATCGCCGCGGGAAGCTGGCTCGCGCTGGCACTCGGCTGGCCGATCGTCTCGCTGCTGCGCGGGCGCAAACCGGCTCGCGACGCGACCTGGGGCTGCGGATACGCGGCGCCGACCGCGCGGATGCAATACACCGCCCGCTCGTTCTCGGAGCAGTTCGCCGAGCGACTGCTGCCGCGCCCGCTTGCGCCGCGCGTCCACGTCGCGCCCGTTCGCCCGCCCTTCCCGCTGCCGGTGCACCTGGCCACCGAAGAAGGAGATCCGATCACGCGCGGCGGCTACGAGCCGATCTTCAGCGCGATCGCCAGCCGCTTCGTGCGGCTGCGCGTGCTGCAACAGGGCAACGCCCATCTCTACCTGGCCTACATGCTGGTCACCGTCCTCGCAGCGCTCCTGTGGACGTCGCTGCGCGCGCGGTGGCTGCCGTGAGTACCGCGCTGGCGATGACCGGGATCGCCCTGGCGGCGCTCTCCGGTGTCCCGGGGCTCGCGCTGCCGCGCCGCCACCCGTCGGGCGATCGCGCGGGCACACTCTTGCTCGGTCTCGCAGCGCTCTGCGCCGCGGCCGCGAGCACGCTCGTGGCCCTGGGGTCACCTGGCACCGAGCTAGCGCTCCCATGGCCGGTGCTCGGCGAGCGCGTTGCGGTGGGCGTCGACGGCCTGTCGGCCTTCTTCCTGCTGCCGGCGCTCGCCATCCCCTTCCTCGCCAGCTTCTACAGCCAGGCCTACTACTCCGCTGCCGACCACCCGCGCACCGCGCGACGCCTGCGCCTCGCATTCGGACTGCTCACCGCCGGCCTCGGCACCGTCGTGATCGCGCGGCACGCCTTCGCCTTCCTGGCCGGCTGGGAGGTGATGGCGCTCGCGGCTTTCTTCTCGATCACCGCCGAAGACGAACGCGAGGAGGCGCGGCGCGCCGGGTTCGTCTATCTGGCCTGCACGCGCGCGAGCACGCTCGCGCTGTTCGGCGCGTTCGCGTGGCTCTCGGCTGCGACGGGGCGCCTTGCGCTGAATGCCGCCCCCGAAATCGCGCCGGCGACCGCCACGGCGATCTTCGCGCTCGCCGGGTTCGGTTTCGCGATGAAGGCGGGGGCCGTACCGCTCCACCTCTGGCTCCCGGGAGCGCACGCGAACGCGCCGAGCCACGTGTCTGCGGTGTTGTCCGGCGTGCTGATCAAGGTGGGCATCTACGGGATTGCGCGCTTCGCCTCGCTCTTGCCGCCGATGCCGGCCGCGAGCGCCACGATCCTCGTGCTCGGAGCCGCATCGGCCGTGCTCGGCGTCGCGTACGCGCTTGGCCAGCACGAGCTCAAGCGCCTGCTCGCCTATCACAGCATCGAGAACATCGGCATCATCTTGATGGGCGTCGGCGTCGGGCTGCTCGGCCGATCGCAGGGACTTCCCGGGGTCGAGATCCTCGGGCTCGCCGGCGCGCTCCTCCACGTCTGGAATCACGCGCTCTTCAAGGGGCTGCTCTTTCTCGCCGCAGGATCGGTGATCCACGCGAGCGGAACCGGAGAGATCGACGCGCTCGGGGGTCTCGCGCGCCGGCTCCCGCACACCGCGCTGTGGTTCGGCGTGGGCGCCGTTGCGATCTGCGGCCTGCCGCCGCTCAATGGCTTCGTCAGCGAGCTCCTGATCTGTCTGGGTCTCCTGCGTGCGGCGATCTCGATGCACGGGTCGGCGCAACTGCTCGCGGTCGTCGCGGTCCCCACGCTCGCGCTGGTGGGCGGGCTCGCGGCGGCGTGTTTCGCGAAGGTATTCGGCAGCGTCTTCCTCGGCGAGGCGCGGCGAGAGGCGATCCCTTCCGCGCACGAGGCGCCGCGCGCGATGCTCGGACCGATGGCGGCACTCGCGCTCTGCTGCGCCGCGATCGGCGTCGCGCCACAGCTCGTGCTGCGATCGCTGAATGCGGCGCTCCACGGCGTCGACCCCACACTCGCAGGATCCGCGCCGGCCCTGGCAGAGCTGGCCCCGTTCGGCCTCGTCTCGGCGGCGGCTGTGCTGCTGCTCGGCGCAGCGGGCGGGGTCGCGGTGCTCTCGGCGCGCCGACCCGCGCGGCGCGGTCCCACATGGGACTGCGGCTACGCGGCTCCGTCCGCGCGCATGCAGTACACGGCGTCGTCGTTCGCGGATGGACTCGTGGGCCTGTTCCGCTGGGCGCTCTGGACGCAACGCCACGCCGCCGGGGTCGCCGGCACCTTCCCCGGAACCGCACGGCTCGCCACCCATCTCCCCGATCCCGTGCTCGATCGCATGATCCTGCCCGCGGCGGCCTGGCTCGCGCGGGCCTCGCTGTGGCTGCGCTGGCTCCAGCGCGGCCACCTGCATTCCTACGTGCTCTACATCCTGATCACCGTCATCGTCGCGCTGCTCGTCGCGCGCGGAGAGTTCCAATGACGCTGCTCGCGACGTTCCTCGGTGTCGCCGCACATCTCGCGGCGGCCGTGCTCCTGCCGCCGCTCCTGCTCGGTGTGATCCAGCGCACCCGGGCGCGCGTGGCTGGCCGGCGCGGCGCGCCACTCCTGCAGCCCGGTTACGACCTGCTCAAGCTGTTCCGCAAGGATCGCGTAATCTCCCGGACGACCACCTGGGTGTTCATCGCTGGTCCGGCCGTGGCCGTCGCCACCGCCACGCTGGCGGGGTTTCTGGTCCCGTTCGGAGAGCGCGTCGCTCCGCTCGCGTTCCAGGGCGACCTCGTGCTCTACGCGTACCTGTTCGGGCTCGGCCGCTTCTTCACGATCGCCGCCGCGCTCGACACCGGCTCGTCGTTCGAGGGCATGGGCGGCGCCCGCGAGGCGACCTTC
>DATFWW010000266.1:0-20527 GCA_035258825.1 Myxococcota bacterium
AGCAGCTGCGGCACGAGGCAGAGCACGAGGTATCCGAAGCTCGTCACGCCCTCGGCGCGCGTTGAAGTTCGGCCCGTGGCCCGCGGCCCAGTTCTGCGCGTAGCGGAACGTGATGAACGCGTCGTCGGCCGTGAACGGCCAGACATAGTGCAGCGCGGCCGCGAACGCGACCGCGCCGGACGAGAGCAGCATCGCGGCCGCAAGGCGCTGCCCGGAGGACGCGCGCGGGGCACTCCGGCAAATGGACTAACGCCCGAGCGCCTCGCGCAGCGCCGGCTCGAGCTCGGGGTACGCGAAGTGAAAGCCGCGCTCTTGCGCGGCGCGGGGCACCACGCGCCGGCTGTCGAGCAGCTGGCCCGCCAGCTCGCCGAGCGCGAGCCGCAGCGCGGTGGCCGGCACCGGGACCAGGGTGGGCCGCTGCAGCACGCGGCCGAGCGTGCGGGTCAGCTCGGCGTTGGTGACGATCCCGGGCGACACCGCGTTCGCGGGGCCGGACCAGCGCACATCGCCGATCGCCGCGAGGACCATGGAAACCGCGTCATCGGCGTGGATCCACGGGAACCACTGGCGGCCGTTTCCGAGCCGCCCGCCGAAGCCGGCGCGGAACAACGTCGCCATCTGCGGCAGCGCGCCGCCTTCGCCCGCGAACACTACGCCGAACCGCAGCGAGGTGGTGCGGACCCCGTCGCCGCCCGCCGCCTGCGCGGCGCGCTCCCAGTCGATGCAGATCCGGGCGAGGAAGTCGTCGCCGGGCGCGGCGGATTCGTCGAGCTCGGCGTCGCCGCCGCCGCGGTAGTAGCCGACGGCCGAGGCGCTGACGAGACAGGAGGGGCGCTCTTCGTCGGGCAGCGCGGCGAGCGACCGCTCGAGCGACTCGGCCGAATCGATCCGGCTCCGGCGAATCCGCTCGCGCCGGTCCTTCGTGAGCCGGCCGCCGAATACCGGCTCGCCGGCGAGGTGCACGACCGCACCGATCCCGCGCAGCGCCGACGGAGCGAGCGAATGGCCGTTCCAGGTGACGACCTCGACCGTCTTCGGATGCCGCACGCGCGCCGGATCGCGCGTCGCGACGCGCACCTGGCGGCCCGCGGCGTGCAGCGCGGCGACCACGCGGTGGCCGATCAGACCCGTCGCGCCCGTGACGAGGATCTTCATCGCGCGCCCGCTACTGCGGCGCCATCCGCAGAGCGCCGTCGAGCCGGATCGTCTCGCCGTTCAGCATCGGATTCTCGAGGATGTGACACGCGAGCAGCGCGTATTCGGCCGGCTCGCCGAGCCGCGAGGGAAACGGGATCGACTTGTCGAGCGCCTCGAGCGCGGGAGCGGGCAGGCTCGAGAGCAGTGGAGTCTTGAACAGACCCGGCGCGATCGTGCAGACGCGGATGCCGTGGCGCGCGAGGTCGCGCGCGATCGGCAGCGTCATGCCCACCACGCCGCCCTTCGAGGCGGAATAGGCCGCCTGCCCGATCTGCCCCTCGAACGCGGCGATCGACGCGGTGTTCGCGATCGCGCCGCGCTCGCCGTTCGCGTCGGGCTCGTTGCCGACCATGCGCGCGGCGGCGAGACGGATCACGTTGAACGTCCCGATCAGGTTCACCTCGATCGCCCGCCGGAACAAATCGAGGCGAGATGGCTGGCCGTGCTTGTCCACAGTGCGCGACGCGCTGCCGATCCCCGCGCAGTTGACGAGCCCGCGCAGCGGCCCGAACGCCGCGATCGCGGCGTCGAGCGCGTCGGCCACCTGGCCCTCGTCGGTGACGTCGCCGGCCAGGAAACGCGCGCCGGGTCCGATCTCCTTCTCGAGCTCGGCCCCCTTCGAGCGCGGCAGGTCGTAGATCGCCACGCGCGCGCCGCGCGCGGCGAGCGCGCGCGCGGTGGCTTCGCCGAGGCCGGACGCCCCTCCCGTGACGAAGACGTTCGATCCGCCGATCTTCATGGCTGGGCTCCCGCGATCGAGATGACACGGGGTAGACGTTAATCATCCTCCAATACCGCCGCGAGGCGCCCCGCAAGCGCCTCGCCCTCCGCGCCGAGCGGCGCCCCGTCGAGCGCGACCAGCGCGCGCGCACCGCGCACGGCGTTGATCGCTGCGACGCCGCGCGCGGCGAGCAGGTCGCGGCGCGAGAGATCGCGCCGCGAGAGCGCCGGCAGCCGCTCGCCCGCCACCTCGAGCGCCACTCCGGCGACCGCGCCGCGCTCGGTCGGCGGCGTGCAGATCTCGCCATCGCGGCCCAGGGCCACGATGTTGGTGCGCGCGCCCTCCACGAGACGGCCGGCCACATCGAACAGCAGCGCCTCGTCGGCACCCGACGCGCGCGCCGCGTCGAGCGCGAGCGCGGGGAGCAGGCGGTGGGTGAGCTTGGGGCCGCCCGCGAGCGGCGCGCCGGGGTGGGGGAACGGCGCGGTCACTGCGGTCCATGCGGCAGGGTCGTCGCCGAGGTCGCGCGGTACCCCCACCACGTGCAGCGACCCATCGCCGTCGCGCGAGAGCTGGAGCCGCACGATCCCCTCGCCGCCGGAGAACCCGGCCGCGAGCTCGCGCAGCGCGCGCCGGAGCAGGTGGGGATCGGCGGGCGGCAGGCCGAGCGCGTGCGCGTCGCGCAGCAGGCGCCGCACGTGCCGCTCGGCGAAGCGCGGCGCGCCCGCGCAGACCCGCACCGCCGTGTAGCAGCCGCGCGACTCGGAATACGCCGAATCGTCGGCGCGCACCACCGGCCGATCGGCAGGGCGCAGCGCGCCATCTACCCAGACCGATGAGGTCCGCATCGCGGGAGAACTAGCGAAAAACCGATCCGTTAGCCGATCCAACGGTGGCGAATCATGGTTCGGCGCTCTAGCTAACATTGGTATTGAAATCGGGCTGGCGACCGTGACACGCTGGCGCGGTCTCCCTCTCGCCCACCGAGAAGTCGCGCTCCGATGTGCAACCGCCGGGGAGTCCATCGCGGCCGGGAGCACGCTGATGGTGGGGTACGGCGTGCTGCCGCCGGGCTGGAGCGGGCGCATCCGAGGCGTGCTTGCCGACGGGAGCCCACTCGACGTGTTCGCGTCGAACACGGGCAGCACATCCGTGATCCGGCTCAGCCCGCCGGTGCCCTGATCGCCTACCGCTTGTCGAGCGGTACGTACTCGGTCTGCGTGGGACCGGTGTAGATCTGGCGCGGGCGCCCGATCTTGAAGTCCGGGTCGCCGTGCAGCTCGATCCACTGCGCGATCCAGCCCGGCAGCCGCCCGAGCGCGAAGATCGCCGTGAACATGTTGGCCGGCGTGCCGATCGCGCTGTAGATCACGCCCGAGTAGAAATCGACGTTCGGGTAGAGCTTGCGCTCGACGAAGTAGTCGTCCTTCAGCGCGATCTCCTCGAGCTCCATCGCGATCTCGAGCAGCTTCGTGTGCACGCCGAGCTTCGCGAGCACCTCGGTGCACGCCTTCTTGATGATCTTCATGCGCGGATCGAAGTTCCGGTACACGCGATGGCCGAAGCCCATCAGCCGCGAGGTGTTGTCGCGGCTCTTCGCGCGCTCGACGAACTGCCGCGCGGAGATCCCCTCGTCGCGGATCTCGGCGAGCATCTCGATCACCTGCTGGTTGGCGCCGCCGTGGCTGCGGCCCCAGAGCGCGTTGATGCCCGCCGACACGCAGGCGAACAGGTTCACCATCGACGAGCCAACCAGCCGCACCGTGCTGGTGGAGCAGTTCTGCTCGTGGTCGGCGTGCAGGATCAACAGCAGATCGAGTGCCTTCTCGATCACCGGATCGACGTGATACGGCTCGCACGGCGTCGCGAACATCATGTGCAGGAAGTTCGCCGCGTAGGAGAGCTCGTTCTTGGGATAGATGATCGGCTGGCCGATCGAGTGCTTGTAGGCGCAGGCGGCCATCGTGCCCATCTTCGCGATCAGCCGATGCACCGAGATCTCGACCTGGCGCTCGCTGCGCGGATCGAGCGAATCGGGGTAGAAGGTGGCGAGGGCTCCGACTGCGGCCGAGCAGGCCGCCATCGGGTGGGCATCCTTGGGCAGCGCGCCGAAGAAGCGCTTGAAATCCTCGTGGAGCATGGTGTGGATCGTGATCGATCCCACGAACGCATCGAGCTGCTTCCGGGTGGGCAGGTTCCCGTAGATCAGGAGGTAGGCCACCTCGAGGAAGGTGCTCTTCTCGGCGAGCTGCTCGATCGGGATGCCGCGGTAGCGCAGGATGCCCTGCTCGCCGTCGATGAACGTGATCGCGCTCTTGCACGAGCCCGTGTTCGCATAGCCTGGATCCAGCGTGATGTAGCCGGTCTTCGCGCGCAGCTGGCCGATGTCGATTCCGCGTTCGCCTTCGCTGCCGACCACGATCGGAAGGTCGAGGGTCTTCCCGTCGACGCGCAGCTGTGCGGTTTCCGGCATTGGGGCCTCCCTAATCCAAGGATCGTAATCCAAGGATTGTCGCCAAGGGTTGTCGCGGGCTGCGCGGCGAGTCTAGTACCTTTCGGGCTAGGAGGCTGGTCCGAGCGCGTGCGCGTCCAGCAGCTCTTCGACCTCTCGGGTCGCACCGCGCTCGTCACCGGCGGCGGCCGCGGCATCGGCCGTCACATCGCGATCGGGCTCGCCGAGGCGGGGGCGGACGTCGCCGTGGCTTCGCGCAAGGTCGACAACTGCCGCGCCACCGCGGCCGCGATCGAGGAGCTCGGGCGCCGGGCATGGGCCCTCCCGGTGGACCTCGCCGACGCCACCAGCATCGATGCACTCGCGGACGCCGCGCTCGCCGCGGTCGGCCGGCTCGACATCCTGATCAACAACGCGGGCGTGATCTGGGGCGCGCCCACGCTCGATTACCCGATGGTGGGCTGGGACCGCACGTTCGCGGTCAACGTGCGCGCGCTCTGGCAGCTCTCCCAGCGCGTCGCGCGCCACATGGCCGAGCGCGGCGGCGGGGCGATCGTGCACGTGTCGTCGATCTCGGGCTTCCGCGGGTCGGTCGAGGAGAAGGAGCCCGCGATCGCCTACAACGCGGCGAAGGGCGCGGTCAACACGCTGACCAAGGACATGGCGGTGAAGCTCGCGCGCTACAAGATCCGCGTGAACTCGATCGCGCCGGGCGCGTTCGACACGTCCATGCTCGACTACGTGCGCGGCGACGCCGAGAAGGAGGCGCGCTTCTTCGAGCAGATCCCGCTCGCGCGCGCCGGCGGCGAGGACGATGTGAAGGGGGCGGCGGTGTTCCTGGCCAGCGACGCGGCGGCCTACGTGACCGGGCACAACCTGGTCGTGGACGGCGGGTGGTTGGTGCGCGGGTGACGTTCACCCTCCCGCACGCTTGACGGTGTAGCCCCTGGCTTCGAGCTCGCCGATCACGACGTCGCGGTGGTCGCCCTGGATCTCGATCACGCCGTCCTTGGCCGTGCCGCCGGTGCCGCAGCGCCGCTTCAGCTCGCCCGCGAGGTCGCGCAGCGCGTCGTCCGCGAGCGGAACCCCCGAGATCGTCGTCACGGGCTTGCCGCGCCGGCCCGCGATCTCGCGCTTCACGCGCACGATGCCGTCGCCGCCGCGCGGCATCGCGCGCGGGTTCGCGCGGCAGGCGCACTGCTTGATCGGACGGCCGCAGTGCGGACACGTGCGCCCGTGCTGGCTCGAGTAGACGAGGCGATCGCGGCTCATCGCCCACCCGATGGTCTTCGCTCGCCCACCTGATGGTCTTCGCTCGCCTGCGGCTCGCTGCGCGAAACTTGCGCTCGCTGCGCGAAGCTCGCGAGCCGGCGGTGCTCGACCATGATGCAGAGGTCCTGCACTACGGCGATCCCGGCCGCCTCGAGGCGCGCGGCGCAGGCGTCGTGCCGGATGCCGAGCTGGAACCAGACGCAGTCGGGCCGCCACGGCAGCGCGAGGATCTCGTCGACGTGGGCGGGCAGATGTGCTGGCGCGCGGAACACGTCGATCAGGTCGACGCGCTCGGGCAGCGCCGCGAGGGTCGGCCACGCTTCGGCGTCACCCCAGCGCGCGATCACGGGATTCACCGCGCGGATGGTGTAGCCGGCGCGCTCGAGATACTTCGGCACGGCCCACGCATCCTCGCCCGGCCGATCCTTCGCGCCGAGCACGGCGATCGCGCGCGTGCGCTCGAACACGCTGCTCAGCTCCGCGTCGCTCTCGAGCGGCACCGCCGATCTCCTCGACACTCGCGGGGGTGGCAGATACGTTACCGCGCCATGCCCAAAACCCATGCGCTCGCCGCGGCTGCGATCGGCCTGGGGTGGGTGATGGCGGGCGGCGGCGCCGCATCGGCGCTCGACGATCCGGCCGCGCGCGCGGTGATGACGCAGCTCGAGAACGGGCTCGTCGTCCTGACGCTCGAAGATCCCTCGACGCCGGTCGTGTCGTTCCAGATGTGGGTGAAGGTCGGCTCGCGCGACGAGGCGGGCTACACCGGGCTCGCGCACCTCTTCGAGCACATGATGTTCAACGGGTCCAAGCACATCGGACCCGAGCAGCACGCCGATCTGATCAGCGCGCGCGGCGGCGAGGTCAATGCGTACACCTCCAACGACCAGACCGTCTACTACGACGACGTCACGCGCGAGTCGCTGCCGCTCGTGATCGACCTCGAGCACGAGCGGCTCGCCAACCTCGACATCAGCGCGAAGACGCTCGACCGCGAGCGCCAGGTGGTCCTCGAGGAGCGGCGGCTCCGCAGCGAGGACCAGCCCATGGGGCGCCTCTACGACGCGCTGTTCTCGCTGGTGTGGCAGGCGCTGCCCTATCGCACACCCGTGATCGGATGGCGCAGCGACGTCGAGAAGGCGACGGTGGACGTGTGCCGCAAGTTCTTCGACACCTACTATGCGCCCAACAACATCGTGGTCGCGATCGCCGGCGACTTCGACTCGGCCGATGCGCTCGCGCACATCGAGCGCACGTTCGGCAAGCTACCGCCCGCGAAATCGATCCCGCGCAACCCCACCGAGGAGCCCGAGCAGCGCGGCGAGCGCCGCGCGATCGTCCACTTCGACGTGAACAGCCCGCTGCTCGCCGCGGGCTGGCACGCGCCCAAGACGGGCAACCCCGACGCCGAGGCGCTCGACGTGCTGTCGATGATCCTCTCCGACGGCCGCTCGAGCCGGCTGTACCAGAGCCTCGTGCACGAGGCGGAGATCGCGCTGTCGGCCTCGGGCGCCTATTGGGAGTTCAACGACACCGGGGCGTTCGTGGCGCTGGCGAGCGCACGACCGGGTGCGAACCTCGCGGAGGTCGAGCGGCGCTTCTTCGCGGAGATCGAGCGCGTGCGGCGCGAGCCCGTGCACGAGTCCGAGCTCGAGAAGGCCAAGCGCCAGCTCGAGGTGGGGCTCGTGCACGGGCTCGAGACGAGTCACGAGCTGGCGAGCCGGCTCGGCCAGGACTACACCGCGTTGGGCCGGATCCGCCCGCTCGACGAGCGGCTGGCGCGCATCCGCGCGGTCACCGCCGACGACGTGCAGCGCGTCGCGCGCACCTATCTCGTCGACGAGCAGCGCAGCGTGGTGCACCTCGTGCCGCTGGCGGGCGAGCGCGGCGGCGTGAAGCCGAAGGGCGGGGCGTGACGCGAGCTCGAGCGCTAGTGGCGATCGCGCTAGTCGCCATGGTCGGGCTTGGCTGCGGCATGCTGGCGCCGAAGCCCGCGTGGGAGCTGCCCGCACCGCCGGCAGAGGACCGGCCGATCACGCGCGAGGGCGCGCTCACTCGCGCGGAGCTCCCGAACGGCCTGCGCGTGCTCGTGCACGAGGACCACCGCCTGCCGCGCGTGTCGATCCGGCTCACGATTCCGCGCGGCGCCGCCGTCGAGTCTCCCGAGCAGGCGGGCAGCGTCTCGTTCATGGCGGAATTGCTCGAGCGCGGCGCCGGCAAGCGCGACGCGCTCGCCTATGCAGAGGCCGTCGACGAGCTCGGCGCCAAGTTTGGTGCGAGCGCGGAGTGGGACACGGTGGAGGTCGAGATCACCGGGCTCGCGCGCGACTTCGACGCGCTGCTCTCGCTGCTCGCCGACGCCGCGCTGCGGCCGCGCTTCGACGCGCGCGAAGTGCAGCGCGCCCGCGCGGAGCTCCTGGCCGCGCTCGAGCATTCGAAGGACGACCCCGCGACGCTCGCGAGCTGGCACACCAACCGCGTCGTCTACGGGACGCACCGCTTCGCGCTGCCCGTGGCGGGGACGCCCGAGACGGCGGCCCGGCTCGACGCCAAGACCGCGCGCGCCTATCACGCGAAGCTGTTCGTCCCGAATGCCGCCACGGCGAGCGTAACCGGCGACATCGAGGCCGAGAAGGTGATCGCGGCGCTGCGCGATCGCTTCGGCGCGTGGCCGAGCGGCGCGCTCGTCGATCCGGGGCCGCCACCGCCCGCGCAGGCGCCGGCCCGGCGCGCGATCACCGTGGTCGACCGGCCCGATCTCGGGCAGACGCGCATCGTGGTCGGCCACGAGGGGATCTCCCGCACGGACGACGACCGGATCGCGGTATCGCTGTTCAACCTGGTCGTGGGCGGCTCGGGCTTCTCTTCGCGGCTCATGAATGCGCTGCGCTCGAGCGAGGGCCTCACCTACGGCGCCTCGTCGGTGTATTCGATGCGGCGCGCGCCGGGCCCCTTCTTCGCCGCCACGTTCACGCGCGTCGAGAAGACGCGCGCGGCCCTCGACGTCCTGCTCGCCGAGCTCGAGCGCGCGCGCAAAGAACCGCCCGCGGAGAAGGAGCTGTCGTGGGCGCGCACGCTCGCGACCGGCAGCTTCGCGATGGGCCTCGAGACATCCGACGCGGTGACGGACGCGCTCGTGGATCTCGACGTGTACGGGCTGCCCCCGGACAGCCTCGACACCTATCGCACGCGCGTGCGCGCGATCACTCCGGCCGACATGACGGCGGTGGCGCAGGCGCACCTGCACCCGGAGCGCGCCGCGATCGTGTTGGTCGGCCCCGCGAAGGCGATCGTGCCGCAGCTCGACGGGCTCGGGGACGTGCAGGTCGTGAAGCCCTGATCGGCTAGCGCGGCCCCGGGCTGTCGGCGTTATGCACCGGATGCGCCGGTACATTGTACAAACGGAAACCCACGCAACGGGAGCCCGGGTGCAGCACTCGGTTTGGGCCGCGTTGGAGCGATCGCGGGGGTTGGCACGCTTTCTGCGAGATCATTGGATGCCCCACAGGGGTGCGGACTGGGCGCATGTGCCATGTCGCGCCGCGTCCGGTCGAACAGGAGGTGCGATCGTGAAGATCAAGTGCAACCGTGGTGCCACTCTCGTCGGGTACGCGCTCGCAGTACTCGTCGTCTCGCTCTGGTCGACGAGTTCGAGTGCCGATACCGCCATGCACAAGGCGGGTCGTGGGCTCGCCGCGATGACGACTCCGTTCCTCGAGCTCCCCGGCAACATCATCGACACGAGCCAACGCGAAGGCCCGATCGCGGGCTGGACGGAGGGCGTGGCGAAGGGGATCGGAATGACCGTCGTGCGGCCGGTCGTGGGGCTCTACGAGCTGGTCACCGCGCCGTGGGCGGCGCCGAAGAACTACGAGCCGATCCTTCAGCCCGAATACCCCTGGAGCTACTTCGGCGATGGCGAGAAGGTCGCGAAGAAGAGCCATCGGGAGTCGAAGATCGCCAAGCACTGATGAATGGTCGTGAATGCTCCGCGCGCAGGGCGGATCAGGCTTCGCTGATCCGCCCTGCGCTCTCGGCTTCGCGCACGGCGAGCGTCAGGGGCTCGGGCGCGTCGAGCGGATGCGCGCCCTCTGCGCCGAGCTCGCGCAGGCGGCGCGTCTGCGGCAGCACGCGCGATTCGAGCGATCCGACCGCCCTGTTGTAGGCCTCCACCGACCGGCCGAGATTCGCGCCCACCTTCGCGAGGTGCTCGACGAACAATGCGAGCCGATCGTCGAGCTCGCGTGCGTGGACGAGCACCTCGCGCGTGTTTGCTTCGAGACGCGCGTCGCGCCAGCCGCGCGCCACGGCGCCGAGCAGCGCGTAGAGCGTCGCGGGGGTCGCCAGCACCACGCCCTTGCCGAGCGCGTGCTCGATCAGCGCGCGGTCGCGCGCGGCCGCGGCAGCGAGGAAGCCCTCGTCGGGCAGGAACAACACCACGAAGTCCGGTGCGCGCTCGAGCAGCGCCGCGTAGTTGCGCGCGGCGAGCGCGTCCACGTGGCGGCGTACCGAGCGCGCATGCTCGTCCAGCGCGGCGTCGCGCTCCGCGTCGGCCGACGCCTGCGACGCGCGCCAGTAGGCGTCGAGCGGCGCCTTGGCGTCGACCGCCACCTCGCGACCGCCCGGTAGCCGCACGAGCATGTCGGGCCGCTGCGCGGCGCCCGGGCCGCCGAGCGTCACCTGCTCGGCGAAATCGCAGTGCTCGGAGAGCCCTGCGAGCTCCGCGGTCCGCCGCAGCGTGAGCTCGCCCCAGCGCCCGCGCGCGGCGCTGCTGCGCAGCGCGTCGGAGAGGCGCGACGTCTGCGCGGCGAGCTCGCGCAGCTCGCCGCCTAGCTCGCCCGTCCGCTCGGAGCGCGCGCGTTCGAGCTCGTGCGCCTCGACGCGGTAGCGGTCGAGCGCCTCGCGCAGCGGCGCGACCGTGTCGTCGATCGTCTTGCGGCGCAGGTCCCAGTCCGTTTCCGACGACTCTTCGAAGCGCTGGAAGCGCTCGCCCGCGAGCGCGAGAAAGGTATCGGTGTTGTCGCGCAGTGCGTCGGCAGCGACTGCCTTGAACGCTTCGCGCGCGCGGCCCGCGCCGGCCCTCCCAGCGCCGAGGCCGATCACGATGCCCACAGCGAGCCCCGCGCACGCGGCGAGCGAGAGCGCCAGCCACGCGCCGGACGAGCCGGACGCGATGAGTTGCTCCATGGGACCTCCGGGATGCCCTCGCATGTTCGCTTCCCGCTGTGACAGATCCGGTCACTCGCCGTCAGCGCGGACAAGCGCACCGCACTTTCCGCCAAATTTCGGGTCCGGTGCATCCATCGCGCCTCGGGATGCGTATTCATCGCGAAACGGGCGGAGCCGCGATGAGGCAGCGAGCGATTCGGCAGGTCCTGAAGGCGTGGGCGGTGGCGATCGCCGTAACGGACGCGGCCGCCGCGGACACCGCCATCGGCGACGGTCGGTGCTCCGCCGACGCGGTGGCCGCCGGGACGGTGTGCCTGGACCGCTACGAGGCGAGTGTGTGGCGGATACCCGATCCGAATACCGGAAACGCGAGTCTCGTGGCGAAGATCCGGCTGGGCCTCGCCAACCCGGGCGAGCTCACGCGAGGGGGTGCGACGCTGCTGGGCGAGCGCGCCGACTACGCGCCGTGCACCGACGACGGACGGAGCTGCGGCGACCTCTACGCCGTGAGCATCCCGTCGGTGTCGCCCGCGGCTTTCGCCACCTGGTTCCAGGCGCAACAGGCTTGCGCGGATGCCGGCAAGCGCCTCCCGACGAGCGCGGAGTGGCAGGTCGGCGCGAATGGATCACCCGATCCCGGGCCCGACGATGGGACCCTGGACTGCAACACGGCCGCCCGCGGCACTGCGGCCCTCACGGGCGAGCGCAGCCGGTGCGTATCCGCCCGCGGCGCATTCGATGCAGTGGGCAACCTGTCCGAGTGGGTCGCGGACTGGGCGCCGCTCTCCACCACGTGCACGGGTTGGGCGAGCTTCAGCGGCGACTTCATGTGCCTCGCCGGCGCCAACGACTCCAAGGGCGCTCCCGGAGCGCTGCTGCGCGGCGGCAGCTTTCGCGACGGGGCGTCGGCCGGGCCGCTCGCGATCTCCGGTGAGCTCGATCCGACGCGCGCGGAGGACTCCGTCGGCTTCCGCTGTGCGCGACCGCTGCCCGAGCCCGGTCGCGATGCGCTTTGGGGCGCCGGACTGACGGCGCTCGCGATCCTCGCGCGGCGGCGTGGCTCTCGGTGACGAAGGAGGACGCGGTGGGGACGATCGTGCGCGTGGTCACGCTGGTAGTTCTGCTGGCGCTGGGGGAGAGTGCGGCGCAGGCACAGGGCTCGCCGTGTCCGGCCGACTCGGTGCGCTCGGGCACGGTGTGCATGGACGAATTCGAGGCGAGCGTCTGGAGGGTGCCGAGCCCGACCACGACGAGCGCGGGCCTCGTGGCGAAGATCCGGCAGGGGACCGCGACCGCCGCCGATCTCGCAGCCGGCGGTGCGACACAGCTCGGCGTCGCGAGCGACGACTACGCGCCGTGCGCGGACGACGGCCAGAACTGTGCCGACGACATCTACGCCGTGGCCATCCCGTCGGTCGCGCCCGCGGCATCGATCACGTGGTTCCAGGCGCAGGAGGCGTGCGCGAATTCCGGCAAGCGGCTCCCGACCAACGCGGAGTGGCAGGGGGCCGCGAACGGGACGCCCGATCCCGGACCCGACAACGGCACCACCGACTGCAACACCGCGTCGGGGGCCGTCCCGCGCACCGGCGACCGCGCGAACTGCGTATCGTCGAGCGGAGCGTTCGACATGGTGGGCGGTGTGGCCGAATGGGTGGCGGAGTGGGTCCCGCGCCCGACCGTCTGCACGGGCTGGGCGAGCTTCAGCGACGACGACATGTGCCTGGCCGGTGCCGACACGACACAGCCGTTCCCGGCGGCACTCGTGCGCGGCGGCGCTTTCACATCCCTCGGAGGTGTGAAGGCGGGCCCACTCGCGCTCCATCCGTTCACGCCGAACCACTCGTCGGGATTCATCGGCTTTCGCTGCGTGCGTTGAACGGAGTCCAGCGCTTGCGCGGGACGCCGCGGGCGCGAGCGCGTCGAGCACGGAATTGACTCCCGACCGGTCGGTCGGTTAACTTGGAGATGGACCGACCAATCGGTCGGCCGGCGCTCGATCGCGGCGCTCCTCGGAGCGCTCATCGCAGATCATCGCAGAGGTTGGCGTGGCGGAAGCTCCGAGCTCGCGGGACAAGATCCTCGACGTGGGCGAGGCGCTGTTCGCGCGCCGCGGCTACGCGGGGATCGGCCTGCGCGAGGTCGCCGACGCGTCGGGCCTCTCGAAGTCCGCGCTGTTCCACCACTTCCGGAGCAAGGAGCAGCTCTACCACGAGGTGATCCTGCGCGTGCTGCTGCGGATCCGCGCGCGTTTCGACGCCAACCTCGTGCAGAGCGATTCGCCGCGCGCGCAGCTCGAGCGCTGGCTCGAAGAGCTGATCGACACGTTCGCGGAGCACCCGACCGTCCCGCGCCTGCTCTTGCGCAGTCTGTTCGAGGAAGAGGAGGCGCTCGCGCCCGAGGCGGAGATGTGTGAGGCGCAGCTGGCCTCGATCCTCGCCGACGCCGAGCGGCTGATCCGCCGCGGCATCGAGTGCGGCGAGCTGCGGCGCGTCTCGACGCCCCACACGCTGCTCACGCTGATCGGGGCCACCGTTTTTCATTTCGCCTCGGCGGAGATGGGCGAGCGGATCCTCGGCCGCCCGCTGTTCTCCGCCGAAGAAGTCGCGCGGCGCAAGCGCGAGGTGATCGGCCTCTTGCGCCGCGGGTTGTATTCACACGCGCCCGACTGACGATCGATGGAAAGGACCCCCACGATGGACAAGCTGATCCAGGAGCACCGAAAGCGATTCGGAGAGTTCGAGGTGATCGAGTTCGTCGACGAGCAGAAGCTCGCCGGCCTGCGCGATCAGATCGCGCTCGACGTTCCGGTGGGTCTGCACTGGACTTGGAACTACGGCAGCCAGGTGGCGGAGCTGCGCAACCTGTACGAGAAGGGCAAGGTCAACCAGTGGAACGCCGAGTCCGACCTCGACTGGTCGATCCCGGTCAGCAAGGACGAGTTCATCGTCAATCCCGAGGTGTCGCTGCTTGCGCAGGCCGCTCAGCTCCTGGGCAAGGACGAGGCCACCCAGAAAGCGGCCGCGTTCGACGAGATCAACTACCTGCTCTCGCAGCTCCTGCACGGCGAGCAGGCTGCACTCCAGCTCTGCGGTCAGCTCACCAACGTGTGCGAGAAGATGGACGAGAAGTGGTACGCCGCGAGCCAGGTGATCGACGAGGCGCGCCACGTCGAGGCGTTCGCGAAGTTCATGCAGCGCAAGATGGGCACGATCTACCCGATCGGCGGCACGCTCAAGGTGCTGCTCGACATCCTGCTGCGCGCCGACAGCGCCCAGAAAAAGACGCTCGGCATGCAGACGCTGTTCGAGGGCATGGCCGTGGGCATCATGGACTTCTTGCGCAGCCAGTGCCGCACGCCGCTGCTCGCGGAGCTCTTGCGCCGCGTCGAGCAGGACGAGTCGCGCCACGCCGCGTTCGGCGTGCTGATGATGCGCCGTGTGGTGCGCGAGGCGACCACCGCTGAGAAGAACGAGATGGAGGACTGGGCGTTCTCGATCCTCGAGGCACTCAACGCGAATCAGCAGCTCGACATGTTGCACGAGCTCGGGCCGAAGTACGACATCGACCCGGAGCAGATGACGCGCGCGTTCCTCTCCATGCCGGAGTGGGCCACCGTGAACAGCATTCCGTTCATGCACACGGTGATCCCGAACCTGCGCAACCTCGGCCTGATCACGGAGCGCACGGCGGATTCGTGGCGCCGGGTCGGCATGATGGTGGATAGCGCGCCGGGCGTGAAGGGCGTGCCCGCGGCGGCGGCGAGCTGACAAGAGCGCTGCTAGTCGGCGGTGCGGTCCTCGCGCTCGCGTGCGGGCGCGGCGCCACGCCTGCGCCCGGCGGGGGGGACTGGCCGCTGCATGGGCTGACGCCGGGCGAGCAGCGCTTCAGCCCGCTCGCCGACATCGACGAGCACAACGTCGCGAAGCTCGGGCTCGCGTGGAGCTATGCGACGGGCACGAGCCGCGGCCTCGAGGCCACGCCGATCGTCTCCGACGGCGTGCTGTACGCGACCGGATCGTGGAGCGTCGTGTTCGCGCTCGACGCGCGCACGGGGCGCGAGCTCTGGCGCTTCGATCCGCACGTCGCGGGCGAGGTGGGCGCGCGCGCGTGCTGCGACGTCGTGAACCGCGGCGTCGCCCTCGACCGCGGGCGCGTGTTCGTCGGCGCGCTCGACGGGCGCCTGATCGCGCTCGACGCGAACACGGGAGCCCCGCTCTGGTCGGTGCAGACCACCGACCCCGCGCTGCCGTACACGATCACGGGCGCCCCGCGCGTCGTGAAGGGGAAGGTCGTGATCGGCAACGGCGGCGCCGACATCGGCGTGCGCGGCTACGTCTCCGCCTACGACGCGGAGACCGGCTCGCTCGCGTGGCGCTGCTACACGGTGCCCGGCGACCCGGCGCAGCCGCCCGAATCGCCCGCGCTCGCGGCGGCGCTGCCGACCTGGCAGGACGGCGAGTGGTGGAAGGTGGGCGGGGGAGGGACGGTCTGGGACTCGCTCGCATGGGATCCCGAGCTCGACCTGCTCTACGTCGGCACCGGCAACGGAGGCCCGTGGACGCCGCGCCTGCGCAGCCGCGGCGACAACCTGTACCTGTCGTCGATCCTCGCGCTGCGGCCCGACACCGGCGATCTGGTCTGGCACTACCAGACCACGCCGGGCGACCAGTGGGACTACACCGCCACGCAGCACATGATCCTCGCCGATCTCGAGATCGGCGGCCGCGCGCGGCACGTGCTGATGCAGGCGCCCAAGAACGGATTCTTCTACGTGCTCGACCGCGCCACGGGCGAACTGCTCTCCGCGGCGCCCTACGTCCCGGTGACGTGGGCGGAGCGCGTCGATCTCGCGAGCGGCCGCCCGGTGGAGACGACCGCCGCGCGGTACGGCTCCGGCGAGCCGTCGGTGCTGTCGCCGGGCCCCGTCGGCGGGCACAACTGGCAGCCGATGTCGTTCCACCCGGGCACCGGGCTCGTCTACATCCCCGCGCTCGAGATGCCGTTCGCGTTCCGCGACGATCCCGACTTCAAACTCGGGCCGAACGTGATGAACGCGGGCGTCGATCCGGCCGCGGGCGGCAAGTCGATGGCGCAGCGAGCCGAAGGCGAGCGAAGTCCATCGGGTGGGGGCCGCATCGGCGCCGCGCTGATCGCGTGGGATCCGGTGCGCCAGCGCGAGGCATGGCGCGTCGAGCACCCGCACGTGGTGAACGGCGGCACGCTCGCGACCGCGGGCAATCTCGTGTTCCAGGGCACCGGCCGCGGCACGCTCGCCGCCTATCGCGCGAGCGACGGCGCGAAGCTGTTCGAGACGCGAACCGGGACCGGGGTGGTGGCCGCGCCGATCACCTATCGGATCGACGGCGAGCAGTACGTCGCAGTGCTCGCGGGCCTCGGCGGCGGACTCGCGCTCGCGAGCGCGGATCCGCCGCCCGACACGATCGCGACCGGGAATGCAGGCCATGTGCTCGCGTGGAAGCTCGGTGGAACCGCGGCGCTGCCCGAGACGCCGGCGTGGCAGCCGCCGCAGGTCGCCGCGATCGACGCCCCGGCCGACGCCGCGCGCACGGCGCGCGGTGAACGCACGTTCTTCCGCTACTGCGCGACCTGTCACGGGCCGGGTGCGATCGCGGGCGGAACGCTGCCCGACCTGCGCCGCGCGGCGCCGCAGGTGTACGGAGACCTCGAGAGCATCCTGCTCTCGGGCTCGCGGCTCGCGCGCGGGATGCCCTCGTTCACCGGTACCCTGACCGCCGGGGACGTGGCCGACCTGCGCGCCTATCTCCTCTCGCGCCGCGCGGAGCTCGCCGACCAACGTTGATCGCGGTCGGTATATGATGCGCGCATGGCCGACACCGACCGCACCGCCCGCGCCGAGGCCCTGCTCGACGAGATCTTCACGCCCGCGTGGCGGCAGCACGGCGTGGCGTGGCCGACCGCGACGGGCCTCGACTTTGCGCGGATCTGCACCGAGCACTGCTATGCCGATGCGTGGGCGCGCCGCGGCAGCCTCGATCTCAAGACCCGCAGCCTCGTCACGCTGACGGCACTCGCTGCGATCGGCAGCGCCGAGGAGCTCAAGCTCCACGTGCGCGGCGCGCTCTCGCTCGGCCACGCGCCTGACGACGTGGCGGAGCTGTTCATCCACCTGATCCCGTACCTCGGCGTGCCGCGCATGGTGGCAGCGATGCGCTGTGCGGCAGAGGTGCTGCGCGAGCACGCCCGGCGATGACCGATGCCGCCGCGTTGCCCGAGCTCCACTTCGACGAGCGCTTCTTCCGCGATCCTCACGGGACCACCGCGCCGCTCCTGCGCGAGGGAGCGCGCGCGGCGCGCGTACCCGAGCTCGGCACCGTGTTCCTTCTGCGCTATGCCGACGTGATGCAGGCGCTGCTCGACCGGCGCTTCGGCGCGATCGGCGTGCGCTACTACGAGCAGCAGGGCTGGCGCGACGGCCCCTACATCGACTGGGTGCGCCGCACGGTGGTGTTCCTCGACCCGCCCGATCACGACCGGCTGCGCGCTCTGCTCTCGCGCGCGTTCACGCCGCGCCAGGTGGCCCGCGTGCGGCCGATCACCGAGCAGCTCGCGAATCAGCTCATGGATGGGGCGCTCGAGGCGCGCGAGGTCGACTTCTACGACGCGTTCGCGCAGCGGCTGCCGCTCCAGGTGATCTGCAGCATGCTCGCGATCCCGGACATCGACCACCACGCTGTCGGCGAGTGGACCGCTGCGCTCTCGCTCGCCACCGCGACGCCGACGGCCGACGCGCGCGCGGGCGCGGACCGCGCGATCGCCGCGTTCGACGAATACGCGAGCGGATTGATCGCCGAGCGCCGCGACCGCCCCGGCGACGACCTGCTCTCGGAGCTGATCGCCGTGGAGGAGAGCGGCGACCGGCTCGCGAAGGACGAGCTCGTCGCGATGGTGATCCAGATGCTCTACGCGGGGCACGAGACCACCCGCAACCTGATCGGCAACGGCCTGTTCACGCTGCTCCAGCACCCCGCCCAGCTCGCCCGCCTGCGCCGAGAGCCCGCGCTCCTGCCGGGCGCCGTCGAGGAGATGCTGCGCTTCGAGCCGCCGATCCTGTTCGTCTCGCGCGTCCTGGGCGCCGACGTCGAGTGGGCCGGCGTGCGGGTGCGCAAGGGCGACCTCGTGCACCTCGGGCTCGCGGCGGGCAACCGCGACCCGGCGCATTTCGGACACGCCGACGACTTCGAGATCGGCCGCACGCCGATCCGGAACCTGAGCTTCGGCTGGGGGATGCACTTCTGCCTCGGCGCGAGCATTGCGCGCATGGAGGGGCGCGTCGCGTTCGAGACGCTGCTCGCGCGCACTTCGAAGATCGAATGGGCCGGTCCGTCGCCGGCGTGGGCGCCGGCCACTGCGCTGCGTACGCTCGAGGCGTTCCCCGTCCGGCTGACTTCGCGCTGACGGCGCGGCCGCGCGAACCCACTCGCGCCCGCGGGCGAAGCGCTTCGGTCCGAAACGGATCCCGGCCCGAACGAGAGCGCGCTCTCCGACGGGAAATCGCGATTTTCGTCGTGCCAAGAACGGCGCGGCTGGGTGAAAATGCGCCGCGAACCTCCCCAAGTCCGTGCGACTCGCCCCTCTTCCCGGAGAAACTAACGTGAAAGGAACCGTGTATCCCGTCGTCTCCTACCAGAACCCCAGGGACAAGACCCGGAGCGTCAACATCGCGTCGGGGCCGCGCGACTTGATGGCAGCCAACGAGCTCTCGGCGTGGCTCCAGCGGCAGGGCTGCAGCTACGGCGAACCCCTGCTCAATTTTCCGGCGCCGGATCGCGACGCACAGCGCGGCGGTGAGCTCTATCCAATCGACGTGTCGTTCGTGGGATCGAACGATTGGCTGTTATGGCTGGGTCGACCCGCGAAGGACGATCGGGAACACTTCAACCGCAAGCAGATCCAGCCCGCGCAGACCGACCTCGAGCAGCGCGTCTTCGATGTGTGGGACCGCTACCTCGATATCTGCCCGCGCTCGGTCGTGATGCTCACCCCCGATATCCGCCGTCTGCTGCCGCGCGGCTACGAGAGCCGGTGGAACATCGAGTTCAAGCCGGCCGCCGAGGGTGCGCATCCGGGCGCGCTGCACCGCTGGGCGATCGACAAGGCGGTGTTCCGCCGCCCGTGTCGCCGGATCGGCGGCTCGGTGCTGATCGACACGAGCGGCAGCATGAGCTTCCGCCCCGGCGACCTCGACGCAATCCTCGACGCGTCGCGCGGCGCCGCGCTCGTCGCGATCTACTCGGGTCGGAGCGAAGAGGGGCAGCTGCGCATCGTCGCGCGCGCGGGCCGGCGCGCGTCGCCCGAGCACCTCGCGCCGTATGGCGGCGGCAACATCGTCGACGAGCCGGCGCTGCGCTGGCTGGCCAGCCAGCCGGGGCCGCGCTTCTGGGTCTCGGACGGCGGCGTGACGGGTGTCGGAGACGTCGGCTCCGCCGAGATCCGGCGCCGCTGCGACGAGATCTGCCGCGCCGCGATCCGGCGCTTCCCCTCCGCGCGCGAGGCCGCGCAGGGGCTCGCGATCGGCGCGCGCGGGATCGCGCCGGGTGTGCGCGGAGCCAGCCCGGTCGCGTGAGCTCAGGTCCGGTTATCCTGTGCGCCCTCACAAGTCGAATCGAAGGAGACCGACATGATCCTGGGCGTCCACCATCCCGCGCTGGCCGTGCCCGACATCCAGAAGGCGCTCGACTTCTATTGTGGCGTGCTCGGCTTCCAGCAGGTGATGTCCGCGGACATTCCGTCCGGCATCGCGCCGATGAACGCCGCGATGGGAGTCCCCGACGCAGGCTGCAAGGTGCGCATGATCAAGAAGGGCAACTCGTGCATCGAGCTGTTCCAGTTCAATTCCGGGCAGCCTGGTGATCCGGAACGGCCCGTGACGCGCGGCGGGATCACCCACTTCGCGCTCGCGAGCGACGACATCGCGGAGGACTACGACCAGCTCGCTGCGAACGGCGTCGTCTTCAACGCGCCGCTGTTCGGCGCGGCGCCGTCGCGCTTCGCGTACGGGCGCGACCCATTCGGCAACGTGATCGAGCTGCTCGAGCACGCGCCGAATGCGCCGACGGGATTGTCGTTCGAGGACTAGCCGCGAGGACCGCGCCGCCGGTGCCGTCTCGCGCGCGCGATCAGAGTTTCATGAAGTCGGGTGTGTTGAACACCCAGCTCTTCTCCTCGACGCGCCGCCGGATCCGCCAGCCCGCGGGCGTGCGCACGTACTCGTCCACGTACCAGAGCCCGAGCATGAACACCTGAGATCCGCCGCCGGGCAGCGGGATCTCCTGCGGGTTGAAGCACATCACGCGCCCGGTGGCGCGGTCGCCGTGGACCTCGATCTGCGGGTTCGCGTTCGAGTGCTGCGTATTCGGGAACATCGGCATCGCCTTCTTGAGGAACGCGATCGTGTGTTCGCGATCTCCCACCGAGCCGCCGAACACGCTGTAGTCGATGTGGGCGTCCTCCGCGAACACGTCGTAGAGCTCGTCGAAGCGCTTGCCGTCGATCACCTCGGCATAGCGGTAGAGCAGGTCCTGGATCTCCATGCGGTCGGAGATCTCCTGGAGCGAGAGCGTCATCCGAGCCTCCCCTCGATCTGGTCGGTGATTCCCATCTTCGCGCCGAGATTGCGGCGGTAGTCCACCATCAGGCCGTCGAGCGGCGCGCCGAGCGCATCCGCGACGCGG
>DATFWW010000267.1:0-14201 GCA_035258825.1 Myxococcota bacterium
GGCGGCGACCCCCTCTGGAAAGCTCCGCCCTCCACTCCGGCCCTCTACCTCGCACTCCGCGACCGCATAGCGCCTAACCAGCAGCGCTAGCGGTGTTATTCGCTGGCCACAAAGATCTGGATTCGGCCGGCGGCTGCTGCCGGTCCGGGAGCCAAGCGCCGAAGGGGCTTGCGAGCGGAGGCGCGCGGGGGGTTTCGGCCAGGCTGCGGGCAGCGCTTTGCCGGAGCGTTCAGGCTTGACCGGGGGGTCGGTACTAAGAACGCGACGCGGTCCCGAACGGGCAGGCTGTCACAAATTCGCCGCGCCTTTCGAGCGAAACGGGGCGACCGCGACCTACGCGCCTAGACCTCGGAACGGAGGGTCTACCGACCCCATTGCAGCATCTCCTGCCAATGGTCGAGGAGGAGGAGATGTCCTTCGCCGGGAAACTCGCGCAGCGACGCGCCGGGGATCGAATCCCTCACGAGGCGGGCGTAAGCGAGCGGGGTCTGACGGTCGTCAGCACCTTGCCAGATGTGGACGGGGGTCTGGATTCCGCAGAGCTCGAAGCCCCAGGGTCTAGCGTTCAGTAGGGCGCCCCAAGCCGCACCGGCGACGCCCGTTCGGGTGCCCTCCCGGAAGCTGGCGAGGAACATGGGGCGAAGGTCCTCGCGCAGCAACAGCTCCTGATCCCGCAGAGCCGAATGCCTGGCCGACCCCTCGAGAAAGGCGTCCAGGTCCTGCGACCGCCGGCGCTGCCGAGCCGCGAAGAGCGGGTACACGAGTGACGGGGAGGTGCGGCACAGGCCGATGATCATCCGGGCGTGCCAAGGCATTTCCTCAGTGAGCTCCCTTCCCTGGACGGGCGCCAGCGTTCCCGAGACGAGGGCGCGAGTCACCCGTTCCGGCAGTTGATGGGCGCAGGCCAGGACAAAGGGGGTCCCGCCCGACCAGCCGGCAACGGCCATGCGCTCGATGGCGAGCGCGTCGGCTAGCTCGACGACGTCCGCCGCTCCGTCAACGAAGCCTCTTCTCGCGAAGTCCGAGCCGCCGTGGCCGGGCCGATCCATCGTGATCAGCCGCACGCCGGCGCGGGCCGCGATTGCGTCGTCAGGGTGCCGCTCGAAGCGCGAGCCGTTCCCGCCATGGAAGAAAAGCAGCGGCTGGCCACCCGGGTCGCCGCATTCGGCGTAGGTGAGCCGCCGCCCGTCGCTCAATCGTATGGCGCGAGCTCCGCCTTCCATCAGATCCCGCTGACTGCGAAGCGCATCACGTGGAGAGCTTCCGTCGCAGCGTCGTGCGCGCAACCCCGAGCCGCACAGCGATCGCGGCGACCGAGGCGCCGCCGGCGAGCAGCCGCCGCGCCGCCTCGACGTCAACGGCCGCCCTCGGGCGACCCGGCCGCCGCTTCCCCGGCCGCGGCTGGCGCATCGCGCGGTGAACGCCCGCGCGCACCCGCTCGCGGATCAGATCGCGCTCGAATTCGGCCACGGCCGCGAGCACGTGGAAGGTGAGCTTCCCGCCCGGGGTTGTCGTGTCGATCGCCTGCCGGGCCGCGCACAGATCGACCCCGGCCCCCTCGAGCTCCTGGGCGAGCTCCACAAGCTGCCGGACGCTGCGCGCGAGGCGATCGAGGCGCTGGACTAGCAGCACGTCGAACCGACGCCGTCGGGCGTCTCCGCGCAGCCTGTCGAGCGCGGGGCGCGATTCCTTCGCGCCCGACTGGGCCCGGTCCTCGTACCACTCGACGACTTCCCAGCCGCGGGCCTCCGCGGCGGCCCGGAGCTCGTCTCGCTGGGTGTCGAGCTCCTGCCGGTCGGTACTGCATCGCAAGTAGGCGGCTACGCGCATGGGGGCCTCCGTTGGAGTTGTGGCCACCGTTATCGGCCAGATCGGTCGGTACCTTTATGACTTGCGATCCGCTGGGATTTTGCTACAATCTCGACGAAGAGATCGACTCCTATGGCACGAGATTGTCTAGTATCGTTTTGAAGACTTCCTACTACAGCGAGACGGCGGGGCTACTGATCGCCTTCGGGCTCAGTCAGGGGCTATCCCTGCGTCAGATCGCCGAGCTGTGGATCCCGCGGCACCGGCCGGGCCTCAGCCGGTGGAAGCACGAAAACCCCGATTTCGCGGAGCTCGTCGACCTGGGCATGCGCGCGCGCACCAGTGAGCTCGCGCGCGAAGAGCTCATGTGCCAGTTGGAAAAGCTCGCGCCCGGCGCGATCGCCGCAAGCGAACGCGCGCCGCGCAAGCGACGCGCGACGAAGCGGGCGAAGCGATGACCGCCGACCTTCGGGCCACGGCAGACGCGGCGCTGTCCGCGCTGACCGATCAACAGCGCGCGTTCGCGATCGCGTACGCGACGCACGGCGATCCGCTCCGAGCCGCGGAGGCGGCCGGCTACAGCGGCGCGAGCCTCTCCGACATGGCGCGGCGCACGCGCCGCAACGAAAGGGTGCAAGCGGCCGTCCGCGCGCTCACGGCGATGCGATCCGCGGATGTCAGCTACGACGCGGAGGGCCTGCGGCGCGTGCTCGAAGGCATGCTCGCGGTCAGTACCGAGGATTTCCTAACCCGGAACACGAACGGCGACGTGATCGGGATCAAAGATCAGTCGCTACTGAGTCCGGCCGAGCGAGCGCGGGTGAAGAAGCTAGAGGCGCGGATCCGCCGCAGCGCGAAGGGCGAGCGCAGCCACCTCGTGAACCTGACGGTTGAGCTCGTGCCGGCGCTCGATATCGTGCGCGAGCTCGCGCGGATCGGCGGTTACTACGCGGACGCAGAGGGCCCCGCGCTCTCCGTCAACGTCGCCGCTTCGACCCGATCGAGCAGCGCGCCGACCCTCGACCCGCTTCTCGCCGAGCTCGCCGACGTGTTGCTCGACGATCGAGAGCTCCGCCGATTCGTGGCAGCGAGCGACAGCGAGAAGGTCGCGCTTCTCCGCGCCGGTATCGCGCGACTCCGGGAGGCGGCATGACCGCGCGCGCGATTGACCGCCTTCGCGAGCTCGCGCGGCGCCGCGTGCCGCGCCGCGATGCTCAAGCGTTTCAAGAGCTCTGGGGCTTGACGTTCGCCGAAGCGTCAGCGGATGCGCGACACGGTGAGGGTGAGTTGCTCTGGCAGCTTGCTTGCAACACGAAATTTTCAACGCGCCGCGGCCCTATGTCGAAGCCGTGGCCGAACGTGCCGGCGCGAGTGCGCGCGGCGCTCGTCGAGCGCGTCATGTCCTTCGACGAAGACGAAGACGATTCCGATTTGTACTGACCGGCGCATGCTGCGGCGGAACATGTGGAGGTAGAGAAGATGGATCCGATGATTTCACCGACCCTAGACCCGCGCGTGATCGTGGGCGAGCACGCTGCGAGCCGCGGCGCGCGCGATGCCTTCACGCGCATTCACGCGCGGCTCGGCAAGCTCCATACCGCGGAAGGCGCACTGAACGCCGATCGAACGCTCGATCCCGTCGCGCGCTCGGCGCAGATCGCCGATCTGCGCTTGAAGATCGCGGCCGAGCTCAAGCCGGCTTTCGAGAAGGCGCACGCGCAGGTGGCGGAAGCGCTCGCGGGCGTCGAGACGAAGATCGACGAGCGCCTGTACTCGGGCGTGAAGACCGCCAGCCGTGAAGAGATCCGGCAGCACGTGCGCCGGATGCCAACCGCGCAGCGCGCGAGCTTCGTTCGCGAGCGAGCGCGAGCGGGTGACGCGCAGACCGTGGCGGCCGTGCTGACTGCTCCGGGGTACTTGTCGAATCTCGACGACGCGGGACAGCGCGGCCTTCGGGATTCGATCGTGGCCGACGTTGCCCCGGACTTGCACGCCGAGCGAGAAGAGCTCCGTTCGGTGTCGCGCCGGATCGAGAACGGCGCGAAGGCGTTCGAGGCCGCCTACATCGCGGCCCGCCCGCACCGCGGCGCCGAGCTTGGGCGTGCTCGCGCGAAGGCGGTTGCCGACGCGTCCGAGGCCGCGTGATGCCGTTCGCGAAGCGATACTACACGCGCGACGCCATCCCGGAGCGCGTGCGCGATCTGTACGACGAGACGGAGGCCGGTTGGGTGTTCGCGCTCGACGTGCCGGGCGACGAAGTCCCCGACCTACTCGTGCAGCGGATTGAGGCCCGCGCCGACGTGCTCGTGTCCGCGCGGAGCGCGGAGCTCGACGCACTGCCCGCCACGATCGAGAAGACGAGCGCCGAGAACGCCGCTCTTCGAGCGGAGCTCGAGCGTGAGGAGATCGCGGCTGTGGTGCGCGATGCCGCGCGCGCGGAAGGCGTCACGCTCAGCGCCTTCGAGGACGTGACGGCAGCCGCGATCGCGGACGGGCTCACGCTCGAGGGCGATCGCGTCATCACCCGCGACGGCCGATCGGCCCGCGAGTGGCTGATCGACCGCCGACAGGATCGCAAGCACTGGTTCCCGCCGCGCTTGGTGCCGCGCCGGCCGCTGTTCAACTAGTTCCAGGGGTGGCCGATCGCTGCCGCTGTCGGACGTTCCGGCACGGATCCACCGGCGATCGGCTAGGCGTGATTCCATGAGCACGCTGCGCCCCGTCGGTCGCCTAAATGCGCCGGCTGACGGGGCGCCCCGAAACGCACGGTCGCGTGAGAACGTGTCGGCCGGGCCACTAACAAGGAAAGGAAGACCGAATGTCCGAGCAAGAGATCCGCGAAGAGCTCGCGGCGGCGAAGCTGCGCGCCGAAGATCTGGGGAAGCTGCACCAGCAAGCGCAGCACGACGTCAGCGCGCTCGAGCTGAAGCTCTACCAGCTACAGAATCGAGAGTCTGCATAGGGCAGAGGGCGCCCGTCGGGGTTGTCAATGCAGTCGAGCAACCCCGGCGGGCGTCCAGTCTCGAGCGCGAAGCCATGAACGATTTCGACAGGCTCTACGAAGACGTACTAGAGCTAATGGCCGAAGAGCTTGACCAGCGCTCGGCGCGCTACGTCCTCAATGATCCGTACTACCTGGACGCGATCCGCGATTTCGAGAGCGCGGAGGCTGCCGCAGAGTGGATCATGTTTCGTGAGCGTCGGCGCGCGGTGACGCTCGGCCGTTAAGCCGCCGCGGTCCGCAGCAGTCGAGCGACGACGATCTCGGCCTCGCTGTGGCCCCGCTGCGTTAACCGGCAGCCGGCCGCGCCCTCCGTCATGGACTTCTTCGTCCAGAGCTCGCGGATCGCCTTGCTCACGGTCTTCGCGGCCCGGCGCTCAAGTGCCTGCGCGATTGCCGCGCGCGGCATCGACTCCGGGTAGCAACTGTGGAGTAGGACCAGGATCTCGTCGCGAGCGGGGACGTCCGCGAGTACGAGACGCCCCTGATCGTGAACTTCGACGAGCGCGGTCACCGGAGCCTGGACGAGATCGACGAGTCTCCCCGCCTCCGCCATCGGTACCGCCGAGCAGAGTCGGATCAACTCCGCCATGACCCATTGCGCGCCGGCGAACAGCAACCGGAGGTCGTACACGTTTGGATCCACCGGCCCCTTGTGCGCGATGTTCCGCTTGCTGCGGAGGCTGTACATCCCGCGCGCGAGGCGCGCAGCGCAGATCCGGAGACCGTCGTCGACTTTCAGGTTGTCCGCGTTCCGAAGAACCGCGTCGACGTCCGGGTGTGCGTCGAACGTGCCGCCGTGCAGGTGCTGCAACGCCTGGACGATCGTCTCGACGAACTTCCCCGGAGACGACCGCCCGAGCGTCACGGTAGCGACGTCGCGCCGCATCTCGAGGAAGGCGGTCGCGAGGTCCCGGGCGAGCGCTTCCGGCAAGATCGACTTGAGCGCCGCGACCAGATCATCGCCGCTCACGCGGCGTTCTCGTCAGGCTGCCGCTGGAGCATGTGCTCGACCGCGCTTTTCCCCGCGGCCGTGACGCGATACTTCTTCCGCGCCTGCCTCGCGGTTCCGGACTTCTTGGTCTGGATAACGAGCTGCGGCCGCCGCTCGATCAGGCTCCCGAGCGCGGACGTGATGTTCGAGACGCCGTGGCCGAGGTGCTTCAGCTCGCTGTTGACCTTCTGCGCGTCGACATCGGCTTCGTTCTTGACGTTCTGGAACCAGTGCGAGACGACGAGCGCCCGGTCGGGCTCGGTCGTCGGCGCGGCTGCGGCGAAGAACTCCGCGAGGGTGTCGAACTCCGGAACCTCGGCGTTGACCTCGCTCGCGTTCGCGCTGCCGACGGGCCGCTTCCCGGTGACGGCGACCCCGTAGCGATCGGCCGCCCAACGCAGCACGCGCGCCTGCACTTCGGCGTCGAGGTCCGTGAAGGCCTTCTCGATCGCCTGCATCGCCTGAATTTCGGCGCTGACCTCGGAACTAGATTCACTCATGTTCACCCCCGATTTATTGCCAATAGATTGGCAATGGCCAACAAAGCTACATGAGCTCCGTCGTGCGTTCAAGCGCGGATCCACTCTGCTCGGTCCGCGACCGGGGCCCTGGGGATCCGGCTGAATCAGGCGTCGCCGAAGGGCACCATTTTTCTGGCGGAGGAACGAGCTCGCCAGCCGGTACTATCGGGGTGCCCTCACTCCCTGATTCGTCCGCATCCGCTGTCGAGGACTTCGAGAATCGCATTGCGCGGATTCTCGCTAACGCGCTGCTCGCCGAGCGTGCGAGCGAAAGCACGCGTGGGGCAGTAGTAGAATGCACGCCCGAAGAGGGCCTACCGCAATGAGAGCCGCCATCTACGCGCGCATGTCGACCGACAACCAAAACGAGCGGTCGCCCGACGATCAGGTAGCCGACTGCCGCGCGTTCGCCGCGGAGCATGGCTGGGAAGCACCGGCCGAGCTCGTGTTCATCGACCGCGCGATCAGCGGCGCGACCGCGGCGCGGCCCGCCTACCAGCGCATGCGCGCGGCGCTCGAGGCGCGCGCGTTCGATGTGCTGCTCGCGTTCGACGGCTCGCGGATCGCGCGTAACGAACGTGATTTCTTCGAGCTGCTAGATGACCTCCAAGCCGCAGACGCGCGCGCGTACAGCGTCACGACTCGGCAGCCGCTCGACGAGCTCTCGGAGCGCTTCCAATCGGTGATTTCGGCCTACGACCGACAACGCATCGCGGCCGGCACGCGGCGCGGCCTGAAGGCTCGCGCGAAGGGTGGGCAGGCGACGGGCGGGCTCGCCTACGGCTACACCACCGAGCCGGCGCCCGATGGCGGGAAACGCATCACCGTGAAGCCCGCGGAGGCCGCAGTCGTGCGCCGGATCTTCGAGCGCTACGCGGAAGGGCAGGGGCTCAAGGCGCTGGCGCACGAGCTCAACGCCGAGCACGTGCCGGCACCCACGCCCCGAGGCGCCCGCGCGAAGGAAGGCGCGGCGCCTAGTTGGGCGCCGACCTCGCTGCGCGAGATGCTGCGAAACGAGCTCTACCGCGGCCGGCTGGTCTACAACCGCTCGCGCTGGGTGCGTCAGCGCAACGGGAAGCGGAAGCGCTTCGACCGCGCGCGCGAGGAGTGGATCGTGCAGGACGTGCCCGAGCTGCGCATCGTCTCAGACGACGCGTGGGACGCGGCGCAGGAAGCGATCGCGCGCCGGGTGGGTCCCGATGGCCGACCCGCCTACCAACGCGCGGGAGGGAACCGCAGGCGCTTCCTGCTGGCGGGCGTGTTGCGCTGCGGCAAGTGCGGGCTTTCGTTCTGTGCCGCGGGCGGCAGCGCTCATCTCGCGTGTTCGGGCAAGCGGGCGCGCGGAACCTGCGACGTTGCGCTGCGACTCAAGCACGACGACGTAGCGGCGCGGATCCTCGATGCGCTCGACGCGAAGCTCATGACCCCCGATGCCGTGGCGCGGATCGTCGAGAAGGCCGCGAAGCTAGTGGAGGCCGCGCTCCAACACGGCGACTACGAGCGCGATCGCGCCGAGCTCGCGGCGCTCGATCGGAAGATCAAGCGGAAGACGGACGTGTTCGAGGACGAAGACGACGACGTGACCGCCGCGCGCCTACGGCGCGAGCTCCAGTCGATGCGCGAGCAGCGGCGCGCGCTACGTGGGCGCGTGGCTGCCGCCGTGATGGGAACGCGACTCGACGCCGCTGCGATCCGTGCGCGGCTCGCGGAAATGGCGCAGGACGTGCGCGGCCGGGTGCTGGCGGATGCTGCGGAAGGCCGCGAGGCGATCCTCGATCTGATCGCGGAGGACGCGCACGGGCATCATCGGCTCGACGTGATCGAGGACGCGACTGCGCCCGGCGGCTACCGGATCGAGGGGACGTTGCGGCTCCCGATCGCGATCAACACGGCGAGCCCCCAAACGAGGAGCGCCGGCCAGGGTGATCCTGACCGGCGACTCAGACGGATGGTAGCGGGGGGGGGATTTGAACCCCCGACCTCCGGGTTATGAGCCCGACGAGCTACCAGACTGCTCTACCCCGCAACAAGACCGGGCCCGGGGGATAGCAGGCCCGCGGCCCCGCTTCAACGCCGCTCCGTCGGCGCGAGCTGCCGCGCCCGCGCCGGGCGCCTGGACGACGAGTCGGCTCACGCGCGCGCAGGACGTCGGCAGCCGGTGCCCCCAACGCGCCGCGAACACTCGCGCTCCGGCTCGCGATCATGATCCAACTATCTGAAAATATTAAACTTTTTCTGCGACAAACATGAGAGAATCGCACTCCAGATCACCAGTGGAGGTTCTCCCATGCGGAAACAGAACTCGATCCTCGCGGCTGCGCTCGCCTCGCTCGTCGCGGCGCCGATCGCGGCCGACGTCATCGCCTATCGCACCGACGACGGCGTGTTCGCGTACACCGACGATCACGACAAGGTGCCCGCGCGCTATGCGGCCGATGCCGTCACCGTGCACGACACCGCGCTGCACACCTACCCGCGCCTCACCGTCGAAGAGCCGGAAGCGCGCGCGGTGACCTCGCGCCTCGAGAAGCGCCTCGACTATCTGCGCCAGGTGAACGCGGCCTCGGCCGCCGAGCGCGAGGTGGCCGCACAGGCGGCCGCGAAGGCGGCGCAGAGCACCGTGATCTCGATTCCCACCGGTCCCACGCTCGGCAAGGACGGCCATGGCATCCCGGCGCCGTCGGTCGAAGTGGCCACGGGTGGCGGCGGCGGCGCCCCGGTCGTGGTGGAGCCGATCCTCACCAAGGAAGGCGACCGCGTGCGCACGCGCCGCGCGACGGTCGTGAGGCAGGGCGACAAGGTCCTCGCGATCCTGAAGGGCCGCTCGCATCACGTCGACGTGAATTCGGACATCTACGACGAGGACGCGCTCGAAGGCAAGTAGTCGGACGGCCCTCGGCCCTCGCTAGGCGCCGGGTGCGGGAGGCTGGCCTCCCGTGCCCCGCTCGTAGACATACTGTTCGAGCCACTGCGCGGCATCGCGCTCGAGCTTGAGGAACTGGAGTCCCATTCCGGGACCTCGCTCGTGGCCGGGCGGGCGCCGCCACGCCACGCGCGCTGTCGGCTGCACCAGGATCGACGTGTCGGGCACGGTGAACTCCAGCTGGAACTCGCTGTCGGGCTCGAACGCGGTATCCGCCTCCACGAACATTCCGCCGCGCGAGACGTTGCGCGACCACGCCCAGACGTCGCGGTCGCCCGCGGTGAGGCGCACCTCGGTCTCGAACGCGACGCGTTCGAAGCTGCGCGCCGTGAGCCGCAGGAAGCGCTGCACCACCTGCAACAGCGACACGCGGCAGAGCGGCTTCGTGACCACGCCGTCCGCGCCCGCGCGCACTGCGCGCTCGTGCTCTTCGGCGGAGTTCCCGCTCGTCACCACGACCACGGGCATCCGGCGCAGATCGGCGTCGCGGCGGATCCTACGGCAGAGCTCGTCGCCGTCCATCTCGCGCATCGAGAGGTCGGTGAGCACGAGATCGGGTCGCTCGCGCTGCGCGATCTCGAACGCCTCTCCGCCGTCGCTGGCAGTCAGGATCTGCCCGGTGCGGCCCAGGAAGACCGTCTCGATCTCGCGGAATATCGGCGCGTCGTCGACGATCAGGATCTTGGAGCGCGGCTCCCCGGACGGCGTCGGCTCGGCGGCCGGGATCTCGCGCCACGGCATGACTAGCGGTGCGCTCCGATGCTTTCGATCAGCGCGGCCAGCTCGGGCCGCACGCGCCACTCGTTTCCCGAGTCCTTGTCGCGGTACCACACCTGGTGATCGCGAACGCGTTTCTCGACATACACCGGCAGCACGTACCCTCGGTAGGTCACGTCGACTTCCGCCTGGGCGAGCGTCTCCTGGTTGAGGTCGAGGTCGCCGATGTCGTAATCGGTAATGCGGATCGTCTCGAACGCGTCGGCGAGCGCTAGGAAGTCGCTGCGCATCTCCGGGTCGACGTAGCGCGCGGCCTTGTCCAGGTCGCCCCAGCGCAGCGCCTCGGTGTAGCGGTGCTGGGCCTGCTTGAGCGCCTCGCCGCGTTCGAGCGGATCGCCCGGTGACACGCACGCGGCGACACCGATCGCGGCGAACACAACCCAATGCGCTGCGGCCCTCATCCGAGCTCCCTCCCGAGCGGGGTCCGCAGCTCGAGCCGCAGACTCTCGGTCTCGCGTTGATTTGTATCGGCCGGGCAGGCGAGCTCCTGAAGCTGTGTGATAGACTTCGCGTTCACCCGCAACTCGCTGTTATTGCGGCGGTTTCGGCCTGCCTGCCCAGGCCGCGGCGATCGCCTCGGGAGTGCCGCAGCGTGTGGCTCGGCTTCGATATCGGCGGCACCAAGCTCGCCGTGGTGGTGGGCGACGATGCGGGGCGGATCACCGCGCGCCGCCGCCGCCCGATCCATGCGACCGGCGATGCGCGCGCCGACGTGAACGCGATGATCCGCGACGGCAACGAGCTGCTCGAGGAGGCCGGCGTCGCGCGGTCCGCACTGCGCGGGGTGGGAGTGGCGACGCCCGGGCCGATCGACTTCGCGCACGGCGTCGTCGAGTCGCCACCCAACCTCGCGGGATGGGGCTCGGTCCCGATCGAAGCGTGGCTCGCCGCCGCCTTCGATGTCCCGGTGCACCTCGAGAACGATGCGAACGCCGCGGCGCTGGCCGAGTGGCGTTTCGGCGCAGGCCGCGGCGCGCGCCACCTCGTCTACCTCACGATGTCCACGGGCGTCGGCGGCGGGCTCGTGCTCGACGGCCGGCTCTACCGCGGCACGGGCGGCGCCGGCGAGGCGGGCCACATGTCGGTGGAATGGGGCGCCGAGGCCGAGCGATGCGGCTGCGGGCGCCACGGCTGCCTCGAGGCATACGTCGGCGGACGCCGCTGGAGCGAACGGCTCGCGCGCATCACGCCCGCGGCCAGCCGCGTCGCCGCGCTCGCGGGCACCCCCGCGCACGCGCGGCCCGAGCACGTGATCGCCGCCGCGCGCGAAGGCGACCCGTTCGCGCTCGCCGAGGTGGATCGCTGGAATCACTACCTCGCGCGGGGGCTCACGGCGTTGTCGTTCGTGCTGGCACCGGAGCGGTTCGTGCTCGGGACGATCGCGACCGCGGCCGGCGAGGATCTCTGCTTCGCGCCGCTGAGGCGCGAGCTCACCGCGATAGCCTCGCCCTGGCCTGTGCGCTGCGAGATTCGGGGATCCGGGCTCGGTGAGGAAGCGCCCTACTGCGCGGCGCTGTGCGCGGCGCTCGAGGCGTCGGCGTAGATGCGGTCAGGTCTCCAGCGCCTCGATCTCGTCCCGCAGCTCGGATAGCCGCCGCGCGCGGATCGCCTCGCGCGCGCGCTCGAGCAGGCGCAGGTAGAACCGGAGGTTGTGAATCGATGCGAGCCGCGCGCCGAGCGACTCGCCCGCGCGCAGCAGGTGCCGCAGATAGGCGCGCGAATAGCGCGCGCACGTGGGGCAGTCGCAGGCGGCGTCGGGTGGATCGCCTGCGCTGACCTGGTCGGCGTTCTTGAGCCGGACGAGGCCTTGGCTCGTGAACAGGACGCCGTGGCGCGCGTGGCGGGTCGGCAGCACGCAGTCGAACAGGTCGACGCCGAGCGCGACGCCGCGGATCAGATCGGCCGGACGCCCGAGCCCCATCAGATACCGCGGCGCGTCGGCGGGCAGCTCGCCGTGGGTGATCGCGATCAGCTCGTCGCGCTGCGCGGCGCGCTCGCCGAGCCCGAGCCCGCCGTGCGCGAAACCGCGGAACCCGAGGTCGCGCGTGGCGCGCGCGCTCGCGCGGCGCAGTGGCTCGGAGTCGCCGCCCTGCACGATCCCGAACAACCACTGATCGCGGCGCTGGTGAGCGCGCTGCGAGCGCTCCGCCCAGCGCAGCGTGCGTTCGGTGGCCGCGCGCACCCGGGTCGCGTCGCCGGGTTCGCCCGAGTCGGGCCGCACGCACTCGTCGAGCACCATCGCCACGTCGGACCCGAGCGCCTCCTGCACTGCCACCACGCGCTCGGGCGAGAGCATGCGAAGCCTCCCATCGACCGGCGACGCGAACGTCACCCCTTCCTCGTCTACGCGGACCTTGTCCGCGAGGGAGGTCACCTGGAAGCCGCCGCTGTCGGTGAGCCACGGCCGGCGCCAGCCCGTGAAGCCGTGCAGTCCGCCGAGCGCGGCCACCACCTCCTCGCCGGGGCGCTCGTGCAGGTGATAGGTGTTCGCGAGCAGGATCTGCGCGCCGGCGGCCGCGAGTTCGTCGGGCGCGACACCGCGCACCGCCCCGTAGGTCGCGACGGGCATGAAGGCCGGCGTCGCGACCGCGCCGTGCGCGGTCGCGAGCACGCCCGTCCGCGCGTCGCCGTCGCCGTGCTCGGTGCGGAAGGCGAGGGCAGGGGCGGTCACTGGATCAGCATCGCATCGCCGTACGAGTAGAAGCGATAGCCGCGCCGGATCGCCTCGGCGTAGGCCGCGAGCACGGCCTCGCGCCCCGCGAACGCCGCGACGAGCAAGAGGAGCGAGGAGCGCGGCAGATGGAAGTTCGTGAGCAGCGCGTCGACCGCGCGGAAGCGGTCGCCGGGCGCGAGAAAGAGCCCGGTCATGCCCGCACTGGCGGTGACCCCGCCGCGCTCGTCGGCGCAGGTCTCGAGCACGCGCGCGGTAGTCGTGCCGACTGCCACCACGCGCGCGCCGCGCCCGCGCGCGGCGCGAATCGCGCGCGCGGTCGCGTCGGGAAGCTCGTAGCGCTCGGCGTGCAGCCGGCGCGCGCGCAGCGCGGTCTCGCCGAGCGGCGCGAACGTGCCCCGCCCGACGTGTAGCACCACCTCAGCCCGCTCGATCCCGCGCGCGTCGAGCGCCGCGACCAGCGCTTCCGAGAGGTGCAGCCCTGCCGTGGGCGCAGCCACCGACCCGGGCTTGCGCGCGAACACGGTCTGATAGCGCAGCGTATCGGCATCGCGCGGTGCGCGGCGCCGGATGTACGGCGGCAGCGGCATCTCGCCGACGGAGTAGGGCGACGCCCCCTCCGCGAACGCGAGCTCCACCTCGCCGTCGGCCACGAGCGAGACGAGCTCCGCGTCGAGCGCCAATCCGTTGCCCGCGAAGCGGAACTTCATGCCCGCGCGCTGGCGCCCGCGCGTGCGCACGAGCGCGCGGAAGCGATTCCGTGCGGACCCGGCGCCGAGCACGAGCGCCTCGGCAGCTCCGCCGGTCGAGCGCTGTCCGCGCAGGCGCGCGGGCAGCACGCGCGTCGCATTCACGACCAGCAGATCGCCCGGTGCGAGCAGCGCGGGCAGATCGCGGATCGCCCGGTGCGAGCGCGCGCCGTCCGCGCGGGACAGGACCAACAGGCGCGCGCCGTCGCGCTCGGCCGGTGGCTCCTGCGCGATCTGCTCGGAGCGCAGCGCGAAATCGTAGTCGTCGAGATCGATCTCGCCGCCTTCAGTCGGCACGCGCCACTCCCGTGCGCAGCGCCGCGCGCAGGGCGGGCTCGCTCGCAATCGCGTCATAGGAGAACAGCGCCACGTCGGCGAGGCCTGCGCCGTGCACCAGATCGATCTGCGCGAGGGCGCGCTGTGGCTCGCCCGCGAACAGCCAGGTTCCGAGGCCGACCCAGATGCGCCCCGCGATCGGCAGGCCCGCGAAATGCTCGGCCTGGTACCGCAGCAGCCGGTCGTCGCGCGTGTAGGCCATCGGCACCGCGAAATCGAGCGACCCTTCTTCGAGCCACGCGCGCCAGTCCTGCTGGATCGCGAGATAGGCGCGATCGGCGTGGCTCCACACCGCCGCCGAGATCGCGATCCCGGGACGCTGTGCGCGCGCGGCGCGCGCGATCTCGCGCACGAGCTCCGACACGCGCTCGCGGCGCCAATCGTCCCACGCGTCGGCGTTCTCGATCGACCCCTCGTACG
>DATFWW010000268.1:0-3843 GCA_035258825.1 Myxococcota bacterium
GGAGCTGGTGGCTAAGTTCATCGTCCTGCGCGGCTTTTGGGTGCCGGAGATCACGCTCGACCCGACCCGACTGGAGCGTGGTAAACGTTTCGTCAACGAGGGCCTGGCTGATGGCAGCCTGAAGCCGATCATCGCCAAGACGTTCCCGCTCGAGGAGATCGTCGAGGCTCACCGCTACCTGGAGTCGAACCAGCAGATCGGCAAGGTCGTCGTGACGGTGTGATGCGTGGCCGCACGTACTCATAACCCGTTACTCGAACGGCCCTCACGGGCAGACCATGCGACCGCGCTGACCAAGATGGTGCTTGCCAACGCACAGGCCGACCGGGACCGCTTCCTGAGCTACGCCTACAACCGCGCACCCACGTCGACGATCTCGCGAAGATCTCGCAGGCGTTGATCGAGCACGACAAGGGCAAGGAGCAGCTGGTTACCGACTCGCTGCGCGAGGCCGCCGCCGCACACTACGGCGGCATGGTCACGATGTGTGTTGCCTGCCACAACCAATTCCGCCCCAACGTCGTCCACTAGCGAGCGGCCGCTCAAGCGACCCGCCCGCTCGTTCCGCTCATCCAGTTGCAGATCGGATGAGCCTTTGGCCCGGCCTTCCGGGTTCGGGGCGAAGCCGCCTCCCCCTGGCTGGGATCGGTCATGTTCGCCTCCGCAGCCTGATCCAGCTCGCTACTTCTTCATCTCGAGCAGCGCGCTCGTTGGCGCGACGTGCAGGATCACCGTATGCCGCGTGGTGGTCCGGTCGAACGGGACGACCGCGCTTCCAACCAGCCGCGCGTGTCACGCCGCCTGCAGCTGGGCGGGTCCATCCGGATGCGGTACGAGCGTCCAACGCCGCGTGTGATAGCGCGCCACCGAGGGGCGGTGCGCGATCGAGATCAGCGCCGCGCGCGGCAACCGCTCGGTCAGGAGCCCGTAGATGCGGCTCTCCGCGTCCTCGTCGAGCGCCGCGGTCGCGTCGTCGAGGAACAACCACTGCGGCTCGTGCAGCAGGACGCGTGCGATCGCGAGGCGCTGCTGCTCGCCGTCCGAAAGGCGCTTCTCCCAGTGATCGGTCTCGTCGAGTTGGTCGCCAAGGTAGGCGAGCCCGACCGACCGCAGCGCCTCGCGGATCTTCTCGTCGCCGAACGAGGACTCGGGATCCGGATACGAGACCACCGCGCGCAGCGGCGCGATCGGCAGATACGGCTGCGGCGAAAGGAACATCGTCTCCGCGCGCGGGGGCATCGCGATGTGGCCGCGGCCGAACGGCCAGCGCCCCGCGAGCGCGCGGAACAGCGTCGTCTGGCCGGCTCCCGTCGGTCCGAGCACCGCGACGCGCTCGCCCGGCGCCACCGACGCACTCCCGCCGTCGAGCAGCTTCCGGCCGTCGGGAAGAGCGAGCTGGAGGTTCTCGATCTCCAGGATCTCGCGATCGCCGCGCTCGATCGACAGGGCGTCCACGTCGGAATGCCGTGCGCGCGCCGCATCCATCGCATCGGTGAACGTGAGCAGGCGCTCGACGCTCGCGCGCCACTGCGCGATCTCCTGATAGGCGTTCACGAACCACGCCAGCGCGCCCGAGACCTGTCCGTAGGCGATCCCCGTCTGCGCGATGCCGCCGAGCGTCAACTGCCCGAGGAAGTACCCCGGGGCCGCGACGAGCAGCGGCACGATGCCGTTCAGCTGGCCGATCCCGGTCGTCAGCAGCGTCAGGTTCCGCTGCGCGCGGATCAGCTGCCACCAGTTCCCGACGATCTGCGCGAAGCGCGAGACGGCACTCTTCGCCTCGAACGCCTCGCCACCCGCGAGGCCGATCGCCTCGGCGTTCTCGCGGAAGCGCACGAGTCCGAAGCGGAAGTCGGCCTCGTAGCGCAGCCGATCGAAGTTGATCGGCACGAGCTGGCGGCCGACCCGGTGGGTGATCCAGCTCGCGACGATCGCGTAGACGAAGGCGACCCACATCATGAAGCCGGGGATGTGGAAGCGCGCGGATCCGAGCTCGATATGCCAGGCGCTCGACATGCTCCAGAGCAGGCCCGCGAACGAGACCAACGTGGCCAGCGCCGCGAGCAGCGACAGCGACAGGCCGAGCGCGCTCGCCACGAAGTTGCGGACGTCTTCGGCGATGCGCTGGTCCGGGTTGTCGGCGTCCGCGCGCACGAGCTCCATCTGGCTGCACGCGTGCGGGCTGATCCAGTCCTCGAGGAGGTGATCGGTGAGCCAGGTGCGCCAGCGGATCTCGAGCGCCTGCCGGACGTAGATGCGGTAGGTCGACACGATCACGAATCCGAGCACGGCGCCCGCGAACAGCGCGACGCCCGCGAAGAATGCCGCAGCGACCCGGTCCTGGAGCCCGTCGTAGATGCGCTTCTGCGCTTCGGCGAGCACGAAGTTGCCGTACACGGTGGCGAGCTCGAGCGCGACCGCGAGAGCGAGCAGCAGCGCACCGCGCCGGGCGTCGGGCGATGCCCAGTACAGACGCGTCAGGCGTCCGAGGCGCCGCGCGAACTGAGCGCCGAACAGGCCCCTGTGATTTTGCTGCAACGGGCGTCTCCTTGGTTCGATGGATGACCTAATGCGTGCGGATCTCGACGCCATCCGCACGCTCGACGGCGATCTCGGCGCGGCATTCCAGGAACAGTCCCGTCTCGAGCAGACCCGGGATCGCGTGGAGTATGCGGTCGAGCTCGTCCGGGTCCGCGAGCGGGCCGATCGAGCAGTCGACGAGCAGGTTGCCGTTGTCGCTCGCCTGTGGGAGGTCTTCGCGCAGCCGCACCGTCCCCGGTACGCCCAGCTCGGCGAGCCGGCGGCGAACGGGGGCGAGCGCGAACGGGAGCACCTCCACGGGCAGGCGGCCGCGCGTGCCCAGGCGCGGCACGCACTTCTCGGTTCCGACGAGGATCACCACGCGCTCCGCTGCCGCCGCGACGACCTTCTCGCGCAGGAGCGCGCCTCCGTATCCCTTGATCATGCGTCCGTCCGGGTCCACCTCGTCGGCGCCGTCGACGGCCAGATCGACGCGCGGCGCGTCGTCGAGCGGGATCACTGGGATGCCGAGCGAGCCCGCGAGTTCCGCCGTGGCCCGCGACGTGGCCACGGCGCGGATCTCGAGCCCCGATGCAACCCGCGCAGCGAGCGCGCGCACGAACCGCTCCGCGGCGCGCCCGGTGCCGAGGCCCAACACATGGCCGGGGCGCACCTGTTCGAGGGCATAACCTTCGAGCGTCATGCCCCGGATCGCGCCTCCTTCGAGAGGCGGCTCGCGGCCGCTGCATCGACCACCCAGCTCGCGTACGCGCGCAGTCGCTGCGCGGGCAGGCGCTCCGGCTCGAGCGCGCCCTCCAACACCTCGGCCAGCGCAGCCGCCTTCGACTCCCCGGTCACGAGCACGATCACCGACCGCGCGCGCTCGATCAGCGGGAACGTCACGGTGATCCGCCGCGTCGCGTGCTGCGGCACGTCGTTCGCGACGACCCAGCGCCGCGCCTCCGACAGCGCCTCGGTGTAGGGGAAGAGCGAGGCCGTGTGCCCGTCGGCGCCCATGCCGAGCAGCACGAGGTCGAGGCGGGGCGGCGGGCCGCCCGGCGAGCCGCCGGCGATCCGCGCGAGCTCGCCTTCGTAGTCGCGCGCCGCCGCCGCCAGATCGGGGCGCTCCGCCTCGATGCGGTGGATCCGGCGCGGATCCACGCCTAGCGGGTCGAGCAGCGCCGCGCGCGTCATGCGGAAGTTGGAATCGGGGTGATCGGGAGGGACCGGTCGCTCGTCGCCCCAGAAGAACTCGACGCGCGGCCAATCGACCGCGGTGTCGGCGGCCAGCCGCTCGTACATACGCCGCGGCGTGTCGCCGCC
>DATFWW010000269.1:0-7420 GCA_035258825.1 Myxococcota bacterium
CCGCCTCGGGAATCTGCACGATGATGCGCTTGCCGCCGTCGATCCGCCGCTGCGTGAGCAGGCGGCAGCCGCGGCTCGACAGGTCGACGAGCGTGGCGCTGTTCTCCCCCAGCCCGACGCGGAACGACACCTCGATGCCGACCGCCACGCGCAGCTCGCGCCGGCGCTCTTCGCCCTTGTAGCAGCAATGGAGCAGCATCAGGCGCAGCGCCTCGGCGTGTACGGGCCGCCGCACGAGATAGTCGAAGCCGCTGCGGCGCAGCTGCGATCGCAGCGCGTTCGAATCCTCGTTCACGACCATCATGCGAACCGGCCCGTCGGGCGCCTCGCCCCCGACCGCGTCGCGCACCGCGTCGATCCGGCGCGGTGTCGCCACGAGCAGGTCGCGCGGCGGCTCGGCGCACTGCGCGATCGCGCCGCCGCGGATTCGCGCGAACGGGATCGCCATCTCCTGAAGCATCTGCTGGACGTCGTCGAGTTCGCCGTCGTCCAGCAGGAGCACGGCCGGAGTCACCGCCATGGACACCTCTCGCGCGAATCGCCCCCTACGCGTCGGCTGGGCCGCGATCGGGCTGAAGCACCCGGTCGACGGCTCTCGCATCCCCACGGGGCCGGGCGATCCACCCCCACCCGATCCCCACAGCGGCGAGCGCGAGGCCCGCGACCAGACTCGGCACCGCCGGCAGCCTCAGTGACACGAGCCCGGCGGACCCGAGCAGCGCCAGGAGATTGTTGGCCGCATGCGCCGCGATCGCAGGCCGTGTGCTGTCGGACCAGTAGGCCGTCAGGCCCAGATAGGCGCCGAGCGACGCGGCGATCGAGCCGTGCACGAGCTCTCCGTGCAGGGAGCCGAACGCGAGCGCTGCGATCGCGATGGCGGCGGCGGGGTCGATCCAGCGCGCGAGGGTGCGCTGCAGCAGTCCGCGGCACAACAGCTCCTCGCCGATCGCGGGCGCGAGCACGGTGCCGAAGAATCCGATCGCGAGGTCGCGATCGTGCGAGGCATGGAGGCCTCGCGAGATGCCGACGGCCACGCTCCCCTCGAGCGCGCGCGCGGCGAAGAGATCGAGCGCGGCTTCGATCGCGTGGGAGAGGCCGAGCGTTCCGAACGTGAGTGCAATCACGGCGGTGATCGGCAGTCGGCTCGGGCCGAGCCCGAGGCGGCGCGCGACCGGCCCCGGCAGCGCGAACGCGACGCCGATCGCGAACACTGCGAGCCCGATCCCGATTCCCATCATCTCGAAGCCGAGGCGCGCGGGATTGGTGTCGACGAAGGCTGCGACATGGCGCACGCATCGCGACAGCCACCAGGCGAAGAGCACGATCCCCGCGGCGATCGCGATGCGCGCGGGCAAGCTTCGCGCAGCGAGCCGCAGGCGAGCGAAGACCATCAGGCGTGACACACGCACGACGGTAACGCCGTGCGCGCGGATTCACCTGCTACTCTCGTGCATGTGACCGCGAGCGCGTCGATTGCACCTTCGCTCCTCGTGGCGATGCCGCAGCTCCTCGACCCCAACTTCCACCGCACGGTGGTGTTGCTCGTCCATCACGACGGCGCCGGCAGCTTCGGCGTCGTGCTCAACCGCACCACCGAGATCCGCGCCGAGCGGCTGTGCGAGAGCATCGACATCCCGTGGCGCGGCGATCCCGACGCGGAGATCTGCTGGGGTGGACCCGTGCAGCCGCAGACGGGCTGGGTGCTGTTCGGCGAGGCGCCCGACGTGGCGGCGCTCGACGATGTGCGCACCGTAGCGCCGGGACTGCACTTCGCGGGCTCGCTCGAGGTGCTCCGGCGCGTCGCGGAACGCCCGCCCGGCGCGATGCGACTCATGCTCGGTTATGCGGGCTGGGGTCCGGGCCAGCTCGAGAGCGAGCTCGCCGAAGGCGCGTGGCTGCTCGCGCCCGCCGAGGGCCACGTGGTATTCGAGGTGCCATTCGACGAGATGTGGACGCACGTCGTGCGCAGCCTCGGCGTCGAGCCCGCCACGCTCGTGGCGAGCCGGGGCGTACACTGATCGCACTCCGGTAGGTGCCTCAACCCGTCGGCGCGCCGCGCCGATGAGCGGGCATGGATGAGCGTCCGCAGCACCGCTCCGCGCCCGCCAATCCGGCGCGACGCCGCAGCCTGGGCGAGGACCTCCAGCGGCTCGCCGAGTGCTTCGAGGAGGACGGCGCGCTCGGCGTGGTGCTGATCGACGCCTCGGGCCTCGCGCCGATCGAGCCGCAGTACGGCGGGGAGGCGCTGCACCGCGCGATGGGCAACCTCGGCGACATGATCCAGGGCATGGTCGGCGATCGGCTCACGGTGAACGACGCGGTGGTGGTGGGGGAGATCGGCCGCGACGAGATCGCGGTGTTCCTGTTCCGCGCCCTCGACGAGATCGACTTCTTCAAGCGCGACCTCGACCGCATCCGCCGCGACGTGAGCGCCGGTCTCGCGCAGCGCGGCAACCGCGCCGGCTATCCGTACATGCGGCACCTGCCGCCGTTCCGCGTGGGCTCCGGGACCGCGCTGCGCAATCCGACGATCCGCCCCGAGCTCCAGATCCGCCGGGCGCTCGAGGACGCGCGCGATCACATCGGCCTCGAGGCGAAGCTCGAGTCGCGCAAGCGGCGCAAGCAGATCCTCGAGCTCTTGCTCGAGCGCCGGATCTACTCCGTGTACGAGCCGATCGTGGAGGTGAGCTCGCGCACGGTGTTCGGCTACGAGGCGCTCGCGCGCGGGCCAGACGGCACGGAGCTGCACTCGCCGGCCACGCTGTTCGCGATCGCGACCGAGCAGGACCTCGTGTTCCAGCTCGACTGCCTGTGCCGCCAGAGCGGCCTCGATGGCGCGCGCGACCTGCCCGGCGGCGCGAAGCTGTTCCTGAACGTGCGGCCTTCGACGATCCACGACCCGAACTTCCGCGCCGAGGCGCTCGAGCGCACGCTGCAGCGGTGCAAGCTCGCGCCGAGCGACGTGGTGTTCGAGATCTCCGAGCAGGAGTCGATCGCGAACTTCGACATCTTCCGCGAGGTGCGCGACTACTACGGCAAGCTCGGCTTCAAGATCGCGCTCGACGACGTGGGCGCGGGCTATGCGAGCCTCGAAGCAGTGATGGAGATCCGACCCGAGTTCATCAAGGTCGACCGCGCGTTCTGCGCCAAGATCGACGAGGATCCGGGCCGCCAGCACCTGCTGCGCGCGCTGCAATCGCTCGCCGACCGGATCGGCGCGCGGATCATCGGCGAGGGCCTCGACACGCTCGAGGAGCTGGTCACGCTCGGCAGGATCGGCATTCACTACGGCCAGGGCTGGCTGTTCGGCAAGCCGCACCGGCTGCGCAGCGACTAAGGAACAAGAACCCTAGATTCGAACCGCGGCGCCGTTGCGAACAGCGGAGGCCACTTTCGACTTCGCTCGCCCCCTCGATGGTCTTAGCTCGCCTGCGGCTCGCTGCGCGAAACTTGCGCTCGCTGCGCGCGCCGCCTCGCGGCTCTTGCGGCGACGCCCTCCGCGTCGCCCGGAAATTCTCTCGCGTATACTGCGCGCGCATGAGGAAGAACATCCGCCGCGCGATCTCGATCCTCGTGGTCGTGATCGCGGCGGCGTTGATCTGGGGCTATCGCCACGCCACGGATCTCGAGGTGGCGCGCGTCACCGAGGACGTCAACGTGATCTACGGGTTCGGCGGCAACGTGGGCGTGCTGAAGACCGACCGCGGTGCCGTGGTGGTCGACACGATGACGTTCCGCGCCCAGGGCGCCCGCATCCTCGAGCTCGCGGAGAAGTACGGCGGTGGCCCCGTCCAGGCGGTCGTCAATACCCACTATCACCGCGATCACACGCACGGAAATCCCGCCTTTCCGAAGGGCACGCCGATCGTCGCCACCGAGAAGACGCTCGCCTACCTGAAACAGCTCGACGCCGGCTACTGGACGGGCGACGCGGCGGGCACGCTGCCCAACCAGACGTTTCGCAACGAGCACGAGCTCAAGGTCGCCGACAAGACGATCCGCTTGATCCACCCCGGCCGCGGCCACACCGACGGCGATCTCGTGGTGCTGTTCGTCGAAGATCGCGTGCTCCACACGGGCGACCTCTATTTCAACGGCCGCTATCCGAACATCGACCTCGAGGCGGGTGGATCGATCCGGGAATGGGTGGCGACGATCGACCGCGTGCTCGAGCTCGACTTCGACCGCGTGATCCCGGGCCACGGACCCGTCACCGACCGCGAGGGCCTACGCGCGTTCCAGACCTTCATGCGCGAGCTGGCCGAGGTCGGCGCGCAGGCGGTGCACAACGGGTGGTCGCTCGACGATACCGAGCGCGAGGCCAAGCTCTCCGCCGACGCGGGCTACGAGGTGATGTCGATCCCATTCGTGATGAAGCTCGACCGCGCGTTCGTGGTGCGCCGCGCTTGGGAGGAGGCCACGGGGAACGTGGAGCGGATCGCCGTGCCCGGGCAGGAGCCCGAGCGCGCACCGATTCCGACCGAGATGGGGCTCCCGAAGGAGATGGAGGTGCCGCGGTGAAGGATCTGTTCTCGATCGAAGGAAAGGTCGCGCTCGTGACCGGCGGCAGCCGCGGCATCGGCCTCATGATCGCGCGCGGTTATGCGGAGCACGGCGCGCGCGTGTACGTCTCGTCGCGCGGCGCGGACGCGTGCGCCGAGGCTGCCGCGGAGCTCTCGAAGGTGGGCACCTGCACGGCGCTGCCGGCCGACCTCTCGAGGCACGCCGAGGTGAAGCGGCTCGCGGGTGAGCTCGCCGCGCGCGAGCCCGCGCTCCACATCCTCGTCAACAACGCCGGCGCCAACTGGGGCGCGCCGATCGAGGAGTATCCCGACGCCGCGTGGGACAAGGTGCTCGCGCTCAACGTGAAGGCGATCTTCCACCTCACCGTGGCGCTCTTGCCTTCGCTCGCGGCGGCGGCCACGCCCGACGACCCCGCGCGCGTGATCAACATCGGCTCGGCCGACGGCATCCAGGTGCCCGCGCTCGAGACCTACGCCTACTCCGCGAGCAAGGCCGCCGTGCACCACATGACGCGCGTGCTCGCGAAGAAGCTCGCGCCGCGCGACATCACGGTGAACGCGGTGGCGCCGGGGCCGTTCCAGAGCAAGATGATGGCCGCGACGCTCGAGAGGTTCGGCGACTCGATCGCGGAGATGAACCCGCGCAAGCGGATCGGCGTCCCCGAGGACATGGCGGGCGTCGCGATCTACCTGGCATCGCGCGCGGGTTCCTACGTCACCGGAGCCGTCATCCCCGTCGACGGCGGGATGTCGACGACCAGGTAGCCGTCCCGCGGAACGCCGATGCAAGTCGAGGGTTCGCGCTCCTCTCGCCGTCGGCCGATCCGGCCGCCGCGCTCGCCGCTGCGCGAGCGGCTATGATCGCGCTCCTTCGGCGAATCACCGGGAGGAGGCGCGATGAAGGTCAAGGCAGCAGTCGCATTCGAGGCGGCCAAGCCGCTCGTGATCGAGGAGCTCGACCTCGGTGCGCCGAAGGCGGGCGAGGTGCTCGTGCGGCTCGCCGCCACGGGCGTCTGCCACACCGACGCCTACACGCTCTCGGGGCGCGATCCCGAGGGCCTGTTCCCGTCAGTGCTGGGGCACGAGGGTGCGGGAGTCGTGGAAGAGGTCGGCTCGGGCGTGACCTCGGTGGCGCCGGGCGATCACGTCGTGCTGCTCTACATGCCCGAGTGTCGCCAGTGCAAGTTTTGTCTCAGCGGCAAGACCAACCTCTGCATCACGCTGCGTGACAAGCAGGGCAAGGGCCTGATGCCCGATGGCACGAGCCGGCTCTCCTACAAGGGCCGCATGATCCACCACTACATGGGCACGTCGACGTTCGCAGAGCGCACCGTGCTGCCCGAGATCGCCGTGGCGAAGATCCGCCCCGACGCCCCGCTCGACAAGGTGTGCCTGTTCGGCTGCGCGGTGAGCACGGGGATCGGCGCGGTGCTCTACACCGCGAAGGTGGAGCCGGGCGCCTGCGTCGCGGTGTTCGGGCTCGGCGGCGTCGGGCTCTCGGTGATCCAAGGCGCCGTGCTCGCGGGCGCCGAGCAGATCATTGCGATCGACAAGAACCCCGCGAAGTTCCCGCTCGCGAAGCAATTCGGCGCCACGCGCACGCTGAACCCCGCCGACACCGCGAACCTCGTCGAGGCAGTGCTCGAGCTGTCGGGCGGCGGCGTGGACTACTCGTTCGAGTGTATCGGCGACGTCGAGGTGATGGGCCAGGCGCTCCAGGTGGCGCACCGCGGCTGGGGCCAGTCGATCATCATCGGGGTCGCCGGAGCGGGGGAGGAGATCCACGCGCGGCCGTTCCTGCTCGTCACGGGCCGGTCGTGGCGCGGCTCGGCGTTTGGCGGCGTGAAGGGCCGCACCCAGGTGCCGAAGTTCGTCGACCAGTACATGAAGCGGCGCATCAAGCTCGACGAGTACGTCACCGCGACGCGCCCGCTCGGGGAGATCAACACCGCGTTCGAGAAGATGCACGCGGGGGAGGTGATCCGAAGCGTGATCGTCTACTGAAGGTCCGCGAGGCTTCGTGAGTCAGATCGCGTTCGACGGGCGCGCTGCGAAGCAGCTCGAGGTGATGTACCAGAGGCGCGACGTGCTGCGCCGCCGCGAGCTCGTGCGCGGCGCGCTCGAGTGTGCGCCGGGCGACCGCGTGATCGACGTCGGCTGCGGCCCCGGCTTCTACGCGGCAGAGCTGCTCGAGCGGGTGGGACCGAGCGGAAGCATCGTCGGCGTCGACACGAGCCCGGCGATGCTCGCCGTGGCCGCGCGCCGCTGCGAGGGCCGCGGTCGGGCCGAGTTCCACGAGGCACCCGCCACCTCGCTCCCGGTCGCGAGCGGGACCTGCGACTGCGCGCTCAGCGTGCAGGTGCTCGAATACGTCGCCGACGTGCCCGCAGCGCTCTCCGAGATCCACCGCGTTCTCCGGCCGGGCGGGCGCGCCGTCCTATGGGACGTCGACTGGTCGACGCTGTCGTGGCACTCACGCGATCCGGAGCGGATGACGCGCGTGCAGCGCGCCTGGGATCGCCACCTCGCGCACCCGGCGCTGCCGCGCACGCTCGCGGCGGCGCTGCGCGCGGCCGGCTTCGCCAGTGTGCGCGCCGAGCCGCACGTGTTCGCGACGACCGAGCTCGATCCCGAGACCTACGGCGGCATGGCGCTCGCCCTGGTGGAGAACTACGTCGCGGGGCTCGACGCTGCCTCGGCCGTCATGGCGAAGGAGTGGGCGGCCGAGCAGCGCGAGCTCGATGCGCGCGGGGAGTACTTCTTCGCCGTCACTCAGTTCGGTTTCACGGCAACGCGGCCTTGATCGACGGTGACGGCTAACGCGCTGCTAATGCGGCCCAACGCGTCGAGCGGTCGCGCATCGGCCGCGGCGGCGGCGGTCGCAAACCGACGGCTCC
>DATFWW010000270.1:0-31794 GCA_035258825.1 Myxococcota bacterium
GCGGGTACGCGAGCAGCCGGCAGCCCGCGATCAGTGCGTTCAATTCCGCATCGGACAACCAGCCCTCGCATCGAACGGCTCCGGAGAGCGAGAGCTCCGCGATGCGCCCCTCGAATGCCGTCCCGCGCAACCCCACCGCCCGCACGCGCAGATCGCGCGCGCCGAACCGGTGCACCGCGAGATGCAGCGCCTCGAGGAACCCATACGCGTTCTTGTGTTCGATCGGCGAGGTCACCCACGCGACGTACGGCTCGCCGCGCCGCGCCTCGGCAGGCGCCGGCTCGGGCATGCCGAGGAGGCAGGGCTCGGCGGATATGCCGTACGCGCGCGTGACGTTCTGCGCGGTGAACGCGCTATTCCCGAGCGCGAGATCGATGTGCGGTATCGTCTCGCGCTCGAGCGCGAGGTCGATCGCGAAGTTCGGGCCGCTCTCGTCCATCGCCCGCCGGCCCACCACGCCATCCGCCATCGCACGGACCCACGCGGGGCGATCGGGAGCCGCGGCCGCCGCGGCGAGATGGGGCATGGAATCCGGCCAGAAGAAGCGCGCGGTCGGCTCCTCGCAGTACCAGACCACGCGCGTGTTCATCCGGCGCGCGGCGATCACCGCCCAGATCGGCGCGGGAGCGTTGTGTGCGACGATCACGTCGCGCGGGCCGATCGCGCGACACAGCTGGTGTCCGAGTCCGCGTTTGCGCTCCGCGCGGAGCTTGAGCCGGTCGAGCCTGCGCTTGTGCAGCACGACCAGGGGGATGCCCACCCAATCCCTCTCGTTCCAGAGCTCGAGCGAGAAGCGCCGCGTCGCCACGATCACGTCGTGGCCGCGCGCGAGCAGGCCGCGCGCCATCCAGCACATGACGTTCTCCGCGCCGCCGCGGTGATCGAGGCGCGGATGCACGAGCGCGAGGCGCATCAGCCCTCGAACGGATCCTTGCGCGCGATCGTCTCGTCGCGATTCGGCCCGATCGAGATCAGCTCCACCGGTACGCCGACGAGCGCCTCCACGCGCTCGACATAATGGCGCGCGGCCGCGGGCAGGTCGGCAAATCGGCGGCAGCCCGAGAGATCCTCGGTCCAGCCCTCGTGCGTCTCGTAGATCGGCTCGGCGCGCGCGACCTCCCCGAGTGTCATCGGGAATTCCTCGGTCACCTTGCCGTCGATGCGATAGGCGGTGGCGATCCGGATCTCGCCCGTGCTCGAGAGCACGTCGAGCTTGTTCACGGCGAGCGCCGTGTAGCCGGAGACCATCGCCGCCTCGCGCAGCATCACCACGTCGAGCCAGCCACAGCGGCGTGGCCGGCCCGTGGTGGCGCCGAACTCTGCGCCGCGCTGGCGCAGCAGCTCGCCGGACTCGCCCAGGAGCTCGCTCGGGAACGGTCCGCCGCCGACGCGCGTGGTATAGGCCTTGGTGATGCCGAGCACGCGGTCGATCCGTGTCGGCCCGATTCCCGCACCCGCGCACACCGCGCCCGCGACGCAGTTCGAAGACGTCACATACGGATAGGTGCCGTGGTCGATGTCGAGGAAGTTCCCCTGTGCCCCCTCGAACAGCACGTTCTTGCCCGCGCGCAGCGCGCGCTCGAGAGTGCGCTCGGTGTGGTCGATGTAGGGAGCCAGGCGCCGGCCCCACTCGAGCGCGCGCTCGGTCACGGCACTCGCGTCGACCGCCTTCCACTTGTAGTACTCGGTGAGCTCGAAGTTCTTCTGTTCGGCGAGGCGCGCGATCGCCTCGCGAAGCGACGGCGGGTCGAGCAGGTCGGCCACGCGGATCCCGCGCCGCAGAACCTTGTCTTCGTAGGCGGGGCCGATCCCGCGCCCCGTCGTGCCGATCGCGCGCCCGCGCGCCACCTCTTCGCGCGCCCGGTCGAGCACGCGGTGCCACTCGAAGATCACGTGCGCGCGGCCCGACACGCGCACGCGCGCCGGGTCGCGGATGACGCCGCGCGCGTACAGCTCGTCGAGCTCGCCGAGCAGGATGTCGGGGTCGACGACCACGCCCGGCCCGATCAGGTTGACCGTGCCGGGATGGAGGATCCCCGCCGGCACCACGTGCAACACCGTCTTGTCGCCGTCGACGACGAGCGTGTGGCCCGCGTTGTTGCCGCCGTGGAAGCGCACCACGAGATCGGCGCGCGGCGCGAGCCAGTCCACGAGCTTGCCCTTGCCCTCGTCGCCCCACTGCGCTCCGACTGCGATCAGCGTCGTCACGACCCGAGCTCCAGCACCTGCACCGAGATCGTGTTCGGCATCGCGCGCAGCGCCTCCACCACCTGCTGCGACGGGGCATGGCTGACGTTGACGAGCATTGCGGCCTCGGCGCGCTTCGGATGCAGTGCGAGCTGCATGCGCGAGATGTTGATGCCGGCGTTGCCGAGCAGCGTCCCCACGGCGCCCACCACGCCCGGCGTGTCGCGGTTGTGGATCAGCAGCGTCGCGCCTTCGGGAATCGCCTCGAGCATGAAATCGTCGATCCGCACGATGCGCCCCTGCCGGCCCTCGAACACCGCGCCCATGATCAGGCGCACGCCGCAGCCCTCGCCGGCCACGCGCGTGGTGATCGCGCTCGCGAAGTCTGCGGTGCGGCTCGCCTTCGACTCGATCACCTTGATCCCGTGCTGCTGCGCGATCACGGGCGCGTTCACCATGTTGACGGAGTCGGTGACGGGCTCGAGCAGACCCTTCAGCACCGCCACCGTGATCGGCGCGACGTCGAGCTCCGCTGCCGTACCGCTGTATTCGATCTCGATCTGGTCGATCGAGCCCTTGCACAGCTGCCCCTGGAAGCGCCCGAGCTTCTCGCCGAGCACGAGATAGGGACGGATCCGCGCCGCGAGCTCCTTCGAGATCGAGGGCACGTTGACGGCGTTGTTGATCACGCCGCCGACGAGGTAGTCGCGCACCTGCTCGGCCACCGCGATCGCCACGTTCACCTGCGCCTGCTCGGTGGAGGCACCGAGGTGCGGCGTGCAGATCACGCGCGGGTGGGCGACCAGCGGGTGGCCCGCGGGCGGCGGCTCCTCCTCGAACACGTCGAGCGCGGCACCGGCGACCTGCCCCGCGTCGAGCGCCTCGACCAGCGCCGGCTCGTCCACGATCCCGCCGCGCGCCGCATTCACGAGCAGCACTCCGCGTTTCACCCTCGCGAAGGCCGCCCGGCCGAGCAGGCCCACCGTGTCGGGTGTGCGCGGGACGTGCACGGAGAGCGCGTCGGCGCGCGCGAGCAGTGTGTCGAGGTCGAGCAGCTCCACCTCTTGTTTGGCGGCCGCCTCCACCGACAGGAACGGATCGTAGGCGACCACCTTCATGCCGAGGCCCCGCGCGCGCTGCGCCACCACCCGGCCGATGTTGCCGAGCCCGATCACCCCGAGCGTCCGATTGTAGAGCTCCATGCCCACGAAGCCCTTCTTGTCCCACTTGCCCGCTTTCATCGAGGCGGTGGCCTGCGGGATGTGCCGCGCTAGCGCGACGAGCAGCGCGATCGCGTGCTCGGCCGTGGTGATCGTGTTCCCGCCCGGCGTGTTCATTACCACGATGCCGCGCGCGGTCGCGGCTCCGACGTCCACGTTGTCCACGCCGATTCCCGCGCGCCCGACCACCGAGAGCTGCTTGGCCGCGGCGATCACCTCCGCCGTGACCTGGGTCGCGCTGCGGATGATCAGCGCATCGGCGTCGGCGATCGCCTCGAGCAGCTGAGCGGGCTCCATGCCCGGCGCGTCCACCACCTCGATCCCGGGCGCGCGCTCGAGGATCTCGAAGCCCTGCGGCGCGAGGGAATCCGTCACGAGAACCTTGGGCAACGCTTGTTCCTCCCCGCAACTTGGGCGAGGACGGAGGGTAGTGGGGTAGCTTGCTCGCCGCATGCAGGATCTGCCCGACCCGCTGCGCGTCGAACCGCGAGGCCCACTCGATGCCAGCGTGCGCGTGCCCGGCTCGAAGAGCGTCACCAACCGCGCGCTGGTAGCGGCTGCACTCGCGGAGGGCACGAGCGAGCTCTCGGGTGCGCTCGCGAGCGACGACACCGAGGTCATGGTCGCGTCGCTGACCGCGCTCGGGTGTCGGCTCGACGTGGGCAGCGATCCGTGGCGCGTGGTGGGCCGCGCCGGCCGCCTGGGCGCGCCGGCCGCGCCGCTGTTCGCAGGCAATTCCGGCACGACCGCGCGCTTCCTCACCGCGGCCGCCTGCCTCGCGGACGGCCCGGTCGTGATCGACGGCACCGCTCGCATGCGCGAGCGGCCGATCGACGACCTCACGCGGGCGCTCGCGCAGCTCGGCGGCCGCTGCGAGATCCTCGGCGCTCGCGGGTGCCCGCCCGTGCGCGTGGCCGGCGGCGGGCTGCCCGGCGGCGACGCGACGATCGACGCGCGGCGCTCGAGCCAGTATGTGTCGGCGTTGCTGCTCGCCGCGCCCTACGCGCAGCGCGACGTCGCGCTGCGCTTCGCAGGCGGGGAGCTCGTTTCGCGGCCCTACGTCGACCTCACGCTCGACGTGATGCACGCGTTCGGCGCGCTCGCCGACTGGGACGGCGGGAGCGCGCTCTACGTCCGCGCGGGCGCGCACTACTGGGGCAAGCGCTATGCGATCGAGGCGGATGCCTCCTCGGCCGCCTATCCCTTGTGCGCCGCCGCGATCGCGGGCGGCCGCGTCCGCGTGCTGGGGCTCGACCCGAGGACGCGTCAGCCCGACGTGAGCATCCTCGACCTGCTCGAGCGGATGGGGTGCCGCGCGGTCCGCGGAGAAGACTGGGCCGAGGTGCAGGGGCCCGCGGGCCGGCTCGCGGGCATCGACGTCGACATGAACGCGCTGCCGGACGCGGTGCTCGCGCTCGCGGTCGTGGCGCTGTTCGCCGCGGGGCCGACCCGGATCCGCAATGTCGCGAACCTGCGGATCAAGGAGACCGATCGGCTCGCGGCGCTCGAGACCGAGCTGCGCAAGCTCGGCGCACGCGCGACCGCGAGCGCCGACTCGCTCACCATCGAACCCGGACCGCTGCGACCGGCCGTGATCGACACCTACGACGACCACCGCATGGCGATGGCGTTCGCGCTGGCGGGGCTGCGCGTGCCCGGCGTCGCGATCCGCGATCCGCGCTGCGTCTCGAAGACATGGCCGGATTATTTCGCGATGCTCGCGCAGCTTTGATTTAAGCTCTGACGATGGCGAACCGGCGCACCGCGGCACCCGTCCAGCTGCCGGCGTTCGTGCGCCGCCTCGCGAGCGACGAATACGCCGCGCCGCCGCTCTCGGAGCGCGACCAGCACGTGCGCGCAGCGGTACGCGAGCGCGGCGTCGCGAGCGCGGCCAGGCTGGCCTTGGCTCCGGGCGCCTACTGGGCGAGCCGCCGCGGCACCGCGGCCGGGCTGCGCGCGCTGAACGCGGCCGCGGGCCGCAAGTGGTATCGCGTGCCCGCGGAGGCGGAACTGGATGCGGACGCGGCCGACGCCTGTCTCGGCGGCGACGAGGTGGTGATCGACGTGCAGACCCACTTCGTCGCGGACCGCCCCGAGTGCGCGCGCTGGAACCGCACGCTGCGCGCGCTGTACGCGAGCGTCGCGCCCGAGTGGTGGCACGGGCTCGACGACGTCACCGCCTACGACATGACCGCCTGGCTGCGCTGCGTGTTCGGCGAGAGCGAGACGGCCGCCGCGGTGCTGACCTCCGCGCCCGGCACGGGGCCCGACCGCATGCTGCACGACCGCGAGCTCGCGGGCGTGCGCGCGCTGTTCGAGCGCCTCGGCGGCGGCGGCCGCCTGTTCAACCACTGCGTCGTGCAGCCCGAACGGCGCGGCGGGATCGAGGCGATGCGCGCCGCGCACGAGCGCTTCGCGCCGATCGGCTGGAAGGTCTACACGCTCGGCGGAGGCAGTGCGGACGATCCCGCACCGGGCGGCTGGTTCCTCGACGACGAGACCACCGGCGTGCCGTTCCTCGAGCAGGTGCGCGCGTCGGGCGTGCGGCGCGTGTGCGCGCACAAGGGCATCAGCGGCCTCGTGCCGACGGGTTCACCGCGCGATGTCGGCCCCGCCGCCGCGGCGTTCCCCGACCTCGAGTTCCTGATCTACCACTCGGGCTACGAGATTCCCGCGAGCGCGGCGCCCGAGGAGGGCCCGTACTCGGATGCGGCCGCGCACGTCGGCACGAACCGGCTCGTCGCGTCGCTGCACGGCGCGGGCATCGGCCCCGGCGCGAATGTCTTCGCCGAGCTCGGCTCCACCTGGTTCTGCCTGATCCGCCGCCCCGAAGAGGCCGCGCACGTGCTCGGCAAGCTGCTGCTCGCGGTCGGCGAGGACAACGTGCTCTGGGGCACCGACGCGATCTGGTACGGATCGCCCCAGCCCGCGATCGACGCGTTTCGCGCGTTCCAGATCCCCGCCGACCTGCGCGACCGCTACGGCTATCCCGAGCTCACGCCGCAAGTGAAGGCGAAGGTCCTCGGGCGCAACGCGGCGCGCATCTACGGCCTCGACCTCGAGCGCGCGCGCGCCGCGCGCGACGACCTGTCGTGGCTGCGTCCGCTGATGGACGAGGTCGCCGCGCGCGGCGTGCCCGAGGTCGATTGAAGACGCGCCGAACACTCGAGTCGATCCGACACGTCCCTTCAGCGGGCTCGTGGCGGCGGGGGGTCCCAGAATTTTACTTGCAAGTCAGTTGAATCTATGCGAAGGAGCATCCATGCCCGCGCTCGCTGCGCGACCCGCGGTGAAGGCCGAGCGCACCCGCGCCGCGATCCTCGCCGCGGCCGAGCGGCTGTTCGCCCGCCGCGGCTACGCAGCGACGCGCCTCGAGGACGTGGCGGAGGCCGTGGGTGTGAAGCGGGCCGCCATCTTCTATTACTTCCGCGACAAGCGGGCGCTCTACGACGCCGTGATCGAGGACGCGTTCAGCGAGCTCGTCGCGCGGCTCGACGCCGTGTATTCGTCGCCGAGCCCGATCGCGCTGCGCGTCGAGTGGGCCGTGGAGGTCTGGGTGGACGCGATCCTGGCGCGACCCGCGCTCGCGCGACTGATCCTGCGCCACGCCGCCGATGCCGAGGAGCAGCCCACTAGAGAGCCTCTTTCCAGCGGTCGAACGGCTGCTGCGCATGGGATGGGCGTTGTTCGACGAGGGGCGCCGCAGCGGCGAGCTCGAACCGCTGCACGACGACCCGTTCCACGCCGCGAGCGCGGTAATCGGCGCCACGGTCTTCTACGTCTCCGCGCTCGCGCCACTGTCCCCGCCCGGCGACTTCGATCCGCTCGCGCCGGAGCCGGCGGCGGCCCACAAGCGCGACGCGCTGCGCACCGCGCGGCGCCTGCTCGGGATCGGCGCGCGCGGGGCGTGAGAGGAGGAGGCCGATGATTCCCGCTTATGAGCCATTCCGCACCGAGGTGCGCGAGGATCCCTATCCTCTCTACGCGCAGCTCCGCGCGCACGCGCCGCTCTACTTCGCGGCGGAGGCCAAGGTCTACTGCCTCTCGCGCCACGAGGACGTGATGACCGTGCTGCGCTCGCCCGAGGACTTCTCGTCTGACGCGATGCGCACGATGCTCGCGGGCGAGCGCCCCGGGAGCGATCCCACGAGCAACCCCGTGGCGGTCCGGCGCATGATGGCGTTCGTCCAAGCGTTCCCGTTCGAGGTGCAGGAGATGCTCGCAGCGCGGAACCTGATCGCCGAGGACCCGCCGCGCCACGGCGCGATGCGCGCGCTGGTGAACCGCGGCTTCACTCCGCGCCGCATCTCGGATTGGGAGCCGCGCATTCGCGCGATCGCCGAGGAATGCCTGGGCGAGGTGCGCCGCGCGCGCGGCTTCGACCTGATCGAGGAACTGGCGATGCCGCTGCCGGTGCGCGTGATCGCCGAAATCCTCGGTGTCGCGCCCGAGCGCTATGCCGACTTCAAGCGCTGGAGCGATCAGCTCGTCTCGAGCAGCAGCGGCTCCGGGCGCACGGCGGACCCCGTGGCCAGCGGCTTCGCCGGTGCGATGGGAGAGTTCGGCCAGTACATCGCGGGCGTGGCGCAGGAACGCGAGAGTGAACCCGGAAGCGATCTCGTGAGCGTGCTCGTGCACGAGCAGTCGGGCGAGGTGGGCCTCTCGCGCGCGGAGGTCACGATGTTCGTGCTGCTGCTCCTCGGTGCGGGCAACGAGACCACGACCAACCTGATCGGCAACGCGGTGCTGGCCCTGCTCGACCACCCCGAAGAGCTCGAGTGCCTGCGCGAGCACCCGCGCCTGTTGCCCGGCGCGATCGAAGAGGTGCTGCGTTGGAACGCGCCGGTGCAATATGTCTTCCGCCGCGCCCGGCGCGACGTGGAGATCGCGGGCGGCTGCATCCCCGAGAACGCGGCCGTGCTCGTGCTGCTCGGCTCGGCCAACCGCGACGAGCGCCGCTGGGGCCCCACCGCCGCCGAGTTCCGCGTCGAGCGAAACCCGCAGGGCCACCTCGCGTTCGGGTTCGGCAACCACTTCTGCCTGGGTGCCTCGCTCGCGCGCCTCGAGGCGCGCGTGGCGCTCGAGGCGCTGCTCGAAGAGCTGCCAGGCCTGCGCCGCCGCGACACGGGCGTCGACTACGTGGACTCGTTCCTCGTACGCGGCCCGCGCCGCCTCCCGCTCCTGCGCGCGGCGTGACCACGGCCGGCGATCCGCACGCGCCCATCTTCGCCGCGCTCTACCACCGGGCAGTACAACCCGAGCCGATCGCGCGTCCACCACGCGCCGGTCGCGGCGTGCTGCGCCGCGCTGGCGAAGTGATAGTCGAAGACCACGGCACGCACGAAGCGGGGCGGTGCGTCCGGAAACGGATCGGTCGCGAGGAGCCGCCGCACCGGCGGCGACCCCTGCAGGATCCGCTCGAGGAAGCGCGCGAACCAGGTCTGCGAGCGCCAGTCCGAGAGCACCGCGAACCACATCTGCCAGTCGAGCCGGGGCATGTGCAGCCCGGCGAACTCCGGACGCCGCGCGGGATCCCCGGGCTTCCAGCGGAACGCGTAGCCGCGCCAGTGCGTCCCGTCTGAGGAACCCTCGATCTCGATCTCGTAGCGGTGCGTCGTCATCGTCGCGAACAGACCGTACGAATTCACAGCGCGAAACGGCGCCATCGCGACGAGAACACGCAGCACGGGTCTCGGCAGCGAGCCGTGACCGAACACGCGCGCCTGCATCTGTGCGAGCGAGAGCGGCACGAGGATCGCGGCGATGGCGAGTGCGGGCGCGTTCCGCCACCGCGCGCTCGGGGCTCCATCGCCCGGCGGCGGGACGAGCGCGCGGATTCGCGCCGGCACGCACGCGAGCACCGCGCCATCGTCGAGCGCGGCCACGCACAGCACGAGCGTGAGCAGGTTGAAGAATCCGTAGTTCCCAGTGAGCGCGATCCCGATCTGCAGCGCGGCGATCGACGCGACCGCGGCGACCCGCGCGAGACGGATCGGCGCGAACAGCAGGAATGGAGCCACGAGCTCCACCGCGAACATCCCCGCCGCGCTCCCGCGCTGGAACCACGCGGGCAGCTGATTCGCATACCATCCGGTCCACGTGGGAAGGCACGTGGTCCAGTAGTGATATTCGAGCGCGGAGAGATCGCGCCAGTGCGGATCGCCGCTCGCGAGTTTCGCCGCGCCCGACAGAAACATCAGCTTGCAGAGCAGGAAGCGCAGCAGCGCGAGCGCGACGCACGAGGGAGGTCGCTCGGCGCAGAGGCCGGGCGCCCAGAGCTTCCACGGCGCGAAGAACACCGCGAGCCAGCCCGTTTCGAGCAGCAGCTCATCCCATTGGAAGTCGAGGAAGGTCGTGCACGCGACCGCGAGCGAGAGATAGAGCGCCCAGAGCAGCAGCGACACGAGCCCCGGGAACGCGCCGAACGCGAGCAGCAGAGCGAGTACCTCGCCGGCCGCGCACATCGCCGTGAGCGTTGCGTCTTCGGCGCCGAGCCACCAGCAGAGCGTGGGAACGCGCGCGATCGCCGCGCTCCCCAGGGCCTTGTGCGCGGCAGCGAGGTACTCGGCTGCGGGCAGGATCCCATCGCGGCCCGCGAGCCCGTCGATCTGGACCGCGAGTGATGCGAACGCGACGAACCACACGAGCGCGAGCCCGCGCACGAACGCCCAGCGCACGACAATCGCATCGCGAGCGATCGCCATCGCCGGGATGGTTCCACGAATGCGCGGGTTTCCGCTCGCACCGATGTGGCGCGCGATCGCCGCAGGGTCGGCAACGCCTGCTCCTAATCGTGGACGGCTGCCAGACCTCGAGGACCAACACTCCACTCCTCGGAGCCGTCCGCGGGCGGCGTCGCCGGCGGCGCAACCACGCGCGAGCCGAGGTTCGCCACGGACGGTGCGGGCATCGAGCGCCCGTCGAGGGGTCGTACCAGCGGTACCGCCGCGCTCCGATCGTGCCTCACCAGAACGGAGCGACTCCATCTCGCGCCGCGTCTCTCGATCGAGGAGCGGAAGAATGGAGGGATCCCTCACTCCGCGCCGACGTGGGCTTCCTTCTCGGCCACCGAACGGCGCATGGCCAGAACGACCAGAACGACGGGCATCAAGAGCACGCCGACCGCTGCGGAGAACGGAAATACATCGAAGAAGGCGCGAACTGCGTCGCGCGAGCGGAGGGAGGCGGCCCTAGCTTGCCTAGCTGCCCTGCGCGGGCGGCGGCTTGGTGGCGAGCGCGATGCCCTGCGCGCCGGCTTGCTGCGCGAGGTCGAGGATGTTGACGGCCTGGCCGAGCAGCACCGCCTTGTCGCCGCGCAGGATCACCACCTTCTCGCGCGAGGTCTCGAGCGCCGCGGAGAGCACGCGCTGGAGGTCCTCCATGCGCACCGCGGCGTTGTTCACGGCGATCTGGCCGTCCGGCGTCACCTCGACCGTCACGCCCTGCGGCGTGTGATCACTGACTGCCGCGCCCGGCAGGTCGATGTTCTTGCCCTGATTGGCCACCACCGAGGTGGTGACCATGAAGATCACGAGCAGGACCAGGAACACGTCCGTGAGCGGCGTGATGTTGATCTCGGCGACCACGCCGTCGTCGAGATCGTCGTCGTCATCGGGCCGGTACGAAGGCATGCGCCATCTCCCTGCCGGCCGCGCCGCCCTCGCGCGCCGAAGAGGACTCGAGGAACAGCAGCGCCTGCACGAACCGCTCGCACGACCGCGCATAGGCGCTCGCGATCAGGCCGACGCGCGTCTGGAGATAGTTGAAGAACAGCAGCGCCGTGATCGCCACCGCGAGGCCCATCGCGGTCGCGATCAGCGCCTCGGAGATGCCCGAGGCCACCACCTCGAAGCCGCCCGCCCCGTGCTCGGCCATGTCCGCGAACGCGCGGATGATGCCGACCACGGTCCCGAACAGGCCGACGTACGGCGCGAGCGAGCCGATCGTGCCGATCACCCAGAGGCCGCGCTTGAGCTCGAAGGCGGCCTCGTGCCGCGAGGTGGCGAGCACGCGCTCGAGGTCCTCGAGCGGGACGTTTCGCCAGCGCATCGCCTCGAGGAAGATATGCGCGATCGGCTGGCTCGACTGCTCGCAGAGCTTCTGGGCTCGGTCGAGATCGCGCCGGACGAGCGCCTCGATCGTCGACTTGGTGAGCGCGCGCGTGGCGTCGTGGAGGCCGCGGAAGCGCCAGAGCCGCTCGAGGAAGACGCCGAGCGCGATCACCGAGGCCGCGAGGAGCGGGTACGTGGTGAGCCAACCCTGCTGAAACATTCCGATGAAGTTTGCGAAGTGCAAAGCGGCAATTCTCCTGCGCGAGGACCGGGTGGGATCCCGGGACGCGGCCGGCGCCGCGGATTCGCGCCCAAGGATTTCGTTAAGATTGTCGGCGAGTTAACGGGATGTTTGCGCGAGGCTATCGCCTCGAAGCCGGTTTGACACCCCGTACCCCCTCTCGTTAGATTGGGTTTCGGCACGGCTCGACAACCTCTTCGTCGCGCCGCGCCGTCCACCTGAGCCGCGGGCGAATCGTCACGTGACCTCTGCGGTCGAGGATGGCACTCATAGAGGTCACCTCACGATGCCCGCCGACCGATGAGGTCATTCCGGACGTGCACCCCGCGAGAGCGGCGGCCGCGGGTGACCCGGTGCCCCCCAGCGCAAGTGACCCCCGACGATGACTTCCCTGCCCCTCATCATCCATGGCCGCCGCAGCAGCGCTCGACGCCACCGCGAGCCGCTGGAGCGGATCGCGATCGGGCCCGCGCTCTCGAGCGCCTTCGCCTATCCCGGCTACGAAGATCCGGATGGCGGAGCGCGAACGCGCGCGTTCGTAACCGGATCGGCACTGTTCCACGGGTTGATCTTCGGTGCACTGGCGCTGCTCGCAGCGCTCGCGCCCGTGATCGAGGAGCACGTGATCCCGGTGCAGCTGCTCCGCGAAGAACTGCCGCCACCCCCGCCGCCGCCCCAGGAGCCCGCGTCGGCCCCGAAGGCACTCGCGATGCGCCGCAACCTCCCGTTCGCCCCCGCCGTCCAGGCGGTCGCGCCCCAGATCGTGAATCCGAAGATCATCGCGGAGGCGAAGCCCGTGGTCGCCGCGCAGGCGATCCAGATGGACGCGCTCGGCGCGTCGACGGCGCCCGCGGAGATCCAGGCGCGCACCACGGTCGTCGAGCACGTCTCAGTGCTCGACTCGGCGGCGCGCGCGCAGGTGTCCCCCGTCGACGTGCAGAGCGCCGCGGGCCCGGCCGTGCGCGGTCCGACGCGCGTCGAGGGCGTGGTCGGACCGTCGGTGGGGCCGCGCAAGGTCGAAGCGGTGGCGGCCGGCACCACGATGGGCACCGCGCCGATCCAGATCGGCAGCGGCAACGGCAGCTCCGTGCGCGAGGGCGTGCTCTCGGACCGCGACGTGATCGGCTCGCCGGACGGTGCGGTCGTGGTCTCGGTCGACACGACGATCGGAGACGGATTGCTCGCCGGCAACACACCGGGCGGTGCCGGCACTGCGATCGAGTCCAAGACGTCCTGCCTCGACTCGCCCGCGGTGAAGTCCTACCTCGATGGCGTGCGGCAGCGCATGTACGAGCGCTGGGTGCTGCCGCCGGGTGTCGACGCCGGGCGCAAGGTCACCATGCGCTTCCACCTCGACGTCGCGGGATCGGCTTCCAAGGTCTCGATCGTGAAGGCCGAGGACAACGCGCTCGGCGCGAGCGCGGTCGACGCGCTGCGCGCGGCCGCGCCCTTCCCGCCGATGCCCGAGGACGCGCGCTGTCTCTCCAGCCGACCGATCGTCGGGACGTTCAGCAACCCCGTTGGCGGCTAGGGTCGCGATCGCGGCGTGCGCGTTCGCGCTGCTCGGGTCCGTTCCCACCGAAGCAGCCGAGGCGCAGCACCGCTGCTCTCCCGTCGAGCTGATCTACGACGAGAACGAGAAGATCGCGGAGAGCCACAAGGACACCAACGGCGACTGCCGTTTCGACGAAGTCGTCTTCTATCGGGACGGCGTCGCGGAACACGCCGAGCGCGACACCGACTTCGACGGCCAGGTCGACACCTGGATCTACTTCGAGGCCGACGGCAAGACCCCCGCGCGCCAGGACCAGGACACGAACCACGACGGCAAGAAGGACCGCTGGGTCACGTACCGCAAGGGCAAGCCGAGCGTCCAGCTCGACGACAAGAACGGCGACGGCAAGGCCGACTCGACGCTGACCTACGACGGCGATCAGCCCGCGAAGCTCGAGGAGGACACCGACTTCGACGGCGAGCCCGATCGCTGGACTACGTACGCGAAGGGCCGCGTCCAGACGGTGGAGATCGACGCGAACCGCGACGGGAAGGTGGACACGCGCGCGCACTTCGGACCCGATGGCAAGAAGACCTCCGAAGAGCAGGACACCCACCACAACGGCAAGTTCGATGTCGCGATCTACTTCGAAAACGAGCGCCGCACGCGCGTCGAAGAGGACACGAACGGCGACGGCAAGGTCGACGTGATCACGCACTTCGCGCCGGACGGCGAGACGATCGTGCGCCGCGAAGCCGACACCAACCACGACGGCAAGTTCGACAGCGTCGCCCTGTTCGAGAACGGCAAGGAACACCGCCAGGAGATCGACGCGGACGCGAACGGCGTCGTCGAACTGGCCGTGACGCTCGACGCGGATGGTCGCAAGCTCCTCGAGGAGATCGACGCCAACCAGGACAAACACGTCGAGCTGCGCCGCTTCTACGAGCACGGCAAGCGCGTGCGCGAGGAGGAGGACCAGACCGGCGACGACGTCCCCGAGGTGGTCACGACCTTCGACGGCGACACGATCCTGCGCCGCGAGGCGGACACCGACCGCGACGGCCGCAAGGACACCTTCGTGGTGTTCCGCGACGGCAAGAAGGCGACCCAGGAGGAGGATCGCGACGGCGACGGCAGGATCGACGCGCGCTACACGTTCGACGCCGACGAGCGCGTCGCGGTCGAGGAGCTCGACGAGGACCACGACGGACAATTCGAGATCCGCGCGGAACACGAGAAGGGGCAGCTGGTCCGGCGCATCGTGACGCCACCGGGCGCGAAGTCGCCCAGCCGCCGGGAGTTCTTCGAGGGCGGCAAGCTCGTGCGCGTCGAAATGGACGAGAACGGCGACGGCCGCACCGATCTCTGGAACTTCTACGAGGGCGGCGAGCACCTCGTGCGCCAAGAGCAGGACACGAACGGCGACGGGAAGGTCGATTCGTGGATCGAGCTGGATCCGACGACGGGCCACGAGCGCTCGCTCAAGCGCGATACCTCGGGCGACGGCAAGCCCGATTTCTGGCGCACGAGCGACGCCGAGGGCCGCCCCGTTAAGACCGAGGAGGACCGCGACGGCGACGGCGTTCCCGACCGCACCGTGTTCTTCGCGGATGGCCGCGCCGAACGCTTCGAGGAGGACACCAACCACGACGGCAAGGTCGACCTGCGCGGCCGGCTCGATGCCGAGGGGCGCGTCGAGAGCGACGAGGCCGATACCGATGGCGACGGCAAGTTCGATGTCTTCACGCGTTATGCAGCGGGCCAGAAGATCCGCGAAGAGCGCGACACCAACGGCGACGGGAAGATCGACGTCGTCACGACGTTCGAGGCCGGCGTGCCCGTGTCCCAGCTCCGGGATACGAAGGGAACCGGGAAGTTCGATTCCACCACCACCTTCGAGGGTGGTGTCGAGCAGCGGCAGGAGCGCGACACGAACGGCGACGGCAAGCCCGACGCCGTGGTCTACTTCGACGCGAAGCACCAGCCGCTGCGGGAGGAGATCGACTCGAACGGCGACGGGAAGCCCGACCTCGTGAAGTTCTACGAGAACGGCGTGCTCGTGCGCGAGCAATCGGACCAGGATCTGGATGGCCGCCTCGAGCTGACGACGGAATACGCGGGCGGCGAGCGCACGCGCTCGGAGGCGGACCAGAACGGCGACGGGAAGCCCGACGTGGTCGTCACGTACAAAGCGGGGGTCAAGTCCGAGCAGCGCGAAGACCGCAACTTCGACGGCGTGGATGACGTCGTGACGGTGTTCGACGCGCAGGAACGGCCCGCGCGGGTCCAGCAGGACACCGACGGCGACGGCAAGCTCGACACCGTGAACTTCTACGAGGGTGGCGTACTCGTGCGGACCGAGAAGGACCGCAACGGCGACGGCAAGCCCGACGTGATCGCCTACTACAAGAACGGCGCGCTCGACCGGCAGGAGGAGGACTCGGACTTCGACGGCCGCATGGACCGCAAGAGCGTCGCGGGCGCAAAGGGCACACGCGTGCAGGAGGTGGACTCGAACGGCGACGGGAAGCCCGACCTCTGGATCACGACCGACGCCGACGGCACCGTGTTGCGCAAGGACGAGGACCGGACCGGCGACGGCAAGCCCGATCTCACGGTCTGGTTCGAGGCGGGCAAGCCGGCGCGGCTCGAGCAGGACACGAAGGGCCGCGGCTGTGTCGACCTCCAGCAGTGGTTCGGCCCCGACGAGAAGGTGCGCGCGGAATACCGCGACACCAATGACGACTGCCGGATCGACGTCTGGAGCTATTTCGAGGACGGGCACATCGTGCGCCAGGGCCTCGACTCGAAGGGCCAGGGGCATCCGGACGTGCTGAACCACCTGAACCCCGACGGCAGCATCCGGGTCCAGGAGCTGGCGAGCGGGGAGAACGGCAAGAACCCGGACAAGAAGCTGTTCCTGGCCGCGGATGGCGCGGTGGTTGCGCAATGCCTGCTCGGCCCGGACAAGAAGCGCCTCTCCACGCGCGCGATCGTGAAGGGAGGCGTCGTCACCGAGATTCTGCTCGACAGCACCGGCAGCCAGTACGCCGACACGCACCAGTTCCTCTCCGACGGGCGGATCGTGCGCGTTGAAGCCGACACGAACCACGACCACAAGCCCGACGTCGTGCAGACCTACGACGGCGACGCGCTGAAGTACCAGGACGAGGACACCAACGGCGATGGCGTCGTCGACAAGCGCTTCGAGGGCGAGAAGTCGGTTCCCGTACCGCCCGGCACGACGATCCCCCGCGAGGCGTTGCCGCGGCTCGACTGCGGCAGCTTCGACTCCTTCTGGACCAAACGCTCTCCCTAGCTCGGCCGGTGACGCCCATCACGCTCGGAATCCGTCCCGGTGGTCGATGCAGAGACGCTGCTGGGAGTCGCGGGAATGGGCTTCGCGGATGCGCGATTCGACCGTGAAGTGATCCTCGAGCTGGCCTCCCGCGCGCGCATCCGGCGCCAGTGGCGCCGCGCGATCGCGCTCTACCGACAGGTGCTCGCCGTCGAGCCCAACAGCGTCGAGATCCACCAGCGCCTCGCGCCGCTGCTCGCTGCGACGCGGCAGGACTTCGACGCCTGGAACAGCTACCGCGCGATCGCCCACGCCGCGCTGCGCGAGGGCCGCGAGGACCGCGCGATCGCGGTGTTTCGCGAAGCCGCGCACGCGCTGCCGCAGGAGATCCAGGCGTGGCAGGGGCTCGCGCGGCTGCTCGTGCGGCAGTCGGAGCCCGATGCGGCGATCGACGTCCTGCTCGAGGGCAGCCGGCAGTTCCGATCCCACTTCCAACGCCCGCAGGCGATCCATCTCCTGCGGCGCGCACGCGCGATCGACCCGTGGCACTTCGAGACGGTGCTCGATCTCGCCCTCCACCTCGGCCGAGCCGACCAGCGGGTCGAGGCGTCGATGCTGCTCGAGGGGCTCGCCGAACGCTGCGAAGAGCGGCAGCTGCGCCGCGTCCGGGCGGCGGCGCTCTCGGTGGCGCCCGGCGCCCGGTCGCTCATGCGCTGGTTCCAGAGCTGGCGCGGACGCGGAGAGCGCCTGCTCGAGCTCGCGCCGCCACTGCCCCAGCGCGAGCGAACCGTCGCACCCGTGCTAACGCTCGCGCCGGATCCCACACCCGCGCGCGAGCGCGGCGAGCGCCGCCGGACCGGGCGCGTCGTGCGTCCGGATCCGGAGTCCGAAGAGGACCACTCCTCGGCGCTGCTTTGAGAGCGCGACCCAAGACTCGAACCCCGCCGCCGTTGCAAAGAGCGCAGGCCACCTTTCGACTTCGGCTGGCCTCCGGCTCGCTGCCCGCGCCGCTTCGCGGCGCTTGCGGCTAGTGCGGATCCATCCCGAGCGCGGCGCGCGCTGCGCCGAGGTCGATCGTGCGCCACGGGCTCGCGATCACCGCCCAGCACACGAGCACGAATGCCGCGCTCGGAATCGTCGCGGTGAGCGACTCCGACCCGATCTGCAGCAGCAGGCGCCCGGTCCCACTTTCGGAGGCGGCGCCCAACCGCGCCGTGCTCGCGTAGGCGATCTCGACGCCGATCCGCGCGAGCGTGAAGGCGTCGACGAGCGCAAGGCCAACCGCTACGGCGATCGCGCGCCGCAGCGGCGCGAGCGGCGTCGCCAGCAGCATCGCGACCAGCATCGCGCTCGGCCAGTAGCCGATCCGGCCGACGCTGAACCACGAGCGCCACTCGGGCTCTGCGCCTGGGCGCGGAGCCCCGGTCATCTCGGTGTCGGTCTTGCGGCCGGATTCGCGCGACGGGGGACCGAGCCGCACGCGGGGCGCGTCCAGGTGGGCGAGCAGCGCGTTGGCGTGCGCGTGGAACAGCGCGGGATAGGCCGCGCGTGGGGTGGGCCAGAGGCCGATCAGCAGCGTCAGCGCGATCGCGTGCGCGGCGAACCAGAGAACCGGCTTAGGCCGGGGTCGCATGGCCGAACCGCTCATGCGTCGCTCGCCGCACCCAGAACATCCACGCGGCCACCGTCATGGCGATCAGGAAGATCGGGAAATAGATCTCGTGCGAGCGCTGGAAGTGCGGATAGGCGTAGCCGCCGATCAGGAACAGTCCGACGATCCGCACGAAGTTGAGCAGGTTCAGCCAGAGCAGCCCCAGCGCGATCCCCCAGATCTTGCGCGCGAGCGGCGCGGGGAACGCGACGATCGCGGAAGTGAGCAGAGCGCACATCCGCCAGGCATCGCAGCCGCGGGAGATCTCGACCGAGAACAGGCGACCCGCGACCGCGGTGCCGTCCGCCCGCACGCCGTCGATGAACAGCGAGAGGATCCAGGCGCTGATCCGGGCCACCCCGGCGAGGTAGTCGCGGAACAGCGCGCTCTCGAGCGCGACGCCGTAGTAGACGAGCTCCGAGAGCACCGCGAGCGCGGCGAAGATCAGCGTGAAGCGGAGCCAGGGGTCGCGCGGGGCCGACACGGCGCGCAGTCTACCCCAGCGGTGTCGCGCGGAGTCAACGCACCCAGCCCGGCAGACAGCCCGCGCGGCGACACTCGTCCGACAACCCGCTGGCGAGGTAGTCGCGCGCGGCGGCTTCTTTCGCCTCCAGTGCGTGGAACTCGCGCAGCAGCTCGGAGCAGTTGGCGACCTTCTGGATGCCCGCGTCGTCTCGGGTCACCACGTAGGCGCCGGGACGTTTGCAGTGTCCCGCGGAGATGTCGAACCGCTCGCGCTGTGCGCGGATCTGCGCCAGCTGCTGCTCGGCGTCGCGCTTCTTCTGCCTCCAGAACTCCTCGGCTCCCGCGCCGGGATCGGTTGCGGCTGCGCCGGGCGCGTGCGCCGCGGGAGCGACGTCCGCGCCGCGACGGGACGGCTCGGGAGTCTCGGCATGATGGACGACGCCCGTGGGCTCCGAGGGATCCGCGCCCGGACAGGTGTGCTTCTGATCGGTGTAGATCATCTTGCCGTCTGGACCCTTGCAGCGGAACAGCTCGGCGCGCGCCGCGCCCGCGAGCGCCGCGACCGCGAGGAGCGCTGCGATCGCGCCTGCGATTCTCATGATCCCCCTCCTTCGCGCCATCGCTGCGGAACGCCGAGCTCGTCCGCGTTCCGCTCGAGGCCGGCGAGCCCCGCCTCGAGCTCTTGCTTGCGCACCGCGAGCGAGGCTCGCTCGTGTTCGTCGAGGTAGTTGTGGTCGCGCAGATACGCCTCGAGCCTCCGCAGCGGATCGGTCCAGCTGCGGAAGCGGTCGCGCCACTGCGCCTCGTTCATCCCGCCGCGCATCTCGCGATTGGGCTCGAGCGTGATCACGCTGCGCGCGGCGTCGACGCGGTAGACGTAGTTGTTGAAGAACGCTCCGCCGAGCAGGCCGTACTCCATCCCCGGGTCGACAGTCGCAGCGAGATCCTCGACGCGCGCGCCATCGATCTCCACCGATCGCAGCGAGATCAGCGGCCGCGCCACCACGCCGTTCGCGGTGGTGATCTTCACGCTTGGGGTGTCGGGCCGGATCCGCAGGCCGAGCTTCGCCACGTACGCACTCGGGATCGACACGCCGCTCGCGCCCGTGTCGATCAGGAACGGCACGCTCACGAGATCGTTCACCGTCGCGTCGACCCGCATCAGCGTGCCGATCCGCTGGAACGGGACCTCGATCTCGCCGCGCGGCGCGCGATCGGCCGCCGCGCGGGCGGGTGCGTCCGGGGGAGCCGTGGAGTAGGTGTGGACGCGATCGGGACCGCGGGCCTCGGTCGCGCTCTCGCGCGCGGCATTGCGGTACTCCGGCGGAACGCGGTCGATCTGCTCCGTGAAGTGGATGCTTCCCTCCGCATCCGTCCAGCGGTAGATCTCGGCGCGCGCGGTAGTGGCGATCGCGAGTACCGCGGCGGCGAGTCCGAGCGCCCGCGTGGCGAGGGTCATCGGGGCCTCCCGAATCCCCTTCATCGGATCGCTTCCGCAAGAGATTGAGCGGATCCGCCCCGTCTTGCGGACGAGTTGCCGTCGCGTGAGCGACTGTGACGGCAGTCACAATCCGGCGGGAATTCGCGCGGGGCCTGACGTGCGGTCACGGAGCGAAACCGCTTCGCGCGCGCCGCATTGACCGGATTCGCGAATACGACCGGGGGGTGGCGTCCGACGCCACGGTGAGGGGATCCGGTTCCGACCGGCCGCCTCGATGAAAAGGAGAACCAGGATATGTATCGCCGGAATGCGACCTCGAACTCGCGCACCAAGGTGGGCGCGCTGTCCGCTCTCGCTGTGGCGATCGGAACGCTCATGATCACCACGGCTCCCGCGAAGGCGGACCCGCACTTCGGGTTCTTCTTCTCGGCTCCGTTCCCGTTCCCGGTCCCGGTGGTCGTGCAGCACGAGGTGGTGTACGACGAGCCGCACGTCGTGTACGAGCGGCCGTACTACCAGACCTACTACCCGGCCCCGATCTACTACGGGCGCCCGCACTGGCGCCATGCCGGGTGCCACCATGACGGCGGCTACGGCTGGGGGCACCGCCGGGCGGACTGGAATGACGACCACGATGGGCGGTACTACGACCGGGACGCCGGCTACCGCGGCCGTTACTGACGAACGCGCCCGCGCGCTGGACAACCCGGGCCCGGATCGCCGCGCGGCGATCCGGGCCCTTCTCTTTTGCAGTGGCCGGCCGCGGCCGGCCACCGGCCACCCGTTCACGCCTCTCCGCACCGCAGCGCGCTCCGCACGCGGCACGGACTTTGCTCTCGGTGCTCCCCATCGACAGGGAGGACCGATGCCCATCAAGACCCTGCTCTGGATCGGGCCCGCGCGCGGATTCCGCGCCGAGCTCGCCGACGATCCGCGCATCGACATCGCGTGGGAAGCGCGCTGTCCCGACCGGCCGCCCGACTGCGACCTGGTCGTGCTCGACACAGAAGCGCCCGGAGCGGATCGCTGGCTCGCGCGCCGCAGTCCGGGCGAGCCCCCCGTGCTCGTGTGGACCTCGGACGCGGACCCCGATCCGCAGTGGCTCGCGCGCGGCGCGGCAGCCGTGCTGCCGGCGAGCGGCGAGCATCCCGATCTCGCCGACCACTTCCTCGCACTGTGCAACGGCGCTTCCGCGAGCCCCCCACCGCCGCCGCGGCCCGCGTTCATCGCTGAATCCGCGGGCATGCGCGCCGTCGCTGCGCTCGCGGAACGCGCCGCGGGGTCACGAGTCGCGGTGCTCCTGCTCGGGGAGACGGGCACGGGCAAGGAGGTGGTGGCGCGCGCGATCCACGCCGCGAGCGCTCGCGCCGGACAGCCCTTCACGGCCATCAACTGCGCCGCGCTACCGGACTCGCTGCTCGAGAGCGAGCTGTTCGGACATGCGCGCGGCGCCTACACGGGCGCCGAGCGCGATCGGCGCGGCGCGTTCGAAGAGGCGCACAAGGGGACCCTCTTCCTCGACGAAGTGGGCGAGACCTCGGGCGCGTTCCAGGCGAAGCTCCTGCGCGTGCTGCAGGACCGCACGGTACGCCCGCTCGGCAGCACGCGATCGCGCGAGGTCGACGTGCGCCTGATCGCCGCGACGCACCGCGACCTCGCTCGCGAAGTCGCGCGCGGGCGCTTCCGCGAGGACCTGTTCTTCCGGCTCCACGTGTTCCCGATCCGGATCCCCCCGCTGCGCGACCGGCCCGAGGACGTGATCGCGCTCGCGGACTATTTCCTCGAGCTCCACGGAGACCGGGAGGCCGTACCGGGCTGCACGCTCTCCCCGGGCGCTCGGCGTCGGCTGCTCGCGCATCGCTGGCCGGGCAACGTCCGCGAGCTGGAAAACGCGATCCTGCGCGCGCTCGTGCTCGCGGGTCGAGGAGGTGCGCTGGGCGAGCAGCATTTCGACCCGCTCGCCGCGGAGGCCCCGCCGGCCGAGCTCGATGGCCTCGAGGACACCGGTGCCGAGACGCTGCGCCAGACGCTCGCGCGCGTCGAGGCCTCGGTGATCCGCGCCGCGCTCGATCGCAACGCCGGACACCGAAGCGAAACGGCGCGGCGGCTCGGACTTACCCGCGAAGGGCTCTACAAGAAGATGAAGCGTTTCCAAGTCCGGTAGCCGGGCAGACCGGCAAACCGCTGCGGTACGCTCGCGTCGTCTTATGGTCATCGCTCGCCTTCGGCTCGCAGCGCGAAAGTTGCCTCCTCGCGTGCCGATCCGGTGAGCGTGCAAATGAAGGAAATCTCCGGCTGGGGTCGCTACCCGGTCGTGCGTGCCCACGAACACGAGGCGGAGGACCTCGAAGCCGCGAGCGCGGACGCGGCGCTCTCGCGCGGGCTCGGCCGATCGTACGGCGACGCCTCGCTGCCCGCGCGCGGGACCGCGCTGTGCACGCGGTGCGCCGATCGGATCCTGTCCTTCGACGCCGAGACCGGGATCCTGCGCGCCGAGGCGGGGCTCTCGCTGCGCGCGCTGAACGAGATCTTCCCGGCGCGCGGCTGGGCCACGCCCGTTTCTCCGGGCACCCAGTACGTAACGCTCGGCGGGATGGTCGCCTCGGACGTGCACGGCAAGAACCATCACGTCGCAGGCTGCTTCGGCGAACACGTCCGCGCGCTGCGCATGCGCGTCGGAGACGGACGCGTGCTGGAGATCGACGACGCGTCCGAGCCCGATCTGTTCCGCGCCACGCTGGGCGGCATGGGCCTCACGGGTCACGTGCTCGAGGTGGAGGTCCAGCTCGAGCGGATCCCGAGCTGCTGGATCCGGGGCCGCACCGAGCGCGTTCAGGATTTCGATGAGCTGATCGCGGCGTTGCGATCCGCGAGCGCGCGATCGCCCTTCGCGGCGGCGTGGGTCGATACCACGGCGCGCGGCCGGTCGCTCGGCCGCGGCATCGTCACGAGCGGACGCTATGCGGAGCAGCACGAAGCGCCCGCGGCGCCGCCGCGCGCGCGCGAGCGCCTCGCCGTGCCGTTCGATCTACCGGGCTGGGTCATGGATTCCTGGAGCATCCAGCTGTTCAACACGCTGTGGTTCCGCACACACCGCGGGCACTCCGGTGACCGGATCGTCCATCCCCAGGCTTTCTTCTACCCGCTGGACGGGATCCGCCACTGGAACCGCCTCTACGGGCGGCGCGGCATGGTCCAGTACCAGTGCGTGGTTCCGGGGCGAGACGGAGGCGGGGTCTTCCGGCGCCTGCTCGAGGTCGTCTCCCGGATGGGCGGCGCGTCGCCCGTGTCGGTGATCAAGGACTGCGGAGCCGAAGGCAAGGGAACGCTTTCCTTCCCGATGGCCGGCATGTCGCTCGCGCTCGACTTCCCCTACCGCGCGGAGCACACGCAGGCCGTCGTCGACGCGCTGAACGAGCTCGTGATCGAGGCGGGCGGCCGGATCTACCTGTCCAAGGACGCGCTCACGCGCCGCCACCACTTCGCGGCGATGGAGCCGCGCCTCGCGCGCTGGAACGAGGTGCGGCGAAAATGGGACCCGGATCGGCGCCTCGCGAGCGCGCTCGCCCAGCGGCTCCTGGATCCGGCGCCGTGAAGGCGGTGCTGCTCGGAGCGACGCGCGGGATGGGACGCGCCGTCGCGCGCGCGCTCGCGGCGCGCGGCGAGCGGCTGTTCCTGCTCGGGCGCGATCCCGATGCGCTCGCGCGCAGCGCGCGCGACCTCGAGGTACGCGGCGCGCGCGCGCCCGTGGCGAGCGCGCACTGCGACCTGCTCGACCCGGCCGGGTTCGGCGCCGCGTTCGACGCCGCCGACCGCGCGCTCGACGGATTCAACGCCGCGATCCTCTCGGCGGGCCTGTTCGCGACACAGGACGTCCTCGAGTCCGATGCGCAGTACCGCCGCGACCTGCTCGCCGCCGATTTCGCGCACAGCATCGAGTGGTGCGAGGCGACCCGCACGCGGCTGCTCTCGCGCGGCGGCGGCACCCTCTGTGTGTTCTCGTCGGTCGCCGGCGACCGCGGGCGCACGCCGCAGGTCTTCTACGGCGCGGCGAAGGCGGGGCTAACGACCTACCTCGAGGGTCTCGACCACCGCTACCACTCCGAGGGCCTGCGCGTGATCACCGTGAAGCCGGGCTTCGTGCACACCGCGATGACGGAGGGCGTCGCTGCGCCGCCGTTCGCGGGCAGGCCCGACGACGTGGCGCGCCGCGTGGTGCGCGCGCTCGACCTCGGCACACCCGTGGTCTACGCGCCGGCGATCTGGCAGGCGGTGATGCTCGCGGTGCGCGCGCTGCCGCGTTCCGTGATGCGCCGCGCAGCGTTCTAGGTGAACCAGCTCTTCCGCGCGGCGAGCCCGTCCGCGATCAGGCGCCGGATCTCGTGCTTCACCACGCCGACGCGCTCCTGGATCGCGGCGTCCTCCTCGTTCGGGTCGCCCTCGAACTCCATCGGGTTCCCGAAGTGGAGGTGGAACTTGACCGGCAGCGGCAGGAAGCCGAACAGCCCGAGGAACGGGAACGTGGCCGTGATCGGAAACGCGGGCGAGCCGATCAGCCGCCCGAGCGGGCGGATGTTGGCGAGCCCGGGCGACTGCTCCTCGCTGCCCACGATGCCGATCGGCACGATCGGCGTGGCGGTCTCGAGCGCGAGCCGCATGAAGCCGAGCCCGAACCGCTGGAGCTGATAGCGCTGGCGATAGGTCTTCACGAAGCCGCGCTCGCCTTCCGGGAACGCCATGATCGCCTCTCCCTGCTGGAGCAGGCGCGCGCAGTTCTCGGGTCGACCGACCACGCTGCCCGAGCGGTGCAGCAACGTGTTCAGGAACGGCACCGTCGGGATGAAGTACTCCGCCATGCCGCGCACGAGCCGCGGCGGCTCCGCCTCGAGGAACATCGCCATCGCGAGCATCGAGCCGTCCCAGGCCATCGTATTGCCGGCGTGATTGGCGATCAGCAGCACGCGCCCCGGCGGTACACGCTCGACACCGCGCGCATCGACGCGCAGATAGTGCCGGTAGACCCAGGCCATCAAGACGTTCGAATAACGCATCGAAACCGGATCGAAGCCGAACGGGTCATATCCGTATTCGTTCAGCCGGGTCGGGAGGCGCGCGGTGCGTTCGTCGATCTCGTCGAGCAGCGCGCGCAGGGGCGCGGGTACGAGCCGCGAGAGGACGCCCGGCTCCCCCCGGCTCGCGCGCGGCACCCTCTGCACGGCGCTCGCCATCTCAGAGCTCCGAGCGGAGCCGCGCGAGCGCAGCGTCCCAGCTCGCGCGTGCGGCGCTGGCGTCGTAGCAATCGGGCCGCCCCGGATCGGCGTATCCCTCGCCGGCGCCGGGCTGCGTGCGCACGTCGTTTGCGATCTGCTCCGCGCGCAGCCGGCGCTCGAGCTCGGCGGGATCGCCGCGCGCGGCACCGGCGCCCTTTCCGGCGAAAACCGCGAGCACGAACGCGTCGAGCCGCGCGAGCGATCCGTCGAAGGTGCGCGGATCCAGGTCTGCGTCGAGCGCGACTACCACCGCCACCCGCGCGCCGCGCGCAGCGGCGTCGATCGCGAGCCGCCCGCCGCGCCCGAAGCCGAGCACGCCCACGCGCGGACCGTGGACCGCCTGCTCGCAGAACAGCTGCTCGATCGCAGCATCGACGGCGCCGCGCTCGGCCTCGCTCGGCGTGTCGTCGGACGGCGCGGGCAGCTCGGGCGCCGACGCGACGAAGCCGTGGTGCGCGAGCCGCTCGCCCGCGTCGCGCGCGAGCTCGCCGCTCTTCGCACCCAAGGCCAGCACGAGCACGCCCGGCCCGAACCCCGATCGGGGTACGAACGGTTCGGCTCGCGTCGCACCGCGCATGCGCGCATACGGTACACCGACTTGTACACTGGCGCGCATGAGCGACCCCGGACCGGTCCGCCTCCCGCCCGCGGTCGCGGATGCGATCGCGCGGATCGCCGCGCGCGGACACGAGACACACGTGGTCGGCGCGGCGGTGGCCGCGCTGATCGCGGGCGAGCCCGTGCACAACTTCGAGATCGCCACCGCGGCCGACGGCCGCGCTCTGCTCGCGCTGTTTGCGAGTGCGGTCCCGCTCGACCCGGAGCTGCGGCGAGTGCTGCTGCCGAGCGCGGCGGGTCCAATCGATCTCGTGCCGCACGCGCACGCGTCGGGCATCTGCGGCGAGCTCGCCCACCGCGACTTCACGCTCCACGCGCTCGCGGCGGACGCCGAGGGGCGCGTGCTCGACCCGTTCGGAGGCTGCGCCGACGCCGCCGCGTCACGCCTGCGCTGCGTCGGCCGGCCGAGCGAGCGATTCGCCGAGGATCCGCTGCGGATGCTGCGCGCGGTGCGGCTCGTGGCCACGCGCGGGCTCACGCCGGCCGCGTCGCTCGCCGCCGCGCTGCGCGAGCAGCCCGAGCGGATCATCGAGGTGCGCGAGGCACGGGTGCGCGGGGAGCTCCACGCGCTGCTGCTCGGCCGCTTCGCGGACCGCGGCCTCGCGCTGCTGCGCGAGTGCGGCCTCGAAGCCGTGATCGCGGAGGGCGTCGCCGACGACGCGGCGGCGATCGTCGCCTCGCTGCCGCCCGATCTCGAGCTGCGCCTCGCGGCCTGGCTGCGCGGCACGCGCGCGGTGCGGATCCTGCGCCGGCTGCGCGAGCCGCGGTCGCGCGTGGTCGCGGTCGAGCGGCTGCTCCACCTCCACCCGATCGACGCGGTCGCCGACCCGACCCACGATGCCGCGTTTCGCCGCCTGGTACGGCGATCGAGCGCGCTGTTGCCGGGCCTGCTCGCGCTGCGCGAGGCGGAGATCGCGCTGCGCCGGGAAGGCACGTCAGCGCGCGAGCGCCTCGAAGCGCTGCGCCGCGCGAGCGACCGCGCGCGAGCGCCGATCGCCGACGAGGACGAGACCCCGCTCGCGCTCGACGGCCGCGCCGTGATGGAGATCCTCGGCTGCGGCCCGGGGCCGGAGGTGGGCCGCGCGCTGCGCCATCTCGGCAAGGCGGTCGCAGCCGACCCCGCGTGCAACAACCCCAGCGCGCTGCGCGAGCGCCTGCTCGCCTGGCGCAGCCGGCAGACATCATCTTGAGGAGGAGATCGTGGCCGAAGACATCCGCGTGGGCGTGATCGGAGCGGGCGTGATGGGCAGCGGGATCGCGCAGACCCTGGCCAGCGCGGGGATCCGCACCGTGTGCACGGACATCGACGCGCAGGCGCTCGAGCGAGGGCGACAGAATGCGGTGTCGGGCCGCTACGGGCTCGAGCGGGCCGTGGCGCGCGGCAAGCTCGCGCGCGCCGACGCCGACGCCGCGCTCGGGCGGCTCGCGTTCACGCCCTCGCTCGACGAGGCGGTCGCGTGCGACCTCGTGCTCGAGTGCGTGCCCGAGCGCCTCGACCTGAAGCTCCAGGTATTCCGCGATCTCGACGCGCGCGCGGCCCCCGCGGCGATCCTCGCCAGCAACACGTCGGGCTTCCCGATCACTGCGCTCGCCGCGGTCACGAACCGCCCGGACCGCGTGATCGGCTGGCACTGGGCGTCGCCGCCGCCGATCATGCGGCTCGCAGAGATCGTCGTAACCCCGAAGACCTCGGATGCGACGGTGCAGCGCGTGCGGGAGCTCGCGTCGCGCTGCGGCAAGAACCCGATCGTCGTGAAGGACTTCCCGACCGCCTGGGGCTTCGTCGCGAACCGGATCTACTTCGCGATGATCCGTGAGGCGCAGCGCGTGGTGGACGAGGGGATCGCCTCGCGCGAGGACGTCAACCAGCTGATGGTCGACACCTTCAACTGGCCGGTCGGGCCGTTCGCGATGATCCGCGGCGCCACCGAGGGCTGGAAAGAGTAGACTGCGCGCGGGCGTTCAGGGGGTGAAAGCGCGATGGCACGCAGGAGGCGCGGCAGGAGCCGCGCGCAGTCGCAGGCCGAGGCGGCCGATCTCTACGATCTCTACGAAGCGGCGGTGCAGGACCCGGAGGGCGACGTCGCGCTGCTCCAGCGCATGTATCGCACCTACTACGACCGCGATCCGCACGTGCTGCGCGAGGACTTCTGCGGCACGGCGGCGCTGTGCTGTGCGTGGGTGAAGGCCGACGTCGAGAACCGCGCATTCGGCATCGACATCGATCCGGGGCCGCTCGCGTGGGCGCGCAGGAGGAGCTTCCCGAAGCTCGGCCCCGAGAGCGCCGCGCGCGTGACTCTCCTGGAGGGCGACGTGCGCGAGGTCAAGCACGAGGCGGTCGACGTGACGGTCGGCTTCAACTTCTCCTATTTCGTCTTCAAGGACCGGTCCGACCTCCTGGCCTACTTCCGCCGCGCCCACGAGTCGCTCGGGCCGCGCGGGCTCTTCGTGGTGGACCTGTACGGCGGCGCCGACTCGCAGCGCACGATGACCGAGACGCGCGACCACGACGAGTTCGACTACGTCTGGGACCAGGACCTGTTCGATCCGATCAACAACCGCGCCGTCAACTACATCCACTTCGAGTTCCCGGACGGCAGCCGGATCGAGCGCGCGTTCCACTACGACTGGCGGCTCTGGAGCATCCCCGAGGTGCGCGACGCGCTATACGACGCGGGCTTCTCGCGGGCCGAGACCTACTGGGAGCGCACGGACCGCAAGAGCAACGAGGGCACCGGCGTGTACTACCGCGCCAAGCGCGCGCCGGACGATCCGGCGTGGGTGGCGTACATCGCCGCGCTGCCCTGAGCGACCGGCGATGGCGATGCGCCTGCACAACAGCCTGACCGGGCGCGTGGAGGAGCTCCAGCCGCAGGTCGCGGGCGAAGTGCGCATGTACCACTGTGGGCCGACCGTCTACAAGCGTCAGCACATCGGCAACTTCCGCGCATTCATGCTCGCGGACCTGCTGCGGCGCACGTTCGAGATGCAGGGCCGGCGCGTCACGCAGATCATGAACATCACCGACGTCGGTCACCTCACCCAGGACGATGCCGCCGACGCCACGGGCGAGGACAAGCTCCAGAAGGAGGCGGCTCGGCGGAAGCTCGATCCGTGGCAGATCGCGCGCGAGGAGGAGGCGAACTTCAAGGAGGACCTCGCGGCGCTCGGGATCGTGCCCGCGCACCACTACCCGCGTGCCACCGAGCACGTGCCCGAGATGATCGCGATGATCGAGGCGCTGCTCGCGAACGGCCACGCCTATCGGGCTGAGGGCAACGTCTACTTCGACGTGCGCTCGTTCCCGCGCTACGGCGCGCTGTCGGGCAACACGCTCGCGGAGCTCGAGGCGGGCGCGTCGGGGCGCGTGGAGGAGCGCAGTGAGAAGCGTCACCCCGCCGACTTCGCGCTCTGGAAGCGCGACCCGAAGCACCTGATGCAGTGGGACTCGCCGTTCGGACGCGGCTTCCCGGGCTGGCACATCGAGTGCTCGGCGATGTCGCGCAAGTATCTCGGCGACACGCTCGACATCCACACGGGCGGCCCCGACAACAAGTTCCCGCACCACGAGTGCGAGATCGCTCAGAGCGAATCCGTCACGGGCGTGCCGTTCGTGCGCCACTGGGTGCACTGCGGCTGGCTCGAGGTCGGCGGCGAGAAGATGAGCAAGCGCGCGGGCGCGCTGTTCACGATCCCCGAGCTGATCGAGAAGGGTTATTCGGGCCCGGATCTGCGCCTGTACCTGCTGCGCACGCACTACCGCTCTCCCCTGCCCTTCGACCTCGCGCTGCTCGACGAGGCGGCGAAGACGCGCGCGAAGCTCGACCACTTCGTGCACTACGAGATGGCGGAGCGGCCCGAGGGTGCCGCCCGCCCCGCCGTGGCCGATGCGATCGAGACCGCGCGCCGCGACTTCGCCGCAGCGCTCGAGGACGACCTGAACACCTCGGTCGCGCTCGCGGTAGTCCACACGTTCATGACCGCGGTGAACCGCGCCGAGCCGGGCCGGGCCGACGCGGCGCGTGCGATCGCCGCGATGCGCGAGTTCGACCGCATCTTCCGCGTGGTCTCCAACGCACCCGCGCGCGGCGCCGACGATGTGGAGATCGACGCGCTGGTGGCCGAGCGCGACGCTGCGCGCGCGGCGAAGAACTGGGCGCGCGCGGATCAGATCCGCAACGAGCTCGCCGAGCGCGGGATCGAGCTGCTCGACTCAGCCACCGGTACGCGCTGGCGGCGCAAGTAGCCGCTCCAGCGCATCGAGGAGCGGCTGCTGACCGCCGAGGATTTTTCGGCGCGCATCGTCGAGCGCGAACCAGCCCGCGCGATCCACTTCCGGGTAGCTGCGCTTCCCGATCATGAACGTGTTGCTGCGGATCGCGGCCGCGTCGCAGTCGCCCTCGGCCCCCCACGCGTGCACGACCTTGCCGCCCTTCTGGCGCACCGATCCGAGCGGATCGAACCGATCGACGCGCAGATCGAAGCCGGTCTCCTCGCGGAACTCGCGCTGCGCCGTCGCGAGCGGATCGGCGCCGGGCTCGATCTCGCCTTTCGGAATCGACCACGCGCCGTCGTCGCGCCTCGCCCAGAACGGCCCACCGGGGTGGACGAGGAACACCTCGACCACCCCGGCGCGGCGGCGAAACAGGAGAATCCCAGCGCTCTGCCGACTCAGTCCTTGACCAGCCCCGCGCGCTTGCTGAACGGCGCGTCTTGCGCGGTCGCGGTCTTGAAAGAGGGTCTCCCGTGCATCCGCTCGATGAACGCGCGCAGCTTCGGCCAGCGCTTGCGCTCGGGTGCGAAGCCCGCATAGCGCAGGTTCACGAACCCGGTCGCGATCGCGATGTCGGCGATCGTGAGCCGATTGCCCACGAAGTACTCGTCGTCGCCGAGCTCCCGCTCGAGGTAGTCCCAGAACTTCGGGCACTCCTCGGCGACGCACTTCTCGGCGGCTGCCACGTCGGCGGGATCGGGCTCGCTCTTGCCGCCGAACAGCGGCTTCAGGACGCACGGGAAGAAGGTCTTCGGGCCCATCGTGGCGATCATCCCGCCGTCTGCGAACTCCTCGAACCAGAGGGCGCGCGCGTACTGGTAGTCGTCGGTCGGGTACAGCGCGGGCTCGGGGGAACGGCGCTCGAGATAGGCGCAGATCACCGACGAGTCGTTGATGATCTTGTCGCCGTCCTTGAACGCGGGGATCCGCCCGAGCGGGCTGATCTCGCGCCAGCCCTCCGGCGGCGTGAACGGATTCACCTGCTCGTGTTGATAGTCGAGGCCCTTCTCGGCGAGAAAGACGCGGACCTTGCGGACGAACGGGGACACTCCGCCCCCGAGCACGGTCAGAGCCATGACGTTTCCTCCGGGCGGCGCTCCCGAACCGTAGCGCGCGACTAGCTCCGCCGCCGCGCGAGCGCCACGACGAGCTCCGCGCCACTCGCGAACGAGAGCCAAAGTCCGGGCTCGGGCAACCGGATGTCCGCCTCGACCGACTGCGCGCCAAAGCGACGCCACGGGCTGTGCGCCCGGTTGGTCGGAATCGGCCCGGTTTTCGGGATCTGCAGGATCCGCGCGCGCCAGCGGTAGAGCGTGTGGTGGACGAGGCCCCTGAAGGTCTGCGAGAGCAAGACCTCGGGCGTCGCGCCGTTCACGGTGACCCACGTCGGTGTCAGCACGTTCGTGCAGCTGCCGTTGCCGAACGGAACTCCGGGCGGACACGCCTGGAGCTGCGCCTTCACGCGGCCGGTGCCCTGTGGATGGGTCGCGCGCAGCTCGGCCGCGAACCCCGCGGACGACTGTGCGAGGCCGAACGGCTGCACCGCGATCCCGCTGCCGTTGCCGCGACGCTGGCGCGCGA
>DATFWW010000271.1:0-4279 GCA_035258825.1 Myxococcota bacterium
GCCCCGACCTGCGCGGCCAGCTCGCCGCGTTCCCTGCGCTGCACCCGAAGCCGGGCACGCGCGACGTTCCGCTCGACACGATCGCACTCACCTCGGCCGAGCTCGATCACGTACTCGGGCTGCTCGTGCTGCGCGAGGCGCTGTCGTTCCGGATCCTCTCGACGCACTGGGTGCGCGAGGCGATCCTCGATCACAACGCGGCGTGGCGCCTGCTCCAGCCGATCTGGGGCTCGATCCCACTCGACGCGTCGGCCCCGCTCGACCGGGCCGGTGCGCTCGAAGCGCGCTTCTTTCCCGTGGCGCCCAAAGTTCCCGGCTATCTGCGCCACGTCGCGAAGCCGCATGCCGAGACGACGACGGGTCTGCGCATCACCGAGCGCGCAACCGGCGCGCGCCTCGCGTTCGTGCCCGGCCTATCGTCGCTCGATTCCGCCACCGCGGCCGAGCTCGCGGCCGCCGACGTGCGCTTCGTGGACGGCACCTTCTTCACGGCCGACGAGCTGCGCGCGGTGAAGCCCGGCGCGCCCGACGCCGCCGCGATGGGCCACGCGCCGATCGCGGGTGAAAGAGGCACCCTCGCCGCGCTAGCCGGATTGCCCGGGAAGACCTACTACGTCCACATGAACTGCACCAACCCCATCCTCGACGCGGCGTCTCCCGAGCGCGCGCGCGTGCGGCGCGCGGGCGTCGAGATCGCCGACGACGGGCTGGAGCTGGAGCTTTGAGCGCGCCGGCGAGCGAGTTCGAGGCGCGGCTGCGCGCGATCGGCGCCGAGCGCTACCACCACCGCCACCCGTTCAATCTGCGCATGCACGCGGGGCAGCTCTCGCGCGACGAGCTGCGCACGTGGGTCGCCAACCGCTACTACTACCAGACGCGCATCCCGGTGAAGGACGGCCTGATTCTCGCGAAGTCGGGCGATCCCGCGTTCCGCCGCGGCTGGATCGGGCGCATCCAGGACCACGACGGCACGGCGGAGCGCGAGGGCGGGCTCGCGCTCTGGCTCGCCCTCGCGCGCGCAGTCGGGCTCGACGCGGAGCGCGTGGCGTCGCTCTGCGACGTGCTGCCGGGCGTGCGACGCGCGTGCGACGCCTACGTCGCGTTCGTGGAGAGCCACGACCTGCTCGAGTCCGTGGCCGCCTCGCTCACCGAGCTGTTCGCAGGCGACATCATGGGCGAGCGGATCGCCGCGTTCGAGAAGCACTATCCGTGGGTCGACGCGGACGGCCTGCGCTATTTCCGCAGCCGCACCGTGCAGGCGCCCAGCGACGCGCGATACGGATTGGCCTACGTGCTCGAGCACGCGCACACGGCGGCCGACCGCGACCGCTGTGTCGCCGCGCTCGAGCGCAAGTGCGAGATCCTATGGAACCTGCTCGACGCGATCGAGGCGGCCCACGCCGCGCTCGCCTTCGCGCGCGCCGCGCAACCGCGTCTGGAGGATCCGGAGCCGCTCGTGGTGCTGCCCGAGCGCGCGGTGAAACTCGCGGGCAGCGCGCGCGAGATCCTGCGGCTCTGCGACGGCAAGCGCACCGCGATCGCGATCGCAGCAGAGCTGCGCGACCGCCACCCGCAGGTCGAGAAGATCGCGGACGACGTGCACGACTTCCTCGACGAGATGGTGAAGCTCGGCGTGCTCGATTGCGAGCGCCCGTGAGCGCGCCGCGCCCGTACAACCTGGTCGCCGAGCTCACCTATCGCTGCCCGCTGCGCTGCGTGTACTGCTCGAATCCGATCGGCTACCGCGCGGTGCGCGACGCGCTCGGCGGCCCGGCGTGGTCGCGCGTGTTCGGTGAGGCCGCGGCGCTCGGTGCCGTGCACGTGGGGCTCACGGGCGGCGAGCCCGCGCTGCACCCCGACCTCGAGCAGATCGTCGCGGGCGCCACGCGCGCGTCGCTCTACTCCCACCTCGTCACCGCAGGAACGACGCTTGGCCGCGATGCGCTCGCCGCGCTCGCGCGCGCGGGCCTGCGCAGCGTGCAGCTCTCGATCCAGGACGCGGAGGAGGCGGCGGCGGACCGCATCGCAGGCGCGGAGTGCTTCGACGCCAAGCTCGCGTTCGCGGCCGCCGTGCGCGATCTGGCGCTGCCCCTCACGATCAACGTCGTGCTGCACCGGCACAATCTCGCGCGCGTGGCAGAGATCGTCGAGCTCGCGCACCGCCTCGGCGCGGCGCGGCTCGAGCTCGCCAACGCGCAGTACCAGGGCTGGGCGCTGCGCAACCGCGCGGCGCTGCTCCCCACGCGCGCGCAGCTCGACGCGGCGGCGCGGGAGGTGGCGCGTCTGCGCCGCGAGTCGCCGGGAATGGAGATCCTGTTCGTACTGCCCGACTATCACCGCGACCGGCCGAAGCCGTGCATGGGTGGCTGGGGCCACCAGAGCCTCGTGGTGGCGCCCGATGGGCGCGTGCTGCCGTGCCACGGCGCGGCCGAGCTGCCCGGGCTCGAGTTCTGGCGCGTACCCGAGCGCGCGCTCGCCGAGTGCTGGTCCGACGCGCCGGGGATGAACGCGTACCGCGGCGAGGCGTGGATGCGCGCGCCGTGCCGCGACTGCCCCGAGCGCGTACGCGACTTCGGCGGCTGCCGCTGCCAGGCGTTCGCGCTCACGGGCGACGCGTCGGCCACCGATCCCGCGTGCGCGCTCGCGCCCGCGCACGAGATCGTGCTGCGCGCGCGTGAGGCCGCGGGCGAGCCCGCGGCCTCGTTTGCCTACCGCGGCTCCGCTTGACTTGACCCGTTACGAGTAGGCGAATTCGGGATACAGCAGCCGGATCGCCGCGCGGTGCACGGGCGGCAGGACCTCGCCGATCGCGATCCACGCCGCGACGATTCCGATCCACGCCCACCCCGGCCGCGCGAACGCGAGCCGCAGCCGCAGCGCGAGGCGTTCGGGCAGCATCAGACCGAGCGCACCGGCGCCGTCGAGCGGGGGCAACGGGATCAGGTTGAACACGAGCAGCACGAGGTTCAGCGTGAACAGGATCGAGACCAGCGACGCAATCGTCGCCCACACGCCGTCGGACACGCTTGCGACCACGCGGTCGAACGCGATCGAAGCGGGCGCGTCGAATACGCCCGCGGCGAGACCGAGGCGCACCGCGAGCGCGGCGAGGAGTACGAGCCCCGCGTTCGCAGCCGGGCCCGCGAGCGCCATCCAGGCCGCGCGACGCGGATGCCGCGCGGCCCAGTGCGGGTCGTAGGGTGTGCTCGCCCAGCCGATCATCCAGCCCGCCGCCGAGTACGAGAGCAGCGGCATCACGACGGTGCCGAACGGCTCGCGCCGGATGTGCGGCCGCGGGTCGAGCGTCACCTGGCCGCCGAGATAGGCGGTGGGGTCTCCGCCGCGCTGTGCCGCCCACCCGTGCGCGGCCTCGTGGCAGCACAGCGAGAACAGCAGCGCGACGTACCAGAGCAGCGCCGCGAAGAGATCCAAGTCCTGTTCCTTCGCCCGGCTTCGCCTCGCTGCGCGAGACTTGCGGGCGCGATCATACACGGATCACCGCCTGGGCGATGCGGCGGCGCAGCGTGGTGCGCGGCACGCCGAGCGAGCGCGCGGCGGCGGCGACGTTGCCGTTCGCGTCGCGCAGCGCGCGCGCGATGTCGGCGCGTGCGCTGGAAGCCTCGCACACGAGGTCGTCGCGCAGCGCGGCGAACAGGCCGAGCGCGTCGCGCACTTCGCCCGCGCCCACCGCGGTGCCCGGAAAGCGCGCGCACAGCCGTTCGAGCGCGTTCTCGAGCTCGCGCACGTTGCCGGGCCACGCGTGCAGCGCGAGCGCTGCGAGCGCGGCGTCGCCGAGCCGCGGCGGAGCCGAGCCGTGGCGCGCGGCGATCCGCGCGAGCGCGGCGGCGCACAGCGGCGGGATGTCCTCGCGGCGCTCGCGCAGCGGTGGGATCTCTATCCGGATCACGTCGAGTCGGTAGAACAGGTCGGCGCGGAAGCGCCCCGCCCGCACGTCGCGCGCGAGGTCGCGCTGCGTGGCCGCGACGATCCGCGCGGCGAACCGGCGCGGTTCGCTGCTGCCAACCCGCTCGAACTCGCGCTCCTGCAGGACGCGCAAGAGGCGCCCCTGGAGCGCGGCGTCGAGCTCGCCGATTTCGTCGAGGAACAGCGTGCCCGAGCCCGCGCGCTCGAGGCGCCCGATGCGACGCGCGACCGCGCCCGTGAATGCGCCGCGCTCGTGGCCGAACAGCTCGCTCTCCAGCAACGTCTCAGGAATCGCCGCGCAATTGATGGCGATGAACGGAGCGTTGGCGCGGTCACTATGCTGGTAAAGCGCGCG